>JBAVGI010000515.1:0-1702 GCA_049684755.1 Candidatus Sulfotelmatobacter sp.
CGTCGATCGGACACACGCCGACCATGGCGATAGCCGCGCCCTAGAAATATATATATATTCAAACTGCGCTTCTACCCGCTCCTAAACTGGCTACCATCGGGCTACCATTTTAGAAAACTGGGGACAGACGGGACGTTCGCTAATTCCCATTCACCAAAATTGGGGAACCGTTCCGTCTGTCCCCGGTTTCCCCACGTCCCCGGTTTCCCCAGTTGCTGCACATACAACCGGGCAAGCCGACGCAGAACGCGCGAGTGGAGAGTTTTCACGGACGGCTGCGGGATGAATGTTTGAACGTGAGCTGGTTTCAAAACTTGTTCGACGCGCGGCGGAAGATCGCGGCGTGGAAGATCGAGTACAACGAGGAGCGTCCGCACAGCAGTTTGGGTTACAAAACTCCGAAAGAGTTTGCGGCGCAGGCAGCAAGCCTCTACACAGCTGAGCGAGAGGCAAGGGACTCAAAAACGCCGTCCCTTGCCCCTCGCGCTCCCCCATCCCGGCTCAACCCGGAGAGGGAGCGGCAGAAAGCTGTCGTGTTCTCAGATGAACGGAAATTGGGGGCAGGTCATTTGACGAGCCATTCTCGGAAGTCAGCTCGACCACTGTGAGCTACTTTGTCGACGATAAGGCTCTTCGGCGGCGCTTCCGGCTGGGGATAGACTTCCAGTTCGTAACCACGTTTGCGCAGTACATCGAGCGCTTCTCCGATATCGCAAGTCGCAAAAACACGGAATTTCTTGTTCATAACTTTCTCTGGGACTCACCGCCGTCCATTTCGAGCACCCCTGCAGCGCGGGTACGAATCATCGAAAATATCATACGCGAGAGTGCAAAGTGCCCCGCGTGCCCGGCGTTAAGGGGTATTTCCGCAAATGTGATGTAGCTCACAGACGCATGGAAGCGCCACCCGTAAAGTTAATGCGGAATAAAGTCATTCTCTGTCGAAGGGCTTTCGCCATGTCCACTATTGTTTCTCCGACCTCAACCCGGGTTCTAAATTCGAAACTGGCGCGGAAGATCATGAGCGCTGATGAAGCCGCATCTCTGATCAAGTCCGGCGATCAGGTTGGTATGAGCGGCTTCACCGGTTCCGGATATCCCAAGTCGGTTCCGATTGAGCTGGCGCGCCGCATTGCGGACGCGAACTTCCGCGGACAGAAATTTCAGGTCAGCGTGTTTACGGGAGCGTCCACCGGGCCGGAGCTGGATGGAGCGCTCGCCATGGCGGGAGGCATTCATCTACGGCTGCCCTACCAATCCGACCCGGAGACGCGGAAGCGCATCAATGCTGGCGAAATGGATTACATGGATATCCATCTCAGCCATGTGGCTCAGTTCGTCGAATATGGATTTCTCGGCAAGCTCAACGTTGCGCTGATCGAAGTCACTGCTGTTCTGGAAGACGGACGCCTGATACCAAGCTCCTCGATCGGCAATAACAAGACATGGGTCGACCAGGCGGAGCGCGTGATTCTGGAGGTTAATTCCTGGCAGCCGGCCGCGCTTGAGGGTATGCACGACATTTACTACGGGCTGGAGCCGCCACCCAATCGCGGGCCGATTCCTTTGGTGCATCCCGGCCAGCGAATTGGCACACCGTACCTGGAGGTTCCAGCCGAAAAAGTTGCCGCCATTGTGCTCACCGATTCTCCCGACCGCAATAGCGCCTTCAAGGCACCCGATGAAGCTTCCAAGCGCATTG
>JBAVGI010000516.1:0-2738 GCA_049684755.1 Candidatus Sulfotelmatobacter sp.
CCCAAGGCAAGTTCATTCTGTTGTTGTGGGCTTTTATTGCGGTCGTCATCCTGCTTTATTTCGGCCTGCTCGAGCACATGGAAGCCGCTCGCGTCGCCATCATTCTGGCTTTCAGTCTGGTTGGTATAGCGGGCAGCTACGGCGTGGCATGGTTCGGCATCCGCGTGAACACGTTCGCCAACTCGCGGACCGCCTTCGCATCTCTTCCCGGCAAGCCATTCCCGGTCTATCAGATTCCGCTCGAAGCCGGCATGAGCATTGGCATGATGCTGATCAGCGTCGAACTGCTGATCATGCTGATTATTCTTCTGTTCATTCCTGGAGATTACGCGGGCCCGTGCTTCATCGGATTCGCCATCGGCGAGTCTCTAGGCGCGGCAGCGCTCCGTATCGCTGGCGGCATCTTTACCAAGATTGCCGATATCGGCTCCGATCTGATGAAGATCGTCTTCAAGATCAAAGAAGACGACGCCCGCAATCCCGGCGTTATCGCCGATTGCACGGGTGACAACGCTGGCGACTCCGTCGGGCCTTCCGCCGACGGCTTCGAAACGTACGGCGTGACTGGCGTCGCCCTGATCACTTTTATTCTTCTCGGCGTCAAGAATCCTACGGTGCAGGTTCAATTGCTGGTCTGGATCTTCGTGATGCGCGTGATGATGCTGGTGTCTAGCTCTCTTTCCTATTTCTTGAACGCAATCATTGCCAAGGCGCGCTTTGGCAAAGCGGATGAAATGAATTTTGAAACTCCGCTCACATCGCTGGTCTGGCTGACTTCGATTGTTTCTATTGCCCTGACCTTCCTGGTTTCGTACTTCATCATTCCCGAACTCGGGGGCGACGTTTCGCAGTGGTGGAAATTAGCGGTGATCATTTCCTGCGGAACGCTGGCGGGAGCGCTGATTCCGGAGTTAGTGAAATCGTTTACCTCGACGGAGTCGCGCCATGTGAAAGAAGTGGTGACTTCGGCAGAAGAAGGCGGCGCTTCGCTCGGAATTCTTTCCGGATTCGTCGCCGGAAATTTCTCCGGCTATTACCTGGGCTTGTCAATGGTGCTATTGATGGCCATCGGCTACTACTTCAGCACGATGGGCCTCGCCGCGGCTGCGACCATGCTGGCACCTGCGGTCTTCGCCTTCGGGCTTGTTGCCTTTGGATTCCTGGGCATGGGTCCCGTCACCATTGCAGTGGATTCCTACGGCCCCGTTACCGACAATGCGCAATCGGTCTATGAGCTTTCCTTGATCGAGCAGGTGCCGAACGTCGAGGCTGAGGTGAGGAAAGATTTCAACATGGCCGTCAACTTCGACCGCGCCAAACACCTGCTCGAAGCTAACGACGGCGCGGGTAACACATT
Source organism: Candidatus Sulfotelmatobacter sp. (assembly GCA_049684755.1). Taxonomy (GTDB): domain Bacteria; phylum Acidobacteriota; class Terriglobia; order Terriglobales; family Acidobacteriaceae; genus Sulfotelmatobacter. The sequence goes on from JBAVGI010000516.1 coordinate 1,358, forward strand.
TAAAGCCACTGCGAAACCTGTACTGATCGGCACAGCGGTGGTGGGCGCGACTACCATGATTTTCTCTATCATCATGGCGCTCACCAGCGGCCTCACTGCGGACGTGGATAAACTTTCGCTGCTTCATGCTCCATTCTTCCTCGGACTTATTACTGGCGGCGCGATGATTTATTGGTTCACAGGCGCATCCACGCAGGCGGTTACGACGGGCGCATATCGCGCAGTTGAATACATCAAAGCCAACATCAAGTTGGAAGGCGTGGAGAAAGCCTCCGTCGCCGACAGCAAAGCTGTAGTCGCCATCTGCACAAAGTACGCGCAGAAAGGCATGTTGAATATCTTTATCGCCGTATTCTTCGGCACGTTGGCCTTTGCCTTTGTGGAACCATTCTTCTTTGTCGGCTATCTGATCTCGATCGCCATATTCGGCCTCTACCAGGCCATCTTCATGGCGAACGCCGGCGCTGCGTGGGATAACGCAAAGAAGATTGTGGAAGTTGAAATGAAGCAGAAAGGGACTCCACTGCACGATGCCACCGTAATCGGGGACACCGTCGGCGATCCGTTCAAGGATACTTCGTCCGTGGCCTTGAATCCCGTGATCAAATTCACCACGCTGTTTGGATTATTGGCGGTGGAACTGGCGGTCACCCTTACGCACGATCAAGGTGCGACGGTCACCAACATATTGGCGTTAGCATTCTTCGCCGTGTCGTTCTTCTTCGTATACCGTTCGTTCTACGGTATGCGGATTCGGACGGGGAAATAAAACTATCTCTCGAACTGTTCTCGCGAAAGGGCAAAATCACTTGTCGATTTTGCCCTTCAACTCTTCCATTACACTTTGTATTAGCTCTTTTGCGTCGGTCAGGCTCTTCATGATGATCTGGATATCCATGACCGGTTTGCCAGGCCAGCGTTGGCTTTGGCAGTAAACTCCGTGTTGGCCGACCAGCGCCATGGCATCGGTGATCGTGTCCATGGTGACCGCCAGGCGCCCGCGCGGCACGCCCATCATGGTTTCGTAATGTTCCAATTCATCGCGCTTGTCATCGAATACCGGCATGCGACGATTGTAACCGCTGCCGGGAATGCGTCATAATCGTTGCCTGCTGTCATTGTTGCTTGTCCCGCGTCTAATGTTTGGCCATACGAAATAATTCACAGGAGAAACCAATGCGAAAACGAATTGTCGTCTCAGCACTATTGATCATCGCGTTCACCACTGTGGCGATGGCACAGATGGGTGAAGGCAAAGCTAAGCCCAGCCCCGCAGCCTCAGCTACGTGCGATCTCGGCGGCGGAAAAAGCATCAAGACGGATTACTCGAGCCCGCGCATGCGAGGGCGAAAGATTTATGGCGATCTCGTGCCTTTCGGCA
>JBAVGI010000517.1:0-2264 GCA_049684755.1 Candidatus Sulfotelmatobacter sp.
GAGTCTGATAGCCAGACCCCGCGGGCGGCGGGAGCCAGGATCAGCGGCGCTTCACCGCGGCGATCGCCACCCCTCGGAGACCATCCATCCAACGGATGCGCGTGTCGGCCATCAGAGCCCGATCTGCCTCGCCACCAGGTCCAGAGTTCTCGCGATGTCCTCGGTGTCGACCGTGAAGCCCCCCTCGGCCGGCCTGCCGATCACGAAGGCGTAGCGCATGCCGAGGCAGTCGGTGTAGTCCTTGTAGACGTTGTTGAATCGCCCCGGCGGCTGGAACGCGCACAACGCCGCATCGTCCGCCATGGCATGGATGGCATGCGCCATGTGACTTCCCTCCGTGCTGAAGACGACCTTCGCGCCCATGACCTCGCGCACGATCTCATCTGCCGACATGTGATCCGGATCGATGATCCGGGCTCCCTGCGAGATCAGAAAGCGCTCGACCTCGGGCGCATTGAGCAGCGCCCGCCGTTCCCGGCCGCCGATGACTCCCCTTCGCAGATACACCATCCCACCCCTGCCCTCGCGATGGCGGGCGCGCAATCTCGCGCGCAGCTCCCGATAGCGCCGCCGCTTGAAGGAGTTCTGTCCGAAATCCTCCAGCACCAGCAGGCGCTCGAACACCGCGGCCGTGCACGTGCGCCTCTCCAGATCGAGCAGACGGCGGTAACCCGGCTCATGACGGTACGCGGCCCTGGCCACGATCACCGGCTCATCGAGGCTCTCCGCCGCCAGCATCAAAGTGGCGTCGCAACGGAGCCAGTGGCCGAAATAGATATTTCCATAGAGGGAGCACGCCAGCGCTCCGCTCGTTCCCCGCCGGATCTCCTCCTGCCGCGCGACAGGTTGAGTCCGCTCGAGCAGCGGATGCTTCCATGCGCCCGCATAGAGACTCCCGCGGATCAGGCGGGCGCGAGCCACCGTGTGCACGACGGTCGCGGCGTGCTCGACTTTGCCTCCGCGAATACGGCGCAACTCGCTCTCCATGCTCGTATCGCTCATGACGCCGGTGACCCTGTCGAGCGAGTCCGGCAAATGGATCGCTGGCGGCACCGCCGACACTTCCGCCGCGCAAAGCGTCCACGTCTTTGCGCTGATCGCGGCCAGAGGCGTCGACCTGCGCAATACGCGCCTCAGCACCAGCGAAGTCAGTGGAACCAGGGACATGCCGCCTCTAAAGGGTCGCCGTGGTCCCGATGCGGTCCAGCGCTCTCGCGAGGTTGTCGGTGTCGATGCTGAACCCGCCCTCGGCCGGCGCCCCGGTCACGAAAGCATAGCGCATGTCGAGGCAGTCGGTGTAGTCCTTGAAGATGTTGTTGAATCGGTCGGGCGGCTGCAGCACGCAGAGCACCGCGCCCTCGCGCATGGCGTAGAGCGCGTGCGCCAGATGGCTTCCCTCGGTGCCGATCACGAGCTTCGCTCCGAGGAGCTCGCGGGCAATCTCCGCCGACGACATCCCGTCCGGGTCGATGACCTTGATCCGCTGCGACGTCAGGAATTGCTCGACCTCGCCCCCGTTGGCGAGAGCCCGGCGCTGACGCGCGCCCAGCACGCCTCTGCGAATGTACACCCTGTCGGCGCCACCGTCCGGAACGCGGGATCTCAGGCGCGCGCGCAACTCCTGGTGGCGACGCCTCCTGTGGGAGTTTTGACCATAATCCTCCAATACCAGCAACTGCTCGAATACGCCTGCGGCGCACGGGTGTCCCTCGACATTGAGCAGACCGCGGTAACCCGGCTCATGGCGATACGCGGGCCGCGCGACCACGACGGGCCGATCGAGCCTCTCCGCCGCCAGATGCAGGCTCAGATCATCGAGCAGCCAGTGTCCGAAGAACATGTTGCCGTACTGCGTGCAGGCCAACGCGCCCGATTTCTCCGCCCGGGGCTCTTCTTCGCGCGTGGAGCTTTCCCGTCGTTCCAGCAGCTGATGCTTGCAGGGACCCGCGTAGAGGCATCCCCGAAGAAGGTGAATGCGCGCGATGGCATATACCCTCGTCGCGGCGTGCTCCACCTTCCCTCCCGTGATGCGCCGCGACTCGAGCTCCCTGCTCGTGTCGGGGTTGAGGCCCAAAACCCTGTCGAGGTCCGCTTCCAGGTAGATCGCCGGCGGCACGGTCGTCACCTCGGCGGCGCACAGACTCCAGGTGCGCGCACTGACATCGGCCAGCGTTGCGGGCCTGCGCAGCACGCGCCTGAGAAAGAGCGATGTCAACGGGACCAGAGACATGCCTGCCTCAGACGAACTCCTTGATGAGGTCGCT
>JBAVGI010000518.1:0-7459 GCA_049684755.1 Candidatus Sulfotelmatobacter sp.
CGATCCTCCACGACCGGCGGCTGGCCTGCCGCAAGGTGTGTAGCGAATATCCAGACTCGTAGAAAATGATGGTCGGAAAGTCCAGCAGATCGAGACCGGTCTCCACCAACTTGGGATGGCAGATCACGACCTGGACTCCGTCTTTGACTTGTCTGGCGTACCAAGCTTCGCGCTTCGAGGTGTCCACACTCGCGCGCAACACTGCTGTCCGAAGCCCTTCGTTGCCCAGGATTCGTTGCAGCCGGGCTGTAACGTCGTGCTTCTGGGTATACACGGCAAAGACTTGACACCGCCGTCCTTCCGCCAACTCTTTCTTAATCTCCTCGATCAATCTCCGTTCTTTGGAGTAAATGTGGTCCTCGGGGAGGTCACGGGGTTCTGCAATCACGAATCGGACCCGGCGCTTGAGTTCAGGATCGAACTCAGTGCCGTACAACGTACCAATCCCGTACGGGTGATCGGGATACAGCAACAGGGTATTCAGCATCGTGCTCAAGACCGAACGGTTGCCCCTGTGGGCTTTCAAAGCCTTCCGCATGTCCTCTTCGAGTTCGCGGTACGCTTCCTGCATGGGAGCGTCCATCGGCACGCTCAGATAGGTTTCCTCGTATGGCGGAAGTTCTCCCGAGATGTCCTCCAGAAACACAAAGGCGCACAGTTGCATGAGAAATTCGCCAAACAACAGCGGCGACGCCCCAGGCTTGCGTCGGACCGTGCTGGTCGCTTTGGCCTTGGAGCAGGCATTGTTGGCGGGTTCGACCTTGGTGATGGTTTCCAGGACTCCATAATCCTGGATGAAGGAACTGCGCCCCGTCGTGCCCCATTCGTAGCCATGCTCCTTCATCCTCCTCGCTTCGAGACGGAAGAGCGTGTTGAATAGATCATCCGCATAGCCACCGAGGAGCGTGCCGGTCAGCCCAACGATCCGGTCGGTGCATGAGGCCAGAGTGCCCAGGGCATTCCCCTGAGCGGTATCGCCGGCCAGTTGGTGAATCTCGTCGCAAATCGCATAGTCAAACCATTCCGGCATGTAGCGCCCGATGAACTCAATCGGAGCCATGCGGCGGATCTTGTCCGAGTCCGCCTGCCACAGCGGGCTGTGCAGTGGGCGACAAGACTTCTCTCCCCTGGTCTCAATGGTCTCGGCAATTTTGACCTTCTCAAACTCGCCTGCGGTCAGTCGGCTGTCGTCCACGATCACCGGCTTGCCCGTATCCGAATTCACCACACAGCCAACGTACGGGCCAGAGCGTGGCACCCGGTAAGCATGGCGCCAGAAATAGCCAAGCTTCGCTCGTTCACGTCCGACAATAAATAAGGATGGCCTCCCGCAAATCGACAGCCAGCGTTTCCGGGAACTCGACGAATCCTTGCGCAACCGCAGCTCACTCAAAGTCGTGCGCAGCCCTTCCCGCGTAATGCGGCCTTGCCTCAACCGCACTTCGTTTACTCCGTGGGCTTTGTTCTCATCACCGCCATTTCGCAAATCATCGATCAGGAACACGCGTAGCCCCGGCAATGTCAGAAACGCCTCGCGCGCCCACTTTTCGACCAGGTGTGGCGGAACCATCGCTAAGGCGGTAAACGGATTTCCTCGGCTGTGGACATGAATGGCTCCCAGCGAGATCAATGTCTTGCCGGTACCGCATTCCGCGACCACCATCGATGTCCGCGCCTGCTGCCAGCGTTTGGCCACTCCCATGATGGCGATCGTTTGTGCAGGGAAAGGTGTTCGTAGCAGCCCTTCAACCCGAGGTGAAACTACATCGTCGAATTGGTGGAGCGCCGGATACTCCTGCAGAATGCGGTCTCCCAAGAGCGCCGCGTGACGTCTCATGTAGTCGTAAATTGTGGACAGTTCAGGCATGGAAGTCCTCTGGTACGGGGAGGGATTTGCGGAAGAGAACGAGACAAAAAAGGAGAGAGAGAAAAGAGAGAAGATGGGTGGTGCGGAAGGCTAGTTGGCCGGCAGGAAGAGGTCTTGCAGACTCAAACCCGGCCAGCGGATCGAACCAGTTTCAGCCGGAAGACTGACGGCTCCACTCTCAACGCCCCAACCGAGCCAGGAAAGAAACTGTTCCTTCTCGCCTTTGACCAGCACCGGAGCACATCCGATACCGAGAGCGCGGATGATCGCTTTATGCGTGTCCAGTTCTCTAGCGAACCAGTCAGCCCATTCCGGTATTCCGGGGATTCCGTGAATATGGGCGAGAGAGGCCCAGATGAATCCGTTGTCCGAGCTTGCCAGCAGAGTTCGTCCTGAACCTGCCGACACGTTACTCGAAGCGAACTCTTCCGACAACGCGATAAGGTGACGCAGGGGCTTCTTGCGCCCAGCGAGCTGTACCGAGCCTTTGAAACACTGCGCGTTTCGTTCGAGACATACTCGAATCGGCTGTACACCTGCCCCTTCCACCATGAACCTGTCTCCCAGAGAGATCGCGGCGCTGACGGCCGCCACCTGCGTGTCCCCACCGATCACGGAAATGAGATGGGCCTTAGCCTGGCGTGGAGGATCAGGCAACACTTCCCCGATAAAGCGATCCAGTCGCAGTTTGATGCTGGTGGTAGTCTTCTCCGTGCTCTTCACGTAGGTCAGCCAACCGAATCGAAGGTGTGCATTTTTCATTCTGACTCCTTCTTTTCGTGAGTGAGAACCTGGGTCTTTCCATTGGCAAAAACAAGGGTCAGCTCATGCGAGAACCTTTCCCGGTCATGCAGGATCTTGATTCCGTCCTCTTCCTCCTCTTCCCAATGGTCGGTGAACTTGACCGAACGCCAGTGGGCAATATGCCGGGCCTCGCCTTCTCCAAATACGCCGTTGAGCATTCCGGCAGTGCAGAGCAGTCCGACATGCCCACCGTGCAGCGGCGTGAGCGGCCGGCCTCGAACGTCATTTAGCTTGGGCAGAAGCACGCGGCCCGCCTGACGATATGCGGCGGATTCCAGCAACAAGTCCTCCACTTCGTCCAATGGGATGCCCATGTTTGTCAGTAGAGCCGGCTCCGACGCAGGAACTTCGTAACGAACCTCAGCAGTGTCACGGAGAGGCTCAAGCTCAGCCCTCGTTGCCAGCGCTTCGAGGTAGCGCACTTCATCCAACAAGACAGCATCTGAAACCCGGGCATGTCGTTTGCGACGGGTCGCTAGCACTACGATCTGCTTGTATTGCAGGCAGGCCGGGTCGGTGAGTCGGAAAACGCGCAAATCGGTGAAATGTTCGCTCAACAGCCTCGCGCATTTTGCCAATCGCGGCTGCGGAATTACGAGTAGGAGCACACCGCCAGCCTTGAGCCAGCGATAGGTGTGTTCCAGGAAGACCGATTCCAATCTCTGGTTGTTGCTCTCCCCGGATTCCCAATCGTACGGAGGGTTCAGATAAAGCAAGGATACGGCCTCCGGCGGGCATTTCACATCCATGGTGTTGGCCTGCAAAGTCTCGATTCCGAGTCCTTTCGCTTGTTCTGCCCGATTGGCGTCGATCTCGATGCCATAGCGATGAGCGGTGACGCCATGCAGCAAGTGAGTGAACGCCATGCCATCCCCTACGCAGGGATCGAGTGCCGAGAACTCGGATGCGAAGGCAAGCCAATTCTTCAGTCGTGCGGCCTCCCGTACGGGCAACGGGAAAAATCCCAGCTTGGTTTGTCCATGTGGTCTCATCTCGCCATCCCATTGAGCGCTTGTGCCACGAGGTCTCCGACTCCGCCTGAGTCGGCTATCTCGCTCACGGCGATGAACGAGCAAAGACCATTCACAGGGGTTGGCCGCTCATCTTCAATTCGGTAGCCGCGCTCGATATGTTGTTGTTTTCTTTCCTCAAACAAATCGGCCCTCGTGGTCACACGAATTCTCATTGCCATCCTCATTTCTCAACCATTGGCGATCAGGTGGAAGTCCGCGTTAGGCGGGTCATTGAACGCAGGCACTAATCCGGGTGTGTCCGCAAAACCGCCTGGGATCTCTTTGTCTCCGGCACGTTGTCTATCGTTGGCACGAGCCTCTCCCAACGGATCGAAAATCTACGGCAGGGCCGTCCCCCGTCATAGAGCTCAAAAATGAGTTCACCGGAGACATAGAGCGCAATTGGCAGGGGAATTACTGGAGGGCGGGGGCTATCGGCAGAAGGCGGAGGATTGTGCTCGACCATACTGATCCTCCTTTTCTAGCGCTTAGTGCCAAACGCCCGAAGATTACGGCGGGTCTCAACTACAAACGCTGCGCCTCAAGCGATCGATCGGTAGCCGCAACAGGCATGGCAGAATTCGCGGGCGATTCACGCCAACTCGGAAATGGGTTCCGGCTCGATCTGCGAAACTCGGTGATCAAATGTCGAATCGCCCCACGGCGGCGCTGCAGTGCCTCTACCAACCTATTCAGGCCGTCTCGATCTCCTTCGTACCACTCTTCGGGGATATCAGCAGCACACCGCCAAATGGTGTGAGCATCCATCTCTTCGGCTCGACTGAGCGCCGGCTCAAACGCCTCCCATCCCATCACACCCTCGTATACACAGTTGTTCGCGTATACGCCTCGCAAGGGATAGTCTGGGAAGCTCCATTCGCTGGCGTTGAAGCAATACCCCTGATCGATGAAGGTTGCGTAGTGGCGCTGGCTCCGCAAGGTCTTGCGACAGAAGATAGCCTGTCGTCCATCGCTGTTTGCAGGTCCACTTGTCTAGGACAAGAGCCCGCGCAAAGTCACCAATATTGACGACTCTCTGAAGCAACTCGCGAGGCAAATAGTCGAATGTCATGCCCGGACTCTCCGAGCCCACGTACAGCGATCCCAGTTGCTTGCCGCTCCGGCACGGGATCTTGGCGCCACCAAGACTGATTCGGAGGTCTTCGGTGTGTTCGATAAGCCAGTCAGAAACTTCAATGACTTCTACCCGTGGCATCGGCAGCCCCAGCGCCCGACCCAGGTTAGTGGCTAACATCTCGTTCGCAAGCACTCGGATATGCTGGGGATTGTTCTGGAACTTAGTGACGTAGCAGGCCCCGTCAGATGCCCTTAGCAGATGGGCCTGTGCGCCGCCCCGGAGTGGTCGTAAGTGTTGGACCGCGGAGATGCAAGTCTTCACAAGCACCTCCTTGGCTGTTAGTCGACAGCATGCTGCTGGATAACTACGGAGTGGGGAACGGCGCGCGTGGGACCGGAGAGTGTGTTTCGGCAGGCTGATGCTTATCGTTGAAGAGCTACTGTGCTCTCCCCATATTCTTTCAGCTTGCGGTAGAGAGTGGTCTTACCGATGCCGAGCAGCTTCGCAGCCATCAACTTGTCACCGCGTAACTGCGCAATGGCCCCGAGGATGGCCTGCTTCTCCAGATCGAAGATGGGCGCAATCCTCCCTTCTGGGCCTCCGTTAACCGGTTGCGCCGACGCGCCAACTACGGACACGGGCAGATCGGCGGTGCCGATCACTGGGCCGGAATTCATGGCGCAGCATCTCTCGATGCAGTTTTCCAGTTCCCGCACATTGCCCGGCCAGTCGTAAGCCAGTAGCGCTTTGATGGCATCATTGCTCAGTTCATGCTTCCTCCCGGAAACACGCGAAACGCGGGCGAGAAGAGTCTCAGCGAGAAGCGGAATGTCCTCACGCCGCTCCCGCAACGGCGGAATTCGCAAGCTCAAGACATTAAGGCGGAAATACAGATCGCGGCGGAACTCACCTTGAGCGACGGCCTGCTCCAAGTCGCGATTCGTTGCCGCCAGAATGCGCACATTGATGGAAACTTGTTTCGTGCTGCCGACTGGCCGAATCTCTTTTTCCTGAAGAGCCCGCAGCAGTTTCGCTTGAAGATCGACGGATAGTTCGCCCACTTCGTCCAGAAAGACTGTTCCGCCTTCGGCGATCGCCAGCAGTCCTGGTTTGGATTGCGTGGCACCGGTAAACGCGCCCTTCACATATCCGAACAGTTCACTCTCGATCAGGGTAGGGACCAGAGAGCCGCAGTCCACTGGGATAAATGGCTTGTCACCAAATGGGCCGGAATAGTGGATGGCACGGGCGACCATCTCCTTGCCGGTGCCACTCTCGCCGAGAATTAACACCGGGTGAGCACTCTGCGCTGCCTTACCGATGATGCGATAGAGCGTATCCATCTCCGGCGCACGGCCAATGATGCTGCCAAAACCCTTGTCGGACTTGATCGTCTCACTGAATCTGCGATTTTCGACCTTGTGCTTGAGGTGGGCTCCTACTCTTTCCAGCAGGAGTTTCAATTCTCGCAGGCCGAAGGGCTTGGCCAGGTACTCGTAGGCGCCGTTCTTCATCGCCTGCACTGCCGAATCGACGGTGGCATTCGCACTGACGACAATGACCTCGATATCTGGACGTCGATGCTTGATCTCGCGCAATATGTCCAGCCTGCCTGCGTCAGTCAGGTTCAAGTCAAGAAGGACGATATCGATAGCTTGGGAGCCGATCAGCCAAAGCGCCTGCTCGGCGGACTGAGACGTGCTTGTGTGGTATCCGAGAGCGGTAGCCGCTTCGCGGCAAGCGTCGCGGACCAAGCGGTCATCGTCCGCGATGAGCAAGTTAAGTAATGTGGGGCTCTCAGACGGAGGTGGATTGGGAGGAGCAAATACACTTGGTGCTACTGCTGCTGTCATAACCAGATACCTCGTTGGGCGGTGGAAGGAGTAGGCAGTCACAAACACTGCCTTAGTTTTTCAACGGACAAAGTCGGATCTGTGCTAAAGGCGGCGGACCGGAACACACCACGAAGCGTGCTCCCGCATTGGTACTTTGGGAATTAGGTCTCGTTAGGAATGGAGCTCTGAATCGGCCTGCTCAAGACGGCGACCGTACATCCAGCGGGCAGGCTTGATTTGGGACAGCCAGTCTTGGGCGGTGGGTATGCGCCCCAGATCCTCGCGCACATGCTGTTCTCCGATGTAGCGCACTGGCACCTGTTTGCCTTCGTTGTTGACGATTGCGACACCGAAGATACGCTCGCACAAGAAAATTCCTTCGGCGTGGTGTCGAAGCGCGCGATGCCTGAAGTCTGTGAAAAACGACTTTGATTCGTCGAACCAGTTGTGGATCGCTAGGTAGTCCTCGGCCTTGCCGCCAAATTTCCGGGCACTGCTTTCCGCGTGTTTCAACGGGTGGGCCATGACTACACCTCGTAGGTCGAGGTCGTGTAGTCCTCGAAGCGGTCATTGCGTTCAACCGTGATCTTGCGGGTTTTCACGTTCAAGATCACGTCGCCGAAGCCTCCACAGTCGTTCTCATATCCGTACGGGACAAGCGCCTCGAAGTGTTCCTGCTGGTGCGAGAAGTTGACGGCCTGAACTTCGCTTTCTTCGTAAGCGTAATCCTTGGTGGCGTAGCACTTGATGTCTTCGTTCACGCCTTCATCGCCTGAGCCGTCGAAATGCACCGCTACAAACGTGATACCGGCTTCGGCTAATCGGTCGCATTCCGCGAGGATAGCTGCCTTTGCGGCGGCTT
>JBAVGI010000519.1:0-11639 GCA_049684755.1 Candidatus Sulfotelmatobacter sp.
GCCAGACGCTTGCGCTCTTCGACGTTCATCGCGGGAATCGCAATGCAGATGCGGCGCAGCGTAGTGGTAATGTCTTCCACGTAATTCATCGAACGAATAAGTTCACCAGATGCAAGCATGAGGGCTCCTGTAGTTTATGTTTTCAATTCGGCTATGACACTGCCGGTCCCGCACACTCTCTATAACGCGAGCGGAACTTCTATTCTGGACGTGTCGGCGAATTTAGTAAAGGTTGCGCGCCATAGTGGGCTCGAACTCCGCCGCGCCAGCAAATGTTCCATTGGTTAGCAATGACTTAACAGAGCAGCTTATAATTCCTATCGATTCTTTAAATGGGCCCTCTGATCTCACCGCGAATCTAAGGATCACATGGCAGACAAGCCTTTGAAACGCTACATTTTTGCGAGCGACTTCGATCAGACGCTCACCTTCAATGACTCCGGTTATGTGCTGGCGGAGCTGGTCGGCATCCCCACCGCGGATTTCGAACGTAAAGCCAAAGGCATGGCGAAGATTAACCTGGTGCAGCAGGGTGCGGAGCTCGCCTATCTGCTGCTGCATGATCCCGAGTTTAAGGCGAAGGTTCGGAAAGAACATCTTCACGAGGTCGGGAAACGCATTCGCCTCAAAGGTGACATCAAACTGCTTTACCAGATTCTTGAAACCGGCGTCGATGGCCACTTTTTCGATTTCTATGTTTTGTCGGCGGCGCCCGTCGAGGTTATTTATTCGGCGCTAGAAGGCATCGTCCCGCAGGATCACATTTTCGGCACTGAATTTCACTACAAGCCTACCGGCGAGATCGACACCATCATTCGGGCGACCGCCGGTTACGGCAAGGTTGCGGTGCTGAACCAGTTGCTGGCGCAGCACGTCACTGGACCCGATCACGTTATCTATTCGGGAGACGGCAGCTCCGATATTCATGTGATGTTGCAGCTGAATGCGCGCGACGGTCTAACCATCGCGGTATCGGAGTCACCGCATGTTTCGCAAATTGCAAAGCGCACCGTTCTTAGCACAAGCGCTTTAGCCGTCTTGGCGCCGATTCTGGAAGAGATCGTCGGATGGGAGCGAGCCCGCATTCGCAGTTTTTTCGAAGCCAACGGCATGCTGATTCAGGAGTGGGAGCGGGTTCGCACCGACTGGCTAACACTGCGGCCAGTGGTCACGGAGACTGTGGAACCAGTCCCATTGGTGTGACGATATCGTGATCGCGCCCGACGTCGGATTAAAGACGGCTCGAAAATCATGCTGCGCGACAAGAATCTCATCCCGCTTTCCCACCAGCATCAGCGGGCGCTAGCGCTCTGCGTGCGCATCGATCGCGCGCAGCCCATCCCCGCGAAGGATTTGCAAGCTTGGCAGGTTGAGATCGGGCAGCTCTTCGAGCAAGAAATCGAAATTCATTTTGCTGCGGAGGAACTTGTCATTTTCCCAGCTGTTCGACGATTTTCCGATTTAGTCCCGCTGGTGGAAGAATTGATTGTGGAGCACGGCTTGCTGCGCGAATTGTTTCGTCAAGCGGAAGCGCGCTGTATTTCGGTGCAAAGTTTGTCTGCGCTCGGGCAACAGCTCTCCGCCCATATTCGCAAAGAAGAGCGTCAGCTTTTCGAGCGCATGCAGCGGTTGATGAATGCTGAAGAGCTGGCAGCTCTTGGGATGCAGTTGGAAACTGCCCTCAAAGATTCCACACGATCCTGCATCCTGCCGAACCAAGTCACCAAATTAAAGTCACCAAATTAAAGCCAGCGCAGGGAGGGGTGTCACCATCTCTTGGGATCTTAAGTCTCCAGCCGGAAGCGCGTTTCTGCCAGCACAAACAGTTTCCTCCAGACCAGCCGGTTGATTGTCACTACCGTCGCAGCCATCATGATCGTCGCGGCAATGAGCATTTTGAAATCGCCGGCATCGGTGGCCTGACTTATAGTGGCGCCCAGGCCGGTGGTGGTGTAGATGTGTCCCTTAAAGTGAAAATATTCGGCGACGATGGTCGCATTCCAGGCCCCGCCAGAGGCCGTCACCATGCCGGTTACGAGGTAGGGGAAAATTCCCGGAAGGATCAGCTTCTTCCAGCGCTCGATTCCTCGAACCTGAAACACGGAGCAACATTCTTTCAGATCGGTTGGGATTGCCATCGCTCCTGCGATCACATTGAACAGCACATACCATTGCGTCCCGAGCAACAGAACGACAATAGACGCGATTCCAAGGCCGCCACCGATGCGGATCAGTACCAGCAGAATTACTGGCAGCAGCGCGGTAGCCGGAACAGAAGCGGCAATCTGTGCGAGTGGTTGCGCGACGCGGGCCAGTCGAGGATTTAAGCCGATCGCGACTCCGGCCGGAATCGTCCATAGCGCAGCAAGGAACAGCGCCAGATTCACTCGCAGAAAAGTCGCTCCCAGTCCTAACGCGGTCTGGTGAAGTTCCGCTGCCTGCAGGCCGGCAAGAATGATCGCCACCCGCACCACGGCGTAACCGATTCCCAGCAGCGCCAGGAAAGCGAGCGCACGGAGCAGCCATTCCCGCCACGGGCTTACCGCTTCTTGCGGACGTTCTTCCGAATGCTTCCGCGCGAAATGTAGCAGTAGACGCCCGCTCAACGGCCGCAAAGTTTTCTGCCTGATTCTGGAAAGACCCGCGGAATGCTGCAAGAAATTGAGCACCCACGATCGCGGGACATCCGTGCTCTCGACCTGCTCAACTTTAAATTTCTCAGCCCAGGCAATTACCGGTCTCCATACCAACTGATCGAGCACTACGATCAGCGCAACCATCGTAGCGACGCCCCAGATGATCGAAGCGGTATCGCCGGCGCTCGCGGCCGTTTGCAGATAGGAACCTAATCCCGGAAGGCGAAAATCGCGCGGGCCCAGCACGAACATTTCACAAACCATCAGCGCGAACCATCCACCGGCTACCGACATCATGGAATTCCACACCAGCCCGATGGCCGAGAATGGTAATTCCATTTGCGTAAAGCGTTGCCAGCGGCTGAAGCGGTAGATCGTAGCCGTCTCCCGCATCTCTTTGGGAATGCTCTTCAACGAGGCGTAAAAACTGAACGCCATATTCCAGACTTGCCCGGTGAAAATGAGCAGTATGGCTCCGAACTCCACGCCCAGTTGCCGTCCAGGAAAAAGCGCGACCATGGCAAGCATCACGGGAGGAAGAAAAGCGAGTACGGGGATCGATTGCAGCACGTCCAACAATGGAATCATGAAGCGCTCAGCCCGCTGGTTATACGCGGCCACGTAGCCGTAAGCCAGTGCGAACGCGAGGCTCAATCCGTAGGCAATCGTGATACGCAGGAGCGAATAACCCGCGTAGGCGGGCAACGCCCACGGACTGCGCGAAATTTCCACAGATGGCGTGAACGGGCCTAACCAGTCGCGTCCGACGATGGCCACTCCATAAAACAAGGCGATCGCCGCCCCGAACATGATCACGTCAGGCAGGTGCGAGGCTTCAAGGCTGGGCAGTTGCGACCACAAGCGATAAGCCGAGAATCCTCGCCAGCTGATGCTTTTTTTCATGCAGCGCTTCTTCTATATCTTTCTCTGGGATTTTGGTCAGACTTTTGGTGGGGGAGCTGGATTTTCATTCTTAACAACGTGTTCCGCGGCTTCGCCAGGCGCCGCTTCCGTTAAGGTCAACTTTCCACTCTCGCGGTCATAATCGAAAATCTCCGCATATCGGCCCCAGTTCGTGGCTGTATCCAACTGTCGCAATACTTCTTCTTCGGAGAAATGTTCGTCAAGAATGTCGTGAAAAAACTCGTCGGAAATCGAATGATCCGCCTTCCGCTTCAGAATACTTTCAATCTGTTTCAGGATGGTAACGTGCTGCAATGCGGCGTTGCGGAACAACACTTTCCGCGTCTGAATATCGGCGTCGGCAAATTCCGCTCCCTGCGGGGAGAGCTGAACGTCGCCTTCCTTCAACCACGCGAAGCCCAGCAGCACACACGCCTCGAGAATCGGCAGCAGGTCTTCCACGTCCATCACTAATTCTTCGCTGAGGCGAAAAAGATCCTCGCGTCCGCCGCGGTCGTGCAGCAGTTCGAGCAATCCGGCTATTCCGCCCACCCGCGCGTGCGGAAGAATTTGATACTTCGTGGTTCTCACCGGTGCTTGCGCGCGCTTCAATCCCCCCGCCGGCACGACAATTTCTCCGGTACTCTCCGGATCGGGCGGAGCATGCTCTACATCCGGTTCGGTCATGATTTTGTAAATGTAGTCGACCAACTCGACGAAACGTCCCGACTTGCGATCCCGAGGATGCGCCAGCCGAACATTAAAATCCGAGCGGATGCGAGCCGGGTTTCTGCCCAGCACCACGATACGATCCGCTAGCATCACCGCTTCCTCAATATTGTGAGTCACGATGAAAATAGCGCTGGTGGGCATTTTTTTATTCAGCCACAACTCCAGCAGTTCGCCACGCAGATTTTCCGCGGTGAGCACATCGAGCGCGGAAAACGGTTCATCCATGAAGAGCACTTCTGGTTCGACCACCAGAGCGCGCGCAAAGCCTACGCGCTGCTTCATGCCTCCAGAAAGTTCCTTGGGATAGGCCGTTTCGAAACCGTCGAGTCCAACCGTATCCAGCATGCGCAGCGCTCGCTTGCGGCGCTCAACCGCGGCCACGCCGCGGGCTTCCAGCGGAGCTTCCACATTTTCCAGAACCGTAAGCCAGGGAAACAGAGCAAAGCTCTGGAAGACGATCGCGACGTTCGGCGCTTGACCGTTCAATGGCCTGCCATGCCAGAAAAGCGCCCCCGAGGAGGGCTGGGCCAGACCGCTTAGAATCCGCAGCAGAGTCGACTTGCCGCAGCCTGATGCACCCAGCAAGGCGACAATTTTTCCCGGCTCGATGGCAAAGTCGGTCAGTCCTACGACCTGAATGCGCGTCCCGTCCGGTTGCGGATAGGACTTCTCAATCGCACGCGCATCGATGATGGGTTCGCTCGCCAAAGGAAAACTCTCCTAACTTCTATACACGATTCAAGGCAAGGCGCAAAGCTGAGAGGCCTTTGTAACAGTTTATTAAAACCGATTGTTGAGAATTCGAATTTAAGCTGCCGCTTAGGCCGAGAAGTCTTCATCCGGCGGGACCGGAAATGGCGGGGGCAGCCGATCCGTTACTTCAGCGAGCTGAGCAAGTTTCGCGGTCAATTCAGGCGTGAGTTGTCCGGGCGCAAATCGCCATTTCCAGTTTCCGCCATCGAGACTGGGAGTGTTCATACGAGCTTCACTCCCCAAACCGAGCGCATCTTGCAGCGGGATGAGTGCAAGATCTGCGACCGAACTCAGCGCCCCGCGGATAAATGCCCAATGAATTCCATCTTTACAGCGGCCGAGATAGCATTCCGCATTGCGGCGCTCATGATCGGAGGCGCCGGATTGGAACCAGCCAACGATCGTATCGTTGTCGTGCGTTCCAGTGTAAATCACTTTGCCGGCGGCGCGATGCGGCAGATACATGTGTGCGCCCTCATCACCAAAACCGAACTGCAGCACCGCCATCCCCGGAATCTGCAGTCGCTCGCGCAAGGCATGGACCTCCGGCGTGATATAACCGAGATCTTCCGCGAAGAATGGCAGCCCACCCAGAACTTCACGAAGCTTATGAAATAAATCGTCTCGCGGACCATCCACCCAGCGGCCGTTGACCGCGGTTGGATCACTTGCCGGAATCTCCCAGAACTGGTCGAAGCCGCGGAAGTGATCGAGCCGGATGTAGTCCGAATTCTGCGTTGCCCACCGCAGGCGCTGAATCCACCACGGATATCCCCGTTCCTTCATCACGTCCCAGCGATAAAGAGGATTGCCCCAGCGCTGTCCCGTCTTGCTGAAAAAATCCGGTGGGACGCCGGAAACCACTTCGGGATCGAGATTCTCATTCAGCCGAAAAAGATCGCGGTGAATCCAAACGTCGGCGCTATCGTAGTTCACAAAAATAGCGACGTCGCCCACCACGCGAATCTTGCGCTCCGAGCAATAACGACGCAAGGCACGCCATTGCTCGTAGAACGCGAACTGTAGCGCGCTGCGGATATTCAAGTCGTCCGCCAATTCCTTGCGCGCCCGCTCCAATGCGCCAACTTCACGGCGCGCCAATTCTGCCGGCCACTTATTCCAACTTGCTAGTTTATGTTTCGCGCGCAGCGCATCGAATAAAACGAAGTCTTCCAGCCACCAGGCATTCTCCCAGCAGAAGCGCGCAAAGCGTTCGCGCGCGCCGGCCGATGCGGAAGCGATAAAACCACGCCCGGCCTCAAAAAGCAACGGCATCTTGGAGGCGAATATTCGGTCATACGCGACCGGACCCGCTTGCGCTGCAATTTGAGAAATTTTTGCCTGATCGATCCAGCCGTGGTCGGCGAGACGGTCCAAGCTGATCAGCAGCGGGTTACCGGCAAATGCGGAGATGGAGGAGTAAGGCGAATTGCCGTAGCCGAGCGGACCAAGCGGCAAAACCTGCCATAACCCCTGGCGTGAATCCGCAAGCCAGTCTACGAACTGATAAGCCGCGGGACCAAAATCACCGATGCCGCCGCGCGACGGCAACGACGTGGGATGCAACAGGATGCCTGCGGCGCGCGGAAATGACATGCAACTCGATCACTCAGTCAGAGTCAGGTTCGCTTGAGTCCAGATTGGTTAGAGTCCAGATTCACTAAGTCCAGTCCGTTAGAGTCCAGGTTCGCTTTCCGAACGGGTCAGCGTTTTCAGCTCTTCCTGGTTAATTTTGATTTTGCCAGACTTCTCCATCTGCTCGCGCAGATTGGCGACGAACAATCCGAAAAGTTCCTGCTCCTTGCTCTGCAGGAGAGTATCGCGGATCTGATCGCGCTTTGCCGCAAAGTCGGCTTCCGACGGAGCCTGTACATCGGTGACGTCAATCACTACGCCGTTCGATCCGCTGGTGATTGGGCCGCTGATATCCCCCGGCTTCATGTTGAAGGCGACAGCAGCCTGGCCAGTCATCGATCCAATATCCGGAACCTGGCCGTCCGGCGCAACAAACTCACTCGTTTTTAGCGTGGCGCCCAGTTCCTTGGCCGCCTTCTTCAGATCATGTTCCGCCTTGGCTCGGTCGGAAAGTTCCTGAGTCTTTTGTGACAGCAGAACGCTCGAGCGCTCGTTCTTAAATTCCTCCTCCACGCGAGAACGAATTTCGTCGAAGGTTGGCGTCGATTGCGGCTTCACTGCCAACAGGTCGAACACCGCAAAACCTTGCGTGGTCGGAGCCATCTCCGGCGGCGATTTTTCCGCCGTCGTGAACACCGCGTCCATGAACTGCGGAGAAGGACCGAGCCTAGGAACCATATCTTTACGGCCGAAGAAATCAGAGGTCACGACTGGCAGGCCTTTCGCGGCGGCGGCCGCGTCTAATCCTTTTGTCTTAGCCTGCTGCAGCAAGTCTTCGGCTTGCTTCTGCGCGATTTCCTGCGCCTTCTGCTGCTTCAGGATTGGCTCGATCTGTTCTTTCACCTCCTCGAGCGTCTTCATGTGCGCGTCCTGCCGAGCATCGACCCGAATAATGTGAAAACCGTAACTGCTCTTCACCAGATCGCCTACTTTACCGATCGGCTGCGAGAATGCGGCTTTTTCAAACTCCGGAACGGTACGGCCTTTTCCAATCCAACCTAACGATCCGCCCTCTTTGGCGCTTCCGGGATCTTCGGAATATTTCTTTGCTAGTTCCTCGAAATTGGCTCCCGCCTTAAGCTGTTTGAGTATGTCTTCCGCCCGTTTCTGGGCCTCGGCAACGCCTTTTTCATCAACCTTGCCGTCCGGGCCCGGCAGCGGTGTCTTAATTAAAATGTGGCTGACTTTGGCCTGCTCCGGCACACGGTACTGGTCGCGATGCTGGTTGTAATAAGACTGCAATTCGTCCTGAGTAACCTGGACTCCGCTTGTGATCTTTGCCAAGTCAATCATGGTGTACTTGACTTTGCGCTGCTCAGGAATTGAATTTGCGTAACTCTTCAGGTGGCTGGCGTAAAAAGCTTTGAGTTCCTCAGCCGTGGGATGAAGCCCCTTTTTTATGTCATCCTGCTTCAAGACAGCGTATTCGAACTTCACCTTTGTGTTTTGCTTATCGAACTCCTGGCGGATGGCGGCATCGCTCACCGACGCGCTGCCGGTAATCAGTGCCTGCAATTTGCTGATGAGAATTTCTTTGCCTACGGAATCTTCGAAGATTGTAGGAGTCAGATTGTGCTGCTGCAGCAAGGTCTCGTATTCGGCCTGGCCAATGAAGTTACCACCGGGGAAGAAAATCTCGGAATAGCGGCCGTGTTGCAGTTCATCCTTGATTTCCTGCGGAGTGGCTTTAAAGCCGAGATGCTGCGCCTCGGCGACCAATGCCTGGCGATCCACCAATTGGTCGGCGGCGCGTTGTGCGAAAAAAGGAAGCAATAGGGAGGCATTCGCGCCCAGCTGGGCCCCTTGCTGTTGGAGCATTCCGCGCGCAGTCTCGCGCACTTCTTCCGACGTGATATCTTCGCCATCGACTTTGGCCACAACACCTGGCTTGCTTAACGAATCGTTGCTGCCAATGCCGGGAACGAAAGCAATGACCATGGCGGCGCAAATCAGCAGCAGCAGGCCGCTAAGCACAATCTTCTTGAAGGGTCCTTCAGTTTGCAGAAATCGAATCATCTTCTTGTCACTCCGGAAGTTTCAGCGGAATTATTGATTATAGACTACGCTGCGGCTGCTCAGGACTGGAACGGCCGAGCTTTCCAATCTGCCCACATGGCGGCTCAAACTGTCCTATTGAAACGTATCAATAGACGTGTTATCCATCTTGTGCCCGGCTTATCAAGCAAAAGGATCTCGTAAGCAACGGGCACCCAAGGAGCAGCATGACCTTCAGGAGACGGTTTTCGAGCGGCACTCCGGCGCAGTTGCTGGCAATTCTATTTCTGGTTTCGCATTTCGTCCTGGCCGCAAATCCTACCTCCTCCAAACCGGAGCAGGACGGGGCCGCGGGAAAGCTCATCCTGCGCGAGCATTGGGCGCTGCAATCCTCTGCCAAGGTTGAAGCCAAAGGCGATGCCATCTCCAGCACCGGTTTTGCACCTCAAGGTTGGCATAACGTTTCGGTTCCCACCACAGTGGTTGCGGCTCTGGTGAAGGACAAAACGCTGCCCGATCCGTTCTTCGCCATGGATCTGCGAGACTTTGCGGGCGTGACTTACCCGGTCGGAGGAAATTTTTCTAATATCGCGATGCAGCCCGATAGTCCGTATGCGGTCTCGTGGTGGTATCGCAAACAATTCGCCGCGCCGGCCGATTACAAGGGAAAAACTGTCTGGCTGAATTTCAAAGGAATCAATTATCGCGCCAACGTGTGGCTCAACGGAAAGCTGATTGCCAACTCGAACGACGTCGCCGGGGCCTGGCGCACTTATGAAATCAACGTCACTGATGCGGTGAAGCCCGGCACGGAAAACGTTCTCGCGGTGCAGGTATTCGCTCCCACGGAAAGCGATCTCGCCATCACCTTTGTCGACTGGAATCCTGCGCCTCCCGACAAAAACATGGGCCTGTGGCGCGAGGTTTACCTCACCACCAGCGGGCCGGTTGCATTGCGCTATCCAACGGTTGTGTCGAAGTTAAACCTGCCGAACAATAATTCCGCCCGGCTTACGGTTACGGCGCAAGTGAAGAACGGCAGCAATCATGCGGTCAAAGGCAAGTTGAAAGGGCAAATCGAAAATGTCGCGTTCGAGCAGGAAGTCGAACTTGCGGCGAATGAATCGAAAGACGTCACCTTCACGCCGGATCAGTTCTCGCAGCTCGTTTTCTCAAATCCGCGGTTGTGGTGGCCGGCGCAGATGGGCAAGCCGAATCTCTACCCGCTGGCCATGGAGTTCGAGATCGATGGCGCTGTCAGCGATCGTTCGCACACGGAGTTCGGGATTCGCGAAATCACCTCCGAGGTCAATGCCAGCGGTGGACGCGCGTTTCACGTCAATGGTAAGAACATCCTCATCCGCGGCGGAGGTTGGACTCCCGACATGATGCTGCGCGAAGACTCGCAACGCCTGCACGATGAATTCCGCTACGTGCAAGATATGGGGCTGAACACGGTCCGCCTGGAAGGCAAGCTGGAGACGCAGGAATTTTTCGATCTCGCCGATCATGATGGAATTCTGGTGATGGCAGGATGGTGCTGTTGCGATTTCTGGGAGCGCTGGCCGCGCTGGAAACCGCAGGATTTTGAGATCGCTCAACAGTCGCTGCGCGATCAAATCTATCGCCTGCGCAGCCATCCCAGCCTGGTGATGTGGCTGAACGGCAGCGACAATCCGCCGCCGCCCGATGTCGAGCAAATGTATCTCGATATCGAAAAGCAACTGCTGTGGCCGAATCCCGTGGTTTCCTCCGCCACCGGCAAGCCCACGACAGTTACGGGCAATAGCGGCGTCAAGATGACCGGGCCCTACGAGTACGTAGCTCCGAGTTACTGGGAGAAAGATAGTCTGCAAGGCCAGGCGGGCCGCAAGCAGTGCAACGCTGGCGGCTGCGGCGGGGCTTACGGCTTTAACACTGAAACCAGTATGGGACCCGCGGTTCCACCGATCGAAAGCATCCACGCGATGGTGGGCCAAGATCATCTCTGGCCGATTGACGATGTGTGGAACTATCACGCCGGCGGCGGAGAATTCAAAACCATTAACGTCTTTAGCACCGCGCTCGCTAATCGTTATGGCAAGTCCGATAGCGCGGAAGACTTTGCTTCCAAGTCGCAATTGCAAACCTACGAAGGTGTGCGGGCAATGTACGAAGCCTATAGCCGCAATAAGTATCAATCGACCGGCGTCATCCAATGGATGCTCAACAACGCATGGCCTTCGATGATCTGGCATTTGTACGACTATTATTTGCGGCCCGGCGGAGGTTATTTCGGCGCAAAGCGGGCTATGGAAGCGCTGCACCCGATCTACGGTTACGACGATCACTCCATTTGGGTGGTCAGCAGCCAGTATGAAGATGTGAAAGGCCTGAAGCTGACGACCAAGATTTACAATCTGGATATGACGGAGAAGTTCTCCCACGAGGACTCTCTCGACGCGGGCGCCGACGGCACCGCCAAGATTTTTGCGCTGCCTGATATCTCCGGTCTCAGCCCGGTATATTTTGTCCTGCTGCGACTCACGGATTCAACCGGCAAACTGGTGGGCTCGAACTTCTACTGGCTCTCCACCAAACCTGAAACGATTGACTGGGCGAAATCGACTTGGTGGATGACTCCGACTGAATCCTATGCTGACTTCACATCTCTGGCGCAGCTTCCCAAGGTCAAGCTAAAAGTCAGCGATCGTACCGAACGCAAAGGTGAAGAATCCTACACTCACGTGACGCTTGAAAATCCCAGCAAGAATCTGGCTTTCTTTATCCGGTTGAAAGTCAGCAAGGGTGAGAAAGGCGAGGAAATCCTGCCAGTCGTGTGGGAAGACAATTACATTTCATTGCTTCCCGGCGAGAAGCGCGAAGTCAGTGCCGCTTATCACACCAGCGACTTGGGAACCGCAAAGCCAGTGGTCGAGGTAAGCGGGTGGAACGCGGAATAGTACCGAAATTGTTCACGTATCCCATATTGGGAACGCCGCGCCT
>JBAVGI010000520.1:0-13500 GCA_049684755.1 Candidatus Sulfotelmatobacter sp.
GTTACGGGATTTTTCTCCCGATTCTTCGGTGGAGGCGAGAAGCCGTTGCCTCCCCCTGCTCAGGCTCCTCCCGGCCAGGCGGCCAATGGGCAAGAGGTTCAGGATCCAAATAATCCCGACGGCAAGAAAAAGAAGGGCTTTTTCGGTAAGCTGGCGGGTATCTTTAAGGATGACAAATCCTCGGCTCCGCCGCCTAAACCCGCCGAAAACGGGCAAACTCCGCCGCAATGAGACGAAAAACCCGATTCAATAAATTCTTCGCCGTCGATCGAAAACTGTGGCAGAATAGGCTGGTGGGAAGTGGTCGCTTTGGGGGTTTGTATGTCCTACCGGAAGGCCTGCCTGGTTGTTCTCCTGATTTCTTCCACCGCCGCACTGGCACAAGTTTCACATTCAGAGCAAGTGCAGATCGCGCCTCCGTTGGTGCGAGCGATTGATCCTCCGGCGCCCGACGCGACCGCGGCCGCTCTCGAACAACAAGCCGACCGCCTTCGCGCTGACAAGTTGTATCTGGATGCCCTCGACTATTATCGCGCCGCCCTGAATAAGAAGAAGAACGATTCGCGGTTGCTGAATAAGATCGGCATAACGGAACTCATGATTCAGCGTTACAAAGAAGCGCGCAGATCATTCGAGCAGGCGATCCGCAGTGATCGCCGGTTTGCCGACGCCTACAACAACCTTGGCGTTATTTTCTACGAGGGCAAGAAGTATGGGGCGGCCGTCAAGCAGTATGAAAAAGCGATTCAGATCGACAATGATTCGGCGTCGTTCTACAGCAATTTGGGAGCGGCTTACTTCTCCAAGCGTGCTTTTGAATCCGCTGTGTCCGCGTACCAGCACGCGCTCGAACTTGATCCGGATGTGTTTGATCGCAGCTCGCGAGGCGGCGTGCAGGCGCAATTGCCCAGCCCCGAGGACCGCGCCCGCTATGACTACACAGTCGCGAAACTTTTCGCCAAGATGGGATTATCCGACCAATCGCTCGAATACTTGCGCAAGGCAAGGGAAGATGGATACAAAGATCTGAAGAACGTCTACCGGGACGTCGAGTTCGCGCAGTTGCGAAAAAATCCGCGCTTCACCGAACTCATGGCTGCGAACACGCCCGTAATTTCGAACTGAGCCGCGCCAGCACCCAGTGTGCAAATAAGTTGTAACCCATACCTTATTCACCTTATTAAGGTCGCGAAAACTGCGAAGCTCTAAGGAAAATTACAAAGCTTTACAAATTTCGACGGAACTCGGTGAACTTATAGGGTTTAATCATTGCAAATACTCCTGAAAACAACAGGGTGAGTAAGGAGAAACGGTAGCCCATCAGACGCTGACCCGAGCACGCCCCAAGCAAGCATCTGATGGGCTTTTTCTTTTGCCCCCGTCATTCGCAACGTTCTCTCCGCTCGTCGACAAGCTTTCTCACTCACCGACGTAATTCTTGAGCACGCGCCGCCATTTTCCTTGAGCTTTAAGGATAAATTCGACGGCGTCTCGCAAAGCGCCGTCGCCGCCCGCGTGAGGCGTAACGTAGTGGGCTTCCTTCTTTACGTCAGCGCGCGCATTTTTCACGGCAATCGCCAATCCTCCGGCGCGCATCGCGGGAAGATCGATAACGTCGTCGCCTACAAACGCGGCTTCCTCCCATTTCAGACCCGCCTTTTTAATGATCTCTTCGAAGCACGCGCACTTGTCGTCCACACCTTGGTAGACATATTCGAGCTTCAGATCGCGAGCGCGCTGCGTAACCGTATCTGACACTCGCTTGGTGATAAGCCCAGTCTGGATGCCCCCGAGCCGCGCCAAAGAAATCGCAACTCCGTCATGGGCGTGGAAGCCCTTGAACTCGATTCTGCCGGGGCTGGTATGGCCTGTTTTGGACGCCTCCTGTTGTACGCCAGCCGGAGCCGGCAAGAAAAAAAGTTTGCCGTCGGTAAGAACGCCGTCTACGTCGAAAAGAAGAAGCTTGATTTTCCGGGCGCGAGATGAAGCAGAAGGTTTCGGCATCGCGGGAATTTTAGCATTCCACGCGCGGTGAGCTGAGTCCGCCTAATCTTGAGGGAAGCGAACATTTTACGAAACTCGCTCTTGCGGCTACAATATCCGGATGCCGTCCCTTCCTTCCTCGCTAGCCTGGGCCCATCCTCTCGTCGCGGAGTGGTTTGTCCAGCGCTTTGCCACGCCGACAGAGCCGCAGGAGCAGGGGTGGCCGCACATTCTAGCGGGACGGACCACTCTCATTTCCGCCCCCACCGGCTCCGGCAAAACGCTGGCGGCATTTCTCGCTTGCATCGATCGCCTGGTGCGAAAAGCGCTTGCAGGAGATCTATCGGACCGGACCGAAGTTCTCTACGTCTCGCCTCTCAAGGCGCTCGGCAACGATATCCAGAAAAATCTTGAAGTGCCGCTCGGTGAAATCCTTGCGATGGCGGGTGAGCGCGGTTTGCTCATGCCTGAGATTCGCACCGCGGTTCGTACCGGTGACACGCTGATGCACGAGCGTCGCGCCATGCTGAAGCGCCCGCCGCATATTCTGGTGACCACGCCCGAGTCGCTCTACATTTTGCTCACCGCGGATAAGAGCCGTGCGATTCTGCGCGATATCGAAACCGTGATCGTCGACGAAATCCACGCCGTGGCCGACGACAAGCGTGGCGCGCATCTGACTCTCTCGCTTGAGCGGCTAGAAGCCCTGACCCACAAGCGTCCGGTGCGCATCGGCCTCTCAGCGACGCAGAAACCGATCGAAGAGGTCGCGCATTTTCTCACTGGCAGTGATCGGCCCGATCCAGTAATCGTCAACATTGGGCACAAGCGCCAGCTCGATATAGCGGTCGAAGTTCCGTCCATGCCGCTCGGTCCGGTGGCTTCGAATGAAATGTGGGACGAGGTTTACAACCGTCTCGTGGCTCTCGTCGAGCAGCACCGATCGACTCTCGTATTCGTCAACACCCGGCGCATGGCGGAGCGCGTGGCCCATCATCTGGGAGAGCGCATCGGAGAAGACAATGTGGCAGCGCACCACGGCAGTCTGTCCCGCAAGCTGCGTCTCGCGGCAGAGAAGAAGCTGAAAGAAGGCCAGGTGCGAGTGCTGGTGGCAACGGCCTCGCTGGAATTGGGCATTGACGTCGGCACTGTGGACTTGGTCGTTCAAATCAATTCGCCGCGCGCGATCGCAGTCACCCTGCAAAGAGTAGGCCGATCCGGACACTGGCGCGGTGCCGTTCCCAAAGGGCGCCTGTTCGCGACCACGCGCGACGACCTGTTGGAGTGCGCTGCTCTCGTGCGTGCCATCCGCCTGGGCGATCTGGATCGGTTGATGATTCCGGAATCTCCGCTCGATGTGCTGGCGCAACAGATCGTAGCCGCCTGCTCCGCCGAAGAGTGGGACGAAGATGCCATGTTTGCGCTGGTGCGTCGCGCCTATCCCTATCGCAATTTAACCCGTGTCACGTTCGAGTCGATTCTGGAAATGCTGGCTGAAGGTATCGCCGCGCGGCGCGGGCGTTACGGCGCCTATATTCACCGCGATCGCGTGAATCGCAAACTGCGCGCTCGTCGCGGAGCGCGGCTGGCGGCCATCACCAGCGGTGGAGCGATTCCTGATAACTCGCTTTACGCCGTAGTCGCCGAGCCCGATGGACTCGTTGTCGGCACGGTGGATGAAGATTTCGCCGTGGAAAGCAATCGCGGCGACATCATGCTCCTGGGAAATACTTCGTGGATGATTCGCCGGATCGAAACCAACGCGGGCCGTGTGCTGGTGCAGGACGCTCACGGCGCACCGCCGAGTGTTCCCTTCTGGCGCGGCGAAGCGCCTGCGCGGACGCAGGAACTTTCCGAGCACATCGGAACACTGCGAGAAAAAATCAGCGAAATGCTCCCGCATACTTCGCCCGTAGGATTCTCTGCAACGCAACCGGGTGTGGCGGCAGCGGTGAGGTGGCTGAAAGACGAATGCGGCCTGGATGATTCCGGCGCCGAGCAGGCGATCGAATACGTGCTGCAAGGTCGGGCCGTGCTTGGCGCAGTACCCACTCAGGCGACTGTGATTGCCGAGCGTTTCTTCGACGAAGGCGGAGGCATGCAGCTCGTGATCCATGCGCCATTTGGCGGGCGGATCAATAAAGCCTGGGGCCTGGCTTTGCGCAAACGTTTCTGCGTCGGATTCAACTTCGAGTTGCAGGCCGCGGCGACCGACAACGGTCTGAATATTGCTCTGGCCGAACAGCATAGCTTCCCGCTGGCAGATGTTTTCAATTTTCTGCAAGCCGCGACCGTGCAGCCAATTCTCGAACAAGCCGCGCTCGATTCCCCGATCTTCGCCACGCGCTGGCGCTGGGATGCCAATCGCGCTCTGGCGCTGCTTCGTTTTCAAAACGGCAAGAAAGTTCCACCGCAGATCCAGCGCATGCGCTCCGATGATCTGCTGGCTTCGGTCTTTCCCGACGCCGCCGCGTGCTTCGAAAACATTCAGGGTGATCGCCAGATTCCGGATCATCCACTGGTGAGTGAAGTAATGAAGGACGTGCTCACCGAGGCCATGGATATTGACGGTCTGAAAGCCCTGCTCACTGGACTCTCGGATGGAGGGATTCGTTGTATCGCTGTCGACACACCGGTTCCGTCGCAGTTCTCGCACGAGATTCTGAATGCGAATCCATATGCGTATCTCGACGATGCGCCGCTGGAAGAGCGCCGCGCCCGCGCCGTGCAGATGCGGCGCATGTTGCCGGAATCTGTGCTTGAAGAGGTCGGGGGCCTCGATCAGGCCGCGATTGCGCAAGTTCGAGAAGAAGCTTGGCCGGATGTCCGCGATGCCGATGAATTACATGATGTGCTACACACGCTGGTGGCGCTTCCAGAAGAATTCATGCGGGGACAGCCGCCTCTTCGACAGGCTCAGGGCAGGCTCCCGGCTGTCCAGTCGAGCGAAGCTCGACCTGCTCTTGCAGCCTTACCCATCACCACTGCCGCGGACAATTGGCGCGGCCACTTCGAAAGATTGGTAAATGAAGGCAGGGCCGCAACAGCTTCATTCGAAGGGCGGCATTATTGGGTCGCAGCAGAGCGCGCGAAGAGTTTTTCAACTTTATTTTCTGATACACGATTGGAACCAGCGTTGGCTGAGTGTGGGGAGACAGCTCCTTCTCGCGACGATGCTTTCTTAACTCTGGTTACAGGCTGGATGTCGCATCTGGGGCCGATGACGGCGACGCAACTCGGTGGAATTCTAGGAATCCCAGGGGCTGAGATTTCAGGTGTTCTTCTCCGCATGGAAGCCAGTGGAACTGTGCTGCGGGGAAATTTCACTGGCACGGCCCGACATCCGGCCGCCCCTGAGCCGGTCGAAGGCGCGGCCATCTCCACCCAAGAACTCGAGATCGAATGGTGCGAGCGGCGCCTGCTGGCGCGAATCCACCGGCTTACCGTTGCCACATTACGCAAACAGATTGAGCCTGTAACCGCGGCGCAGTTCATGCAGTGGCTGCTGCAGTGGCAACACCTTGCCCCGGGGACGCAAGTTTCCGGAGAACGCGGCACGCTCGAAGTGCTGCGGCAACTGCAGGGGTTCGAGATTCCTGCAAATGCATGGGAGCGGCAAGTGCTCGCGCGCCGCATTGTCGACTACGATCCCAAATGGCTGGACCAGCTTTGTCTCACCGGGGCAGTCGGTTGGGGAAGACTCTCGCCGCATCCGGCGACGCTGGATTCCACGAATGCCAGCAGCGCCGCTGAGTCTGAACCGGGCACGCCCGCTCCGCGCCAGCGCCGAGTGATCCCCACCAGTGTGGCGCCCATTACCTTCTTCGTTCGAGAAGACGCCGATTGGATGACCCCGCGCCATCCCGGAGCGCAGCCCGGCGCAAACAGCGGTCTGGGCCACGGAGCGCAATTGGTGCTCGACTTTCTGCGGCAGCGGGGCGCGTCGTTCTTTGCCGACATCGTGCGTGGCACAGGAAAGCTGAAAGCGGAAATCGAAACCGCGCTCTGGGAACTGGTGGCCGCGGGTCTGGTGACTGCCGACGGCTTCGACAATTTGCGGTCTCTGATCGATCCTAAACGGCGCGCCGGCCAAGGCAGCGGCCGCACCATGCGTCCTCGGCATAATGCCGGGCGCTGGGCTCTGTTGCACGCCGACGAAGTTGTCGAGCGCCCACGTGCCCTCGAGGCCGCCTGCTGGATGCTGCTGCGCCGCTACGGAATCGTGATCCGCGATGTGCTGGCCCGCGAGGCGAATCTTCCCCCCTGGCGCGAATTACTGATGGCCTTTCGCCGGCTGGAAGATCGCGGCGAGATTCGCGGGGGCCGTTTTGTTGACGGATTTCTCGGCGAGCAGTTTGCCTTGCCAGTTGCAGTGGAGTCGGTGCGTGCCATGCGCAAGCTTGATTCGACGCAAGGAACGATTACGCTATCGGCTGCCGATCCGCTGAATCTGGTTGGAATTCTGGTCCCCGGCGATCGCGTGCCCGCGATCTCGGGCAACAGCGTGACCTTCCGGGATGGGTCTGCCATCTCCTTGCCTGTGCTCTGCTCTTCACCTTCTGCAGCCCTTGCTGGATAAATCCTCCAGGGGCAAAAAATCAGGGGTCCGATGAGGGGGCCCCTCGGATCCCTGATTGCGCAGCTCAGCAATAACTGTTTTCAAAAAGCGCTTCCCCCATCGCTTTTTGCCAAGCCGTGGCGCATTTATCTATTTGCAAGCCACGTGCCAGTCGGTAAAGTTCGCGATGAAAGCCTTTTGCCGCTGCAACTTAATGGAAGTAAATGGCTTAGTTTGACCACAAGGGTTGGAGCACCTTCGCAAGTATCCAAGCCTCCTATCCGATCAGATAGCGATCCTATCTGTTCGGATATTGGAACAGATTGAGTTCAAATATGAATTTAGGTCCAAAGTGTGATAAGAAGGGCACGAGGTGAGGAAGCTTGCGGCCCAGACTTCTGGTGCTTTCCGGC
The DNA here is from genome assembly GCA_049684755.1 of Candidatus Sulfotelmatobacter sp. Lineage (GTDB taxonomy): Bacteria > Acidobacteriota > Terriglobia > Terriglobales > Acidobacteriaceae > Sulfotelmatobacter. The sequence goes on from JBAVGI010000520.1 coordinate 6,955, forward strand.
CCGTTGAAGGATTCCACAGTCCCGCTTGCCGAGGGCGAAGTCACCATTGGGCGCGAGGCTTCAAACGGCATTGCGGTCATCGACCCTTCGGTCTCGCGAAAGCATTGCGCACTCTTAGGCCGAGATGGAAAGTTCCAGGTGCGGGATTTGGACAGCCGCAACGGAACCCTCGTCAATGGCCTGGTCGTCGAGGAACAATGGCTGCAACACGGGGATGAGATTGCCGCCGGAGATTCTTCTTTCCTGTTCTTGCTGGAAGACCAGGACATCCCCGCCCCCGGGCGCGTGGAGTTTGAGGAAGGTCAGCGCACCGCCGAAACCACAGTAATTGATCCTAAGGACGTCGTTTACCTCCAGCCGGATCGGTTACTGCGCGAGTTGCCCGCGTCCTCGCACCTCGCTCGAAACCTGAACGCCTTGCTGAAAATCAGTCGCATCGTGCACGCCATTCGCGATCTCGATGATCTACAAGGACAGTTGTTGGATCTGATTTTTGAAGTCGTGCCTGCCGGACGGGGCGCCATTCTGCTGGCGGACCGGGAAGGCCAGCAATTCAACTCTCTGTTTGCGCGCACGCGCCACAGCGCACAGCCGCAACTGGTGAATGTGAGCCGCACCGTAGCCCGTCAGGTGCTGGAGCAGGGAATTGCGATTTTGGGTAGCGACGTTCCAAGCAGCGGAGATTTGCGCGCAGTAGAAAGCCTGGTGGCCGAGCAAGTTCGCTCTCTACTATGTGTGCCCCTGACAGTGTTTCAGCGAGTCATCGGATGCATCTATCTCGACAGCAATACCCTCGGCAGCCGGCTCCGCGAAGAGCATCTGCAGCTGGTGACGGCAATCGCGGGCATATCCGCAATTGCGCTGGAGAATGCGCGCCGCCTGCAGTGGCTGGAGCAAGAGAACGAGCGCCTGACGATCGAGGTGACCCAGGAACGAAGCCTGGTAGGCGAAGGCGCTCAGATGAAACAGATTTACCAGTTTCTGAAGCGCGTGGCTCCGACTGACTCAACCGTATTGATTGAGGGCGAAAGCGGAACTGGCAAGGAATTGGCTGCGCGAGCCTTGCACCGCAATAGCCCGCGAGCCGATAAGCCGTTTGTCGCTATTAATTGCGCAGCGATTCCGGAAACGCTCCTGGAAAGTGATCTCTTTGGCCACGAACGTGGCGCCTTCACAGGAGCTTCAGGACTGAAGAAGGGCAGGCTGGAAGTTGCCGACTCCGGCATCGTATTCCTCGACGAAATCGGCGAACTCGCTCCCGCGCTCCAGGTCAAACTTTTGCGAGTTTTGCAGGAACGCGAGTTCGAGCGGGTCGGTGGCACTCATCCCATCAAAGTAGATATTCGCCTCATCGCCGCCACCAACTGCAATCTCGAGCAGGCCGTGCGCGACGGAACCTTCCGCAAAGACCTTTATTACCGCCTGGCTGTGTTGAAAGTCACCATGCCCACGCTGCGCGAGCGGCGGGAGGATATTCCCATGCTGGCGCGACACTTTGTGCAAAAACACGCCAAGCGTTGCAAGGTGAAGCCGCGTCCGATTTCCCGCGAAGCGTTATCCTGCCTGGTGAATTACGATTGGCCCGGCAACGTGCGGGAATTGGAAAATGCCATAGAGCGAGCGCTGGTGCTGGGATCCTCCGACATGATTCTGCCCGAAGATCTTCCGGAGTCGCTGCTGGAGCGCACGCCGCCACCGGAAATGACCGAGGCGAAATATCACGCTGCGGTGAAAGAACTGAAGAAGCAACTCATTCGCGATGCAGTAGAGCAAACCCAGGGCAGCTACGCCGACGCCGCCCGAATCCTGGGCGTGCATCCCAACTATCTCCACCGCCTGATTCGCAATCTGGAGTTGAAGGAATCTTTAAAGGACGCTTTAAGTGATATCCCTGCCAGAGGACTGAGAGGCTTGTCCGGCGGAAACGCGTGAGGCGCCTGGCAATTAGCGATTGGCAGTTAGCCATGAGCAGCCCGAACCGTTTAAATCCTAATTGCTAATTGCTGGTCGCCACCGACGGTAGCTGCAACTGCAGCAGCCGCTCCGGATCAAGATACGTTCCCTGCCACCGCACTGCGACGTGCAGATGCGGGCCCGTGGCCCGGCCCGTGCCGCCGCTCAGGGCAATTTCTTGCCCGCGTTTCACCTGTTCCCCTTCCTTTACTTTGAACTCGGAAAGATGCAGGTAAAGCGTCAGCAGGCCCTGGCCGTGATCCAATACCACAAAGCCGCCTTCGAAATAGAGTGGACGTGCCAGAAGAACAGTGCCCTCGTTCATCGCCGCGACCGGCGTTCCACTCGGCACGCGGAAATCCAAGCCTTGATGGGGACTTGATGACTTGCCATTAAAAATTCGCACCGAACCGAAAACATCGGAGATCGAAGCTTCTACCGGCGCTCTAAATTGCCCCGACCATTCGCGCTCCGCCGTTACCCGGTTCAGGTAATCTTTCTTAATTTCCTGACTTTCCTGGATTTGCTTCACTTGTTCAGGAGTGGGCTCCGTAAACTTGCCTTCCACGCTAAGCTTGACTGCGATCCTTGGATACTTGGCGCGGGTAACCGCGAACTTGTGGCTAAAAGAGATTTTTGCGCTCGAATTCTTTCCCTCTTTCGTTTCTCCAGTGAGCTCAAGCGCGTAAGAACCGGGAGCCGTTTCCAGACTGACGCCAGCCAGCGCGAACCAGCTCTTACTGTTCGCATCGAAGCTGAAAACGATTTCGTGGCCGAGCCAACTCCCGCTTAGCGATTGCAACCTCTGCGGCGGCTTAATCTGAAACAGTACGGGACCGCCGTTGACCAGCCGGGGAGGTTGAGCGTGCACATTCCAGTTCGCCGCAGACGCAGGTTGTACCGAGCCAAGAAAAATCCAACCCACGATCAGGAGTGAGGAAAGAAAAAAATCAGGCAGCCGACGCTTCACACGACAAGCCTAGCATTCTTGGAGGCGGCGGGTCATTCTCCTTATGCCGGGTGCCCCGTCCTTCGCGTTGTTTGCCAGGGCGGGTACGATGCTGCCTGTACCAAGTTGCTTGTCGGCCCAGCGGTCTGCATCGCCCGGTTCGGCGGGGGGAAAACGAGGGCTGGACCAAGATCTCGTTTCGGGATCGAGCGGCCTAGGCTACGCCACTGCAGGCGTTCGTGGTACCCGCCCTTCGCAAGGTGCGCGAAGGACAGGGCACCCATCGTATTGCTGATGCCCGCAAGATCAAAAGCCTGGGCCACCCGCCCTAGCATTCTTAACGTCGGCAGGTCATTGAGAGATTTGGTGGACCTGGTCGGGATCGAACCGACGACCTCTAGCGCCTGAATTTCGGCCGGATGCTCGAATCACCAGTATTATGCAGCTCGAGTGAGACAGCCATTCAGTTCCATTCTGCTGACCGGGACGAAGCCTCTAGTTCAGGCTTCAGGCTCCCAGTGCCACGCTTGGTTTCAAGTCGATCATTCTGGCAATATCCGCTACTCGCCGATAAGATTGAAGTCTCTCGGCATGGTCATAGGTGTCGGTCACAACGATGACCTCGCAGGCTCCCGTTTCACCCACCAACTTCTCGAGACCCGCTTTGACCGTTGCATTCGATCCCACAATCGCCGCATGTAGTCTGCTCTCGACCGCCGCCTTCTCCACTTGGTCCTGCCAAAGGGACTCCATGGAGTCGACTGGTGGCAACAACTCCACTGGCTGGTTTCTTATCAATCGCAGGAATCGCTGCTGCGGGGTGGTGAACAATCGCTGGGCAGCCGCATCCGTCTCCGCCGCAATTACCTGCACCGCCACCATCAAGTATGACTTCCGGAGAACATCGCTTGGCTGAAACCTCTCGCGATAAAGCTGCGCCGCTGCGTACAAGTACTCGGGAGCAAAGTGCGCCGCAAATGCAAAGGGCAGTCCGAGCGTTCCCGCCAGTTGCGCGCTGAAGCCGCTCGACCCCAGCAAGGTGATTGGCACATTGGTCCCTTGTCCGGGAATTGCTTTGACCACTTGCCCAGGGTTCTCGGGCCCGAGATATGTGCGGAGCTCAGCAAGAAGAGCCGGAAAGTCGTCGCTGCTCTGCCGCGAATCCCTTCGCAGTGCCCGCATCGTTTGAAAGTCGCCGCCCGGCGCGCGTCCCAGTCCCAAGTCGATGCGTCCCGGATACAGAGCTTCAAGAGTCCCAAACTGTTCCGCCACCACGAGAGGTGCATGATTCGGAAGCATGACTCCACCGCTGCCCACGCGAATCGTCTTCGTCGCCCCCGCCACATGCCCAATCAACACCGGCGTAGCGGAGCAAGCCAGCCCGGAAATGGAGTGATGTTCCGCCAACCAGTAGCGTTTGTATCCCCACTCCTCCACATTCCGCGCCAAATCTACCGACCTGGCAATTGCGCTGCCGGAGGACTCCCCTGCCCGCATGCCCACAAGATCCAATACCGAAACCGCTAATCCATTGCCCATGCTGGATTGGATGAGATGGCTACTCAAGAGATGCGATCCTGCGGTCTCTTTACGAGAATACGTGCTGGAATGCTCAAATCCGATTCACACGTCGCTGCCATGGTTTTTCCAGATGGAAAAACGGATGTGACTGTCGAGAGCGGGCATCCAATGCTGAAGCAGGCAGCCATCGAGAGTGCCAAACAATCTCGATTTGAGTTCAGGCAGTGTGACGCAGCGGTTTCTTATAAGCTTGTATATTCGTTAGGCTCATCTCTCCTGAGAATGGAAGAACTCTTTGAGCATCTCCAGATCCTTGCGAAGACCACCTCTGTCCCGGAGCGCCAGCGTGTTGCATGGGCTCGTCGTCTTCGCGTTGCTTTTTCCTTTCGTGTTCTTCGTTAATTCGGTTTTCGCGATAGGAACTCCAAAACAGATCGGGAAAGACCTCTACGCGTGTATCGCGGACAATGATGCGAGCGCGAATTCAACCTTCCTGGTCGGCGATGCAGGAATTCTCGTGGTTGACTCCGGGCTCAATGAAATAGAGGCGGGAAAGTGCGTGGCGGAGATACGCAGCGTTTCGAGGCTGCCGATTCGGTACGTCATCAACACTCACTATCATCTCGACCACCAGGGCGGAAATAAGATATTCAAGCCCGAAGCGAGCGTCATCAGTACAGGGTGGACCCGCAGGCGCACGATGGAGATGCGCAATGACTCGCCACCGAGGCTTCCAATCACCGTGGTGCCGGCAGACGTCACCTTTGAGTCCTCTCTTAAAATTCATCTTGAGCCTTACACGGTTGAAGTTATTTCCGGCGCTCCTGGGCACACCCTGGGTGACGCGTACGTCTACTTCCCGGAGCAGAAGGCGATCGCGACCGGCGACCTCTTTATGGGCCATTCGTGCCCGGCCATGGACGAAGGCAGCGTTTCTCACTGGATTGCCACGCTGAATGCGTTCCTGGCAACACCCAGCGAGGTCTTCGTGCCGGGGCATTTCGATGTGGGCGATCGCAAGGACCTGGCTTTTTTTCGTGACTACCTCTCCGATCTGCAGGCTCAGGTGGTTGCTCTTTCGGCACAGGGAATGACACTGGAGCAGGTAAAACGAAAGATCAAGCCCGGACGCTTCGCCGGATTGAGGCAGTTTCCTCAGTATGAAGCGACCTTCGCCGATAATGCTGCATCGATTTATCTACAGCTTCATTCGACAAATCCTGAGCCGACAAATTAATAGCTGCCGCGGGGGCGGAAGTATTCTCTTGGACTTTCCTATCGGCACTTAGCTCCTCCCCGTTGTTACTAAACGGCGGCAAGCTGACACTGAATCGAACAATCGATTAACATCCTTCTGGAGAATCCACGGCTATGACCGAAGCAGAGATGATCGTCCAATGGGAAAAGCACATCGGCTATGAATTTTCGAGTCGCGACGTCTCTTCGACTATTGCCACAATGGTGCCTGATGCCTACGTCAACCACATTCCGGTTATGACGGGCGGTTACGGCCACGAAGCCCTGCGCAGGTTTTATCAGGAAGACTTCATCTCGCCGATGCCGGCGGACACCTCGATCCGGCTGGTTGCCCGTACCCTGGGTCAGGATCGACTGGTGGACGAGATCATTTTCTCCTTCACCCACACGACGGAGATGCCGTGGATGCTCCCGGGGGTTCCACCAACCGGCCGCGCTGTCGAGGTTCCACTTGTGGTGGTTGTCGGATTTCGCGACGGCAAGCTCGCCCACGAGCGCATCTACTGGGACCAGGCGTCCGTGCTCAAGCAAATCGGTCTGCTTACGGACCCATCGCTCCCCGTATTTGGAGCGGAGACTGCACACAAGGTGCTGAATCCAGCCATGTCCTGACTTCAACCTGCAGCTATTTCGAATTGAATTCTTTGTATACTGGTTTGGCGCATCCATCGCAAGACTAAGTTCACGCACAATTACGAATCGCCATGAGCCAAGTGGTTAATCAGCATTTAGGCGCATCCCGAGCCGTCGCCTTTCCGTCCGCTCGCGTCCGCTCGCTGTTTCCCGCGCTCAATCAGGAGCCCGCCTTCATTTTCTTCGATAACGCCGCCGGCGCGCAGATTCCGCAAGTCGTCTTCGACGCGATC
>JBAVGI010000521.1:0-1714 GCA_049684755.1 Candidatus Sulfotelmatobacter sp.
AAGCTGCCGCGCGCAAAGTGCGAGGTAAAGAAAGAATCGAATGTACCGCGCCGCCCCGCCAGGACGGGCGAAATAAACCAAACCGCCACGGCGGCCATGATGGGCAGCGCCATCCCTTTCTGAGGAATCGTTGCCAGCGCGACCACTGCGAGCAGAGCGGCAAAACTAAGCGTCTGGATCATCAAAGCGACAGCGAGCGGCAGAGGCCCGACTCCCGTTTTCCACCACAGGCGCAGGGCCACCGGAAAGGTCGCCAGCAGGAAGGTTAAAGAGTAAAGTGTTAGCCCACCCAGAAAACGGCCCAGAAAGATCTGCCAACGCGAAGTTCCCTTAGAGAAGGTTAGTTCCAGCCAGCCTTTCTCCACGGAGGAATTCAGCAGTGGCGCGGCTGCGAAAATGGCGAGCAGCAGCCAAAGTGCCCCGGTTCGCTGAATTTCGGCCCTGAAGACTGCCGGAGCCGCCAAGGTGGCAGGTCCCAGGAAATTGCTGCCCAGTAAGATCACACTTGTACCGTCGGGCAGTGGCTTCATCTGAACAATCCACAAAAATACGCCCGCTACCAGCAGCGCAACGCCCGCGAGCACCAACGCCATGCGCCGGTTCACGGCTTCCAGCAATGAGTTGAGGTAAGCAGCGATCATGGCGCTATTCCTGTGCTCCTACCACCTGAAGGAAGAATTGCTCGAGCGAAAGCCGTACCGGCTCGACTGCATCAATTTCCGCTTGAGCGCTGCGCAGCCGGTCAATCAGCGCGTTCAATTGTTCACGGTCGCGCGGGGAGAACCGTAACGTGTTCTCGGTCCAGTTCGGCTGAGGGGCTTTCGAAGAATGGCCGTTCTTGCCGTTGCCATTCGAAGCGCCAAGGACTGCCGCCGCCGCAGCTCGAACTGCATCGGTTGCCGCCGTCACGCGCACCAGATATTCGCCAGTACCTCGCGTGAATTCCGCAGGACTCGCTACGCGCGCCACCTCGCCGCGATTCAGAATCACGATCTGATCGCAGACCAGCTCAATTTCCGAAAGGATGTGCGAATTCAGAAAGATAGTCTTGCTGGCAGCGCGCAGGCTGACCAGCAGATCGCGCACATCCTTGCGTCCCAGCGGATCGAGGCCGTCGGTAGGCTCGTCGAGAAAGAGCACTTCTGGGTCATTCAGTAGAGCTTGCGCCAAACCCAGCCGCTGCTGCATCCCTTTCGAATACGATTTGACGGGCTTTTTCACGCCGGCTAGACCGACCCGCTCAATTAGTTCCGGAATGCGCTGACCGAGTATCTTGGCACTCACACCGTTCAACCGCCCCATATAGCGCAGAAAGCTTTTGGCGGTGAGGTATTCGGGAATACGCATCTGCTCCGGCAAGTAGCCGACCCTACGGCGCACGGTGCTGTTTTGCGGCGACGCTCCGAGCAGTGTAGCGGAGCCGCCGGTTGGCCTCGAGAGTCCGAGCAGAATCTTCACGAGCGTCGTCTTGCCGGCGCCGTTCTGGCCGATCAAGCCGAAAATCGTTCCGGGCTCGACGCGCAGCGACACTCCTTGCAATGCGGGCACAGGTTTGCGTCGCAGAAAGCTGCGATAGGTTTTCTGCAAATCTTTTGTTTCGATCGCTGGAGAGGTCATGGGAACGCACCGCGAGCGGGAAGATTCCGCTAACAGCATTCGTATGCTCGCTGAAATTCTAACCGAGTCGGCATTTCCGGTGCGCACCGTGTAGCAT
>JBAVGI010000522.1:0-1769 GCA_049684755.1 Candidatus Sulfotelmatobacter sp.
GCCCTTCACCATGGGTTCTGAAGCAGCGCTCATTCTGTAGTGATGCTCTTAAAAGCCCTCACCGAACACCGAAATGATGAAAGACGTGAACCTTAACGCCGTCAATTACAAACAGAAAGACCATCACGACGCCCAGCAACGAGGCAACCAGGGACCAGGAAATGGGGGCCATGAGGATGCCAGTCGTGGCCATCAGGCTGACCACAACAATGTCAATGGCGGAACTCACCATCAGCCAGCGGCTCGGAAACGAATGCCAGAGGCGATTGCGCTCGCGCACGAGATAGACGTTACCTTGGCCGGTGAACACCAGCATGAGGAAAACGAGGGTCTGGAGCTGCCGAATTGGAAGGTGCAGGATATTTCTGCCGGCGAAAAAAACAGCGAAGGAGAGAATCAGAACCAAACCGGCGAGTGTGCCGGCGGTGAGCATGAGGGTGCGGATATCCCATCTGTCGGGCTGGGGCGAGAACGACACGCGGTCCGTAGCGATGGACATGGTGACGAAATCATTGGTGAACAAGAGCAGAACCACAAGCAGGGGGGTAATTACAAAGGTACCAGTGAGAATCACGCCAACGCTGAGAAAGACGCCAATTTCGATCGTTTTGATAATCTTGTTGAGTGTGTAGGTCAGCATGCGCTGATAGATTCGGCGCCCGGTTTCGACGGCGCGGAGCACGCCCATAAGACCACTCTCCGTGAGGACAACGCTCGCGGCGGCCTTGGCCACATCGGTGGCGGTGGAAACGGCAATCCCCGCTTCGGCCTGCTTCAGCGCGGGAGCATCATTCACGCCGTCACCTGTCATACCGACGACGTGTCCTTCGCTCTGGAGCGCCTGAACCAAACGAAACTTGTCTTCTGGAAAAACCCCGGCGAAAACATCGTATTGTTCCGCCGCGAGCGCGGCGTCCTTGCGCAAGCTCTCGGCAGAGCCGACGCGATCACCGATTCCCACTTGCCGCGAGACGGCACGGGCGGTCGCAGGTCCATCTCCGGTGACCATAATGACGCGCACACCCATGCTCTTCAGATTTTGCACGAGCGCTTTGGAGTCTTCCCGGATGGGATCTTCAAGCCCGAGCAAGCCTACGAGTTCCAGCGAGTTCTCGGTGCCGGCCGCGACGGCCAGAATTCGCGCGCCTTGCCCGGCGAGCCGCTCGACTTCGTCTGCAATACTTCCTCCGTTGTGAACCAGAGGAATCAGAGCATCCGGCGCTCCCTTGACGACCCGTAGCTTGCCCACGGGCTGCTCGTAGGTTGCTTCGGAGCGTTTGGTGGCAGTATCGAAGGGGATGAATTGGATGCGGCGTGGAACGGCGCCCAGTACCTTTTTTGCCTGTGCGATCTCTAAAATAGCCAGATCGATCGGATCCTGCGTTGCCGCATCGGAAGCGAGGGCGGCCATGCGCAAGACTTCGTCCGAGGTTCGATTTCCGATCGGATAAATCTGCGCGAGCGCCAGGCGATTCTGCGTAATCGTTCCGGTCTTATCCGTGCACAACACGTCCATCGCCGCCGCTTCCTCAATGGCGGAAAGGCGCGTCACGAGCACCGCATGATGAGACATGTCGAGCGCTCCCACTGCTGTCGCTACCGTGAACATTCCGGGCAACGCGACCGGCACCGAGGCCACCAACAGGATCAAAGCGAATGGCAGGACTTGCGGCCAAGGCAGGTGTGCAAAGCCAGCGTATACGAGCAGGGCTCCCACGAGAACGGCATCAAGAATCACTAGGTACTTCACGATCGCAAAGATGATCTCC
>JBAVGI010000523.1:0-1540 GCA_049684755.1 Candidatus Sulfotelmatobacter sp.
TCTTGACCTTCTGCAGGAGGTTTGTGCGTCTCAGGATTGTCTGAATCCCTTGTCCCGCTCCTTCTATCAAGGACCGAACTACATTGATGCCGATTCCCTTCACGGAAGGAGAAAAGATGTAGGCGGAAGATTCCGTCCAGCCCTGATTGGATAGCAACTGTTTGTATTGGGCGTGCCCGGTGGCAAAATCGAGAGCAGTCACCTCACCACCGTTGCCTTCGCAGAATCCTTCAATCACCTTGTACATGAGGAACATTCCGGGCGAATACTTCCCCAGTTCGGCATCATACGCGAGGTAGTCGCTCCCGAACGTGCCCTCGTTAATGTCTCCAATCCAGAATGCGGAGGGCTTTCCTGATACATAGAGCACATAGCCCCGCAGCCATCCCCGCTCGGCCTTCAATCGTAACTGGCTTCGTACCGCCGGGATATCGTGAAAACCGACGCCTATTCCACGCTGATAGGACTTTCTGGCTACCTGTTCCACGTCCTGAATCATCGCATCCAGCTCTTCCGCCTGTCGGAAGCAGCGGATTTTTACATCGCCGGCGAAATCCTTGATCAGTTTTTTTTGTTTACTCTTCGCCTGCCATCTGGCCCCTGAGGACAATCCCTTATAAAATTCCTCGGCTGAGGCTGAAAGTCTGGTAGCGAAGTGCTGCTGCGTGATTCGAATGTGATCCCGACACAACAGCCCAGGTTTTTGGGTGGCTAAACGATACAGGTCTGATTCCTCTTTGAGGAAATTCATGTAGGCCACGTCCGCTTCTCCATCAGAGAGGGACTTTACAACGCTGTTCACGATCAAGTCGCAATTTTCCGGGGAAGGATTTCCGCGAAGCGCTCCGTAAACAAAACACATAATCTTGGCTGGCAGATTCAGCCGCAAATAGCCCAAGTGACAACTCACGTGACCCATATCGATTCGGCCAACCAAAATGGCGTCAGGCTCTCCATCGCGTTCTACTACAACCACATGAGGCCGGACGGTCGCCGGTATCGATCGGAGGCACATCAGATAGGTCTCTATCTCGGAATCGCGGTTTCCAGGCCAGGACTCCCACTCGCGGCGGATGCCCTCAAGCTCCGGCAATGTCCTGAGCACTTTAACGGAGACTTCGGAGATGCTGTGATTGGAAAAACTGTAGTCCATTTTTTTGAGTGGAGAATCTTGCTGCTGCTATGGCAGCTCTTAGCCAAGCTGTTAGAAACGTCGTCGCTAAATTGCACCATGCGAAATATTCAATCCAACCGAGAGTTTCCCCTCTTCAAGGCAAGCCGCCGCCAGATCTTCTTAACATTTTGCATGAGATTCGTACGCTCAAGGATCGACCGTAAAGATTCATCGACTAAAGTGGTAAGCGCCTGCATTGCACTGAGACGGAAACCCTTAAGTGTGGGAGCAAACACATGAACCGTGGCCTCCTGCCGGGACGCATTACCAAAGCGTTTCTTATACCAGTCGTCCGTGAAACCAAAGTCGAATACCCCGACGCCAAGAGCGGAGAACTCTTCGAGCATTTGAGATAGTAGGTACAAC
>JBAVGI010000524.1:0-2124 GCA_049684755.1 Candidatus Sulfotelmatobacter sp.
CCAATATGCCTCCTCCAGCGATGCTGTTCGGTAGTGGAACCATCCCACCCATGATTGAGACCTGCGCGCCTCCGTGAGCGAGTCGGTTCGCCGGAACACTGGCAGCAAGCAGCGCTCTTCCAGCACCGAGTACGCGCACTATAGCTCTCTCCTTCATCCAGCTCGATGTAAGACTAACCGCGCGCGTCAATGCATTGTCATTACGAAGACAAGTGTGAACCACCGCATGCGATATCGCATGAGCCCGAGCTGAGACAAGACCCCATACGGATTGATCGATGGTGGCAAGATCTGGAGCGTGAAAATTCGCCAGTGCCGCGTTTTCTGCGGCCCGCCCCTGTTCCCCGTAAGCAGCCTTAAGCATTTGCTGAATTGTCTGCACCGCGGCCTCCCTAGTGATGCTGTCCGTGTCTGCAGGTCATATGCTGTGCGCTAGTTCAAAGTCTCTGAGCGAGAGGCCCCAGTGCTTCTGGATGTTGATTTCGAGGTGACAGTTGCCGGTGTCACTCCTGCGTCCTAGCCGATCCCACGTGTTCGCCGGGTAACCGGCACAACATTTGGAGTAGTAGCATCGCATTGGGCAGGGTCGCTCTAGCGCAATGGCAAGCTCTCGTGAGACAGACCAGTGTGCGATCTCATACCTCTCCGGAAGTGAGCACCAGTCGCTAATTCTGAGCGAGCCATCAGGCAGGATCGTGCTAACCAGAGGGAGCTCATTCAAAAGCCCAAAGATGTGCGCAACGGGCCAAACTAGAAAATCCGGATATTTTCGATGACAGGCCACGGCGCCGCGAATAATCTTTCTCATCAGAGTCGATGCTGGTTTTTCTGCTTGCCCCTCAAGCTGATCGACTACCTGAATGATTGGCGCCCATCCAAGCGCACTACTTACCAACGCGTCCAGCTCTTCGAATTGCCCTTTCTGGCAAAGATTTAACAGAAAGCGCCTGTCACTGAAATTTAGAAGAAACCGCGAAACGTAAAAGTATCTTTGCCCAGGGAAACGTGGGTCGATCTTGGTAGCGGAAGCCATATTGGCCGCGGCATTTTCGGCGTCATCCAAGTCTTCGGGATATAGCATCGGCGGTGGCATCAAAGCCTTAGCGCAAGCCCACAGGAAGAGTGTTTCTGATTCCTGGGGGTCATAGCCGAAGTTCTGAACGAAGCCATCGGCGATGCTCAGATACCTGCAATAGTTTGCGATAAACGTTTCTTCAGAGGGCATAAAGGTCCGGATGTCGATGTTATCGATAATGGCCTCGTCTTTGACGTTTACCCGAAGGTATCTCCATTGCTGAAGGCGGGCGTGATTCTCACAAATGAGCAGGAGTCCCACCGGCAGCACCCGCTTTGAACCGTCTTCGAGGATTAGTCCGACCGGGGGGCAGGTTCGACGCATCAATGGAGCGCAAGGCCAGCCGAGCATGTTGTTTCGATACTTAACCTCGAAGGCGTATCTGGCGACTTGTTTATCGAGGTGCCGATCTCCTTTCGCTTGCGCTAGCAACGTGTCGGCACTTCTTGGGATCAAGGCATCTCGACGCCTCTCTCGAAACGCAGATGCTAACTCCAGGAGCGCTTGAGTTGTTGCCAAGGACGACAGATGATAGGCCAACCCTGCTGTAGTAGCGCAGAAATGCAGATGATGTAAGTACTCGTGTAGGAACGTGCCATTCAATACGTGGTCCTGCGACAGTGAGGGGCTGCTCAGGCCTCCGACCACAATCGACATGGATTCTGGCACATAGAAACCCGAGGTTTGTAGCCCAAGGAGTTCTGAAACATAGAGGCTTGAGGCCGGAAGCACCAACTCCCCCTCTCAAACTCACAGCTGTCTCGACAACCCATTATAAGCGATAACGCGCGCCACTGGTATCCCTCCGGCCGCGGCCGCCTTGCGCCGATGGGCCCGACGGCGTCAGCGTTAGTTAGCACCGGTGCGAGTACCGGTGCTTGCACTGGTGGTATCGGGGTGGGATGACAAGAGTTGAGGTGATCACGGGCCGCGAGCGACGGCGCTCGTGGAGCAACGAGCAGAAGCGCAAGCTGGTGGCGGAAGCGTTTGCGCCGGGGGCAAAGGTAGCGGATGTAGCGCGATGCGCCGACATCCAGCCCGGGCAGCTC
>JBAVGI010000525.1:0-22726 GCA_049684755.1 Candidatus Sulfotelmatobacter sp.
ACCGAGCCGAGACTTGAAGCTCCGGGATGGATGCAGGATCAGTTGCCGGTATAGCAGGTTTTATCGATCCGCGTTTAATTTTGCGCATCTGAGGTACAACCGATTGACTGGCCGCTATCTCATCGAAGGACCCCGGATCGTCTTCGCCGTCTACTGGGCGATTGGCGCGCTCAAGACGCGCCGGACCGCGAAGAAAGAATCCTTCGCCGCCCGTTACGGAATCATGTTCTTCGAAATTATTGGCTTTGTTCTGATCTTCGACGAAGATGCCGGTATTGGCATTCTTGGCCATAGAGTTTTTCATCACATGCCGGCAATCGCTATCGCCGGCGTCGTAATCCTCTGGGCAGGTATTGCCCTCGCACTTTGGGCGCGGTGGCATCTGGGACAGTATTGGAGTGGGCGCATTACGATCAAGGAAGATCACCAACTCATCCGCACCGGCCCCTACGCGCGACTTCGACATCCCATCTATTCAGGACTTGAACTGGCCGCTATCGGCTCGGCACTGGCGATCGACCGATGGCGCGGTGTCGTCGGCGTATGTGTAATTATTCTGGGCTTCTGGATTAAGGCGAAAAGAGAAGAAGCTATGTTGACCACACAATTCGGAGCAGACTTTCAGGAGCATCAAAGGCATACGGGATTTTTATTTCCGCGCTTTCGGTAGGGACTGCTGACTCCGTTTGCAGCCTTAGGCGCGGATTCGCTCAAACAGAAACGGCAGACCCTCAGGGCCTGCCGTTCCGAGCTAACAACTGAAAGCCAACAGCTACTTCATCGCATTCACACGAGCACCCAGCCGTGATTTATACCGCGCCGCGGTATTCCCGTGCAGCGTACCCTTCTGGATCGCCTTGTCGAGTGCCGATACGGTCTGGCGGTAAGTCTGCTCGGCCGCTTGCTTATCGCCCTTTTCAATGGTCTCGCGCAGGGTGCGCAACGCGGTGCGCAGGCGGGAAGCGTTGGCGCGATTGTTAGCAGTGCGCTTGGTAGTCTGACGGGCGCGCTTGAGCGCCGAAAAATGATTAGCCATGTCTGATTCTTTACCTTTGTGTGTCTAACGAGATATTCCGGTGGTCACCGAATCTTCGATTATATGGGAGTAAGTCACGGCCGGTCAAACGTTTGCGTCGCCATTGACTCCCTCCCCGCCGCGGGGTACGCTTTATGCAATGGTAGTGACTGCCCCCTGGGCATGCGCATTCCGGTTGTTCCCATCTCCAAGCATAATCCTGTTTTGTCTACAAGGTGGCAGAGGCGTTTGTATCTCAAAGAGACTGAATGAAGAAAAACATCGGGATTAGTCCCAACATTGAGACTTTATTTGGCACGCGGGATGAGAATGTGCGCGTGTTGGAAGATGGTTTGAACGTCACCATCGATCTGCGTTCCAACGCCATTGAACTGGAGGGCGCGGCCCGCGATGTCGCTCGCGCCGAGCAGGTCTTTACCGATTACGAAAGCCTGCAGCGCTCCGGATACAGCTTCAATAATGGAGATCTAAATAGCATGCTGCGCGTGCTGACAGCTGATCCGACCGCAACCTTACGCGGCTTGGCCGATGCTGGCCGTCAACGATCGCTGGGACGCCGCATGGTGCAACCAAAAAGCGTGAATCAGCGGCGCTACGTCGAGGCCATCGAGAAGCATGACATGGTTTTCGGGATCGGACCCGCCGGCACCGGTAAGACTTATCTTGCCGTAGCGATGGCGATTTCGGCGCTGCTGGCGAAGCGAGTGAATCGCATCATTCTGGCGCGTCCCGCAGTGGAAGCGGGCGAGCGCTTGGGCTTCTTACCTGGGACATTGCAAGACAAGATCGACCCCTACCTCCGTCCGCTATACGACGCGCTGTATGACATGCTCGATCCGGAGAAAGTGGATCGCTATTTGGAAAAAAATGTCATCGAGATTGCTCCTATCGCATTCATGCGCGGGCGCACGCTAAACGACTCCTTTGTGATTCTTGACGAAGCGCAAAACACGACTTCGGAACAAATGAAAATGTTCGTCACGCGCCTGGGATTCAATTCCAAAGCCGTGATCACCGGCGACGTTACGCAAATCGATTTGCCGAACGCGCGCCGTAGCGGATTGCTAGAAGCGATCGACATTTTGCACAGAGTAGAAGGCCTGACGTTCGTCCATTTCGATGAATCTGACGTGGTCCGTCATCACTTGGTGCAGCGCATCATCCGCGCCTATGACGAGCATAAGACTCATATCGCCGAGCAACAGATGCTGCTCTTGTCAGGTGGTAAAAACGCCGAGAGTTCCGGCGGAGGCCTGCGCAACGCCGAGGTCAGAAATTCGCCGCCGACCGATGTGAGACCTCGCGAAGCGTCAGGTGAATAGAATCCGCGCAGGTAAAACTTGGTTATCCTCCGAAAAAGAATCGCTGGGCTCAGCCCATCGACGCTCGAACGTTTTTTGTTGCGGGCAAGGCGGGCGGTGCGTTTGCGGGGCACCGTGAATGTGCTGGTGACCAACAGCCACGAACTCCGTTCGCTCAATCTGCGGTTTCGCGGAAAGGACAGGCCTACTGACGTATTGTCGTTTCCAGAGCCGCGAATAAACCTGCCTAAAGCCAAACAACCGGCTGGCGAGCTGGCGGTTTCCGCAGAAATTGCCCGAGACAACGCCAAGCGCCTCGGACACTCTGTGGCCACAGAGATAAAAATTCTTACGCTGCACGGAATCCTCCACCTGGCGGGCTTCGATCACGAGCGGGATAATGGCGAGATGGCCGATAAGGAGCGCAGGTTGCGGCTGCAACTGAAGTTGGAAACCGGTCTCATCGAGAGAACGCAGCAGGGTACCTCCGCGGTTTCGACCTCAGGGATTTTGACGAACTACCCAGGCCGCTATGGCCGCCCAGTGGCACGACGGAAAAAAATATGAATTGGCCAGTCGCACTCGCGCTGATTTCTTTGTTGGCGTTGCTGGCCTTGGCGTCCTACGTCGACCGCGTTTATCAAGAGATCGGCAAATTTCTTTCCCGTGAGTTTCAGGACAACATCGACGTCTTCGAGCAGAAGGTCGAACCGAGGTTGAGAGTCAGCCGCGCCCGCGCCGCGCTCTCGATGTCCGTGCTCAAGCAGTTGACCACTGCGACGATTTCTCTGTTGGTGGGCTTCGCACTCTTCAGCGACGAACGCTGGACCATCTACGAAATCTCGCAGGCGGCCATCAGCCTGATAGTGATCATCATCGTATTCAACCAGTTTCTGCCCTTCCTGTTCTTCTCGCGTACCAACGGCAGTTGGCTGATGCGGTGGACTTGGTTGGTAAGAATTCTTATCTATCTGGTTTTGCCGGTCACGATTGTGCTTGGCTTCCTGCAATCCGTGGCCTCGCTCACGCGCGAAAATACGCGTGAGGAACCGGAGAGCGCCGCCGAGGCGGTGGACGCTCTGATCGAAGCCGGACAGGAAGAAGGCATTATTCAGGAAGGCGACCGCGATCTCATTCAGTCCGTGGTCGAATTCAGCGGTAAGACGGTGCGCGAAGCTATGAAGCCCCGTCCGGAAATGTTTGCCGTGCCGGTTGAAACCACAGTCGAACGCTTCATCGAAATGCTGCGCGCCAAACACTACTCGCGCGTACCGGTGTACGCGCAAAGCATTCACAACATCAAAGGCATCGTTTACGCCCAGGATGTCTTGCAGGTGCCGGACAGCGAAGCCTCGCAACGCACTCTCGAAACTCTGATGCGCCGCGATGTTTATTTCGTGCCGGAGAGCAAACTCGGCAGCGACCTTTTGCGCGAAATGCAGAAAAACAATATCCGCATGGCAATTGTCGTGGATGAGTATGGAGGAGTAGCGGGTCTGGTGACCATCGAAGATCTGGTGGAAGAGATCGTGGGAGAAATCCGCGACGAGCACGAAAGGCCGGAGATCGTTCGCGAGAACGATCATTCCTACATCGTTTCCGGTGGCATGGACGTGGACGGTCTCGCCGAACTGTTCGGGACAAAGCTTGAAGAAAGGGAATCCGCTACGGTTGCGGGTCTGGTCAGCGAATTGGCGGGGCACATCCCGCGCCGCGGCGAAACCGTAGATGATGGTGGTCTGCGATTCGAAGTTCTGGAAGCCACAGACCGTAAGGTGGAGCGCGTGAGAATTACTGCAGTACAGCCTCGGCAGTTGAAACTGATATAGGCAGCTTCTAGCTTCTGGCTTCTAGCCGCCTCCGTTCTCCCTTCCTTAGAGAATTCAGCTGACGGACGATTCGTGGGATACTGGAAGTGAATATGAACCCGCCATGCCAGTAGCTAGAAGCTAGAAGCTCTTATGCCTTTCCGCTCCGGTTTCGTCTGCATCCTCGGCCGCCCTAACGCCGGCAAATCCACGTTGCTCAATGCCCTCGTCGGCGAAAAGCTGGCCATCATTTCGCCCAAGCCGCAGACCACTCGCAACCGAATCCAGGGCATCGTCAACATCCCCAAAAGTAAGGGCCAATCTGGGGCGCAGATGGTGTTGATCGATACTCCGGGCGTACACAAGCCAGATAGTTCGCTGGGCCGCAAAATGATGGTCGAGGTGCGCGAGGCGCTCGAGGGCTGCGACGTCGTCCTGCTGATCATGGACGCGACCCGCAAACTCGATCAGCGTGACGAGTTCGCCATACAGATGTTGAAACACTCGTCGACGAAGGTTTGCCTCATCCTTAACAAAGTCGATTTGTTGCGAGGTGGCAAAGAGAAGCTGCTGCCGCTGATCGAGGAATATAAGAAGCTGCATGCGTTTCACGAGATTATCCCCATCTCCGCGCTCAAGCGGGATGGACTCGATATTCTTCTGAAGCTGGTTACCTCGGCATTGCCTGCCGGGCCACCATTATTTCCTGAAGATCAAGTCACCGACCAGCCTGCGCGCTTTATGGCTGGAGAGATTGTTCGCGAGCGCGTACTGCTTGAAACCGAGGACGAGTTACCCTACGCGACCACGGTAATCGTGGAGACATTCGAAGAAGGCACCAGGCTGACGGGCATTTCAGCCACAATCTATTGTGAACGCGAAGGCCAGAAGGGCATTCTGATCGGCAAAAAGGGACAGATGTTGAAACGGATTGGCACCTCTGCCCGCCTGCAGCTGGAAAAAATGCTGGGCACGAAAGTGTTTCTCGAACTCTACGTAAAGGTGCAACCCAACTGGCGCGAATCGCGCGGGTTTGTAGAAGAACTAGATTGGAGAAGACAATTAGAGCATTTGACAGGCGGACAACCTAATTTGATACAAAACGCCACTAACATCATTAACAAGAAATCATGAGGAACGAAAGTCCGGCGAGCAATGCTAGAATCAATCATCGCCATCATCGAATTAAAAGGAAGAATTACAAGCAAACGAGCCTAATCAATGGCACTGTCCGATTCTCCTGAGCAACCCCTTCCCGAGAAAGATTTCGATCCCGATCAGTTGAGTTTGGTTTTGCGGGTAACGCTTAGCGCCGACCGCAGAGCCGTCGATCCTGTGGTACAGGAAATAATGGCGGTCGTTCGCCAGATGAAGGACGTTGACGGGAAAGACGATGCCATCGAGCTATCGCTGCAGGAAGCGCTGGCCAACGCTGTGATTCACGGCGCGAAAGAGGATCCCACGCAGACCGTGGAATGCGTGGTCAGCAGCGACGCGGAGCGCGGCATCCTGATCGTGGTCCGCGATCCCGGCACCGGATTCAGTCCCGAATCGATTCCGGGCTGCACCGTCGGCGAGAACGTCTATTCCAACCATGGGCGGGGAATTTTTCTGATCAATCAACTGATGGACCAGGTTGAGTTTAGAAAGAACGGCACAGAGATTCGTATGGTGAAGCGCTAGCTTCATTACGCGCCCGCTATTCTTTCGCCACAATCCCCAAAGTTTTCATTTTTCGGTACAGGTGGCTGCGCTCCAGTCCCAACACTTCTGCGGCGCGGGTGACGTTGCCGTGGTTTTCGTCGAGCTTCTTGAGAATAAAATCCCGCTCGTAAGCATCTCTCGCCTGGTGCAATGTGGAGAACTCATTGCGCGCAACGCGCCGATGACCGTCGCGGTAGACCAGCGGAGGCAAGTGCTTGCGGTCCAGCCGAGTGGTCATAGGATTCATGATCACGATCCGCTCGATCACATTGCGCAATTCGCGCACATTGCCCGGCCATGAATAGCGCATCAGTCCATCGATGGCGTCATCCGTGATCTCCCGAGGACGGCGCCCGTAAGTCGCCGCCAGGTCTTTCAGGAAATGCCGCGCCAGTTGCGGAATGTCTTCCTTTCGGTCGCGCAGTGGAGGCACGAAGAAAGGAATCACGTTCAGCCGGTAGAACAGATCTTCGCGGAAATTCCCAATGGAAATTTCCTCTTCGAGATCTTTGTTGGTCGAGGCGATGATGCGCGCGTCTACCGTGATGGTTTCATCGCCGCCCAGCGGCGCAACGCGCTGCTCTTCCAGTGTGCGCAGCACCTTCGATTGCGTCTTCAGGCTCATGTCTCCCACTTCATCGAGAAACAGTGTTCCCTCATTTGCTTTTTGAAACTTTCCTTCTTTATCAACCGTCGCACCCGGGAACGATCCCTTGTAGTGGCCGAACAGTTCGCTTTCGATCAGGTCCTCGGGAATCGCGGCGCAGTTGACCTCGACAAAAGTTTCGTCTTTCCGCAGGCTCTGCGCATGGATGGCGTGCGCGACCAGTTCCTTCCCCGTGCCCGATTCGCCATAGATCAGCACGCGTCCGTTCGTGGGCGCCATCACCCCAATTTGCTGCCGCAACGCTTTCATGGGAATACTGTCGCCGACGATCACGCTCTTGGCGTGCAATTGCTTTTTTAGATCGACGTTCTCGTGCCGCAGTTTCTTCGACTCAATTGCGTTCTTAACGAGGATGAGAGTCTTGTCGATCGAGAGCGGCTTTTCCAGAAAATCAAACGCACCTAATTTTGTCGCGCGCACCGCCGTTTCAATGGTGCCGTGTCCGGAAATCATAATGACTTCTGGAGCGTTATCCAGATCGCGGATTTTCTCCAGCGTCTCCAGGCCATCAATACCGGGCAGCCAGATATCCAGCAGCAGCACTTCGTAGCTGTGCTCGCGGCGCAGCAGTTTAAGGCATTCTTCACCGCTCTCGACCGCGGCTGTTTCGTAACCTTCATCTGCCAATACGCCTTGCAGCGATTCGCGGATGCCGGTCTCGTCATCAACAATAAGAATTTTATGCATGCTGAGGGACAGGTGTGACGATGGCGGCTTCCGGAACCACCGGCAACTCTACGATAAAGCGCGCTCCCACCGGCTGATTTTCTTCGACGCGAATCGAGCCATGATGTTCCTCGATCACACGGCTTACAATCGCGAGCCCCAGGCCGGTGCCGCGTTTTCTGGTGGAGAAATAAGGAAGAAAAAGCTTCTCCTTCAGTTCGCGCGTTACCCCGTGTCCCGTATCCGCCACAGTGATTTCAACCGCGTCGCGGCTGGCCACCAGAGAGGTTGTAATCTCGATCTCCCGCACCAGCGAATCCTGCATCGCCTCGGCGGCATTGTCCACCAGGTTGGCCAGGGCTCTTTTAATCGCCTCGGCGTCCGCCATAACTCTTGGCAGATCTGCAGCAAGTGTTTTATGCAGACCGATACCGTCCGTTCTTCCGTTGAACATGGCCAGTGCGCTTTCGATAATTTGGTTGATATCGGCAGGGTGCGGATTGGACGCGGGGAACCGCGCCAGGGTTGAGAATTCGTCTACCAGGCGGCGTACAGTCTCGACCGCACCCGCAATCGTTTCAGCGCAGGAACGCACAATCTCCAATGACGCTTTGTCGGGGGGCATGGCGCGCTCCAGATGGCGCTGAATTCGTTCCGCAGAGAGCGCGATAGGAGTGAGCGGATTCTTGATCTCGTGCGCCACCCGGCGCGCCACTTCCCGCCAGGCAGCCTGCTTTTGCGCTTTCAACAGATCGGAGAGATCTTCGAACACAATTACGTAGCCCGAGCTCTCTTCCTGATGACGCAAGAGTGCCACAGTGACCGCCACATTCAGAGACGTGCGCTGCAGTGACGTTTCCATCTGGCTGGTAGTCATGCCCATGCGATCGGCGCGGCGCAGCAGCGGTTCGAGATCCTGCAGCACCTCGGGCGGGAATACGTCCGCCAGCCGCGCCCCTCGTAATAAGTGCTGTCCATCCGCATAGCCCTCGGGGTGGAACATGCGCAGCAAGGCCTGGTTGGCGTGGGTCACGCGCCGCCCCGCATCCACCGATAGAACGCCCGTCGGGATGCTTTCAAGGATCGTCTCCATCTGCCGGCGGCGCTGGTCAAGCTCTGCGTTGGCAGCAGTCGCATCGCGGCTGGAAGCTTCGATCTGTCTTCGACTCGTTTCAAGTTCCTCAGCCATGCGATTAAACGAACGGACAAGATCCCCGATTTCGTCGGCGGCGCTCACGTCGATGCGGTAATCCAAACGTCCACGAGAGATTTCCTGCGTGGCCTCGGCGAGCGCGGCCAGAGGACGTGTCACCAGCTTCGAAAGGAAGAGCGCCAGCCACGTGGTCACGAACAGCACCATCAAGGTCAGCAACAGCAGCCAGCCCATGTAAGTGCGCCGCACCAGCCTGCGCTCATGGGCCAATTCAAAATAGCGCCGCTGGCTGGCCTCCACTTGCTGAACCGTGCGGGCAAACTCCTGAGGAAGAGGGATCGCAACCAGAATCAAACCACCATTCCCAACCGGAGCGCTGCCCAGGGTGTACTCGGTTTGATCCCACGTGAAGTGTGCGGGCTGTCCGGCCTCCGCTTCCGCCAGGGGAAGCTTTGCCTTCAAAATGGACCAGGCCGCAGGCAGGTTGAAGCTGGCCTCGGCGTTTCCATCCTGCACGGCTACGGCGAACCCGTGCTGGAACGTGATCTCGTGACTCTGAAACTCAGACAGGACCGGCGAAAATCCATGTCCCGAGAAAGCGCGCTGCGTATCGCCCGAAGCGGCCATGGCAGAGGCTTCGGCGCGCGCGTTCTGTGCGGCGTAATCGCCCAGCAGCGACACCATCGCGTGCGTGTCAGCGCGAACTTCTTCCACAGGTGTGGAGAACCACTTGTCGATCGAGCGGTTCATCAGCCCGTACGAGAACCAGTACATCACCATTACGGGAACGAACGAGAGCAATAGCGCACCCACCACCATGCGCGTGCGAAACTTTGAGCCCAACACTCCCAGGCGGCGTTCGGCAAACAGCTTCAGCAGATTGCGAAACAGAACAAATGTGAGCGCTACAAACAGGAGAAAGATCAGCGCCGAAAGCGCCGCGAATACAACGATCTGCTGATTGTTTCCCGGGCTTAAGAAAGTGAGATCAAACGCGGTTTGAGAAACCAGAACCGCGAGCAGCACAAAAACCGACATCGCGAGCAAGATGATGACTTGCTTGCGGTTCGAGGTTTTCGGAGGTCGAGTTGGAGCGGTTTGTTGCACCGGTATTCGTAGTTCGTTCTGGCGGTCAGCATACGCTTCTTTGGCCGAGACCCGCACAGCGAATAGACCCAAATCATTATAGATGGTAGAGGATAAAGGAAGAGACGTCCGGGACTCGAACCGCCACGCCATGCGCGGCCTCGTCAACGATGGGAAGGCCGCCCCGCTAAAATCTCTTCCAGGAATGCACGATAAGCAGCCTTGGGCTGGTAGGCTCGATCGAACGGCAGCGCTTGTCCGCGAGCACCGCGCGAGTGAGAGCCAATCCACGAGTACTTGTCGGTAAATCCCCAGGTCTGGATTGCGGTGCAGCCAGCACTGTCAAGGCACGCTCTCACAATGCCGCGATAAACCTCGGCTTGAAGCGCCAGATCGTCGACTCGGACCTGGCCAGTGATATCGAGTGGAAGAGAAACATCCAGCTCTGTGATGTGAACTTGCACGCCCAACGCGGACAGCCGGGCAATATTCGCGGCGATTGCAGGAATATCCGCATCGAGCAACGATAAGTGCATCTGCAATCCCACTCCATCGATCGGAATGCCACGCCTCTTGAAACTCCCGATCATGGCGTAGATCGCATCTGACTTGCGGTTCATTCCCTCGCCTTCGGCTTCATTGTAGAAAAGTAATGCCTTCGGATCGGCCTTGTGTGCCCAGCGAAACACCTGCTCGATATACTTCGTGCCCTGCCCCGAAAATCCGATGCCTGGTTGGTTGTACCAGAGAGAATCGCGCAGATTTCCATTCTCATCCAGAGCCTCGTTCACAACATCCCAGGCAAACACCTGTCCCGCATAGTGCCTCATCACGCGATTGATATGTTCGTGAAGAAGCCGCGACAGTTGACGCGTAGTGAAATGACCTTGCGTCAACCATTCGGGATTCGAGCGTCCCCAAGCCAGGCAATGGCCGCGGACTTTCATTCCGTGCTCCAGCGCAAACTGAACCAGTTCATCGCCTTGGCGAAAGTCATAGGACCGCGCGTCCGGCCGCAGCACCCACCATTTCATGACGTCTTCCGGCTCCAGCATGTTGAACTCGCGGGCCAGAGTGGAAGCGTACGCGGGTTCCGCGAGTTGCGTGGCGCGGACTGCGGTGCTTACCAGCAATCCAGTGCGGTCCGCTGCCTGGCGGAGAGTTTGCCCCTGCCATGATGCGCTGAACCATGATGCGCTGAACCAGGCTGCGCTAAGAGCAGCGAGCGATAACAAAGCTGGCGTGAAGGCTTTCATGAATTGGCCCGACTGCAAATGGGGCCGATTCACTTAACAGCAGGCAGAAAAATCTGTAAAGGACATCCGTCACAATGAGGCTGTGATTTCTTGCAGTAATTCTTTCCCACACCCACGATGAGGCCATGCATCTCGTTGTAAACCTGGGTGAGAGCGGTGCGCTTGGCCGCGCTCATCCGTGACGGAGGATGCGGAGCGTCGGGAAATCCCGATGCCAGGTGTGGGGTAGAAAATTCCTCTGAACCAGAAGGCGGCTCTGCCAACGGTGTAAGAGAAGTCTGTAGCAAAGTCCGGATATCCTCATACGTCGCATCGTCGGCAAGAATCTCGTGGCGCTCGAGAATCCGCCGAGTATATGCATCCACCACGAATGCCGGATGGTTGCCGGCGTAGAGCAGGATGGAGTCGGCAGTTTCGGCTCCTACGCCATTCAAGTCAAGCAACTCTTTTCTCAGTTCCGCAGTCGGACGCGCAAACATTTTCGTCAGCGAGCCTCCATACTGTCGATCTAGAAAAGCAACAAAAGTTTTCAAGCGCTGCGCTTTCTGCCGGAAATAGCCAGATGGACGGATTAGCCGCTGCAGTTGGGCCAATGGCACCTGCCGGATTCCCTTTATGCTGAGTAGTCTGGCCGCTCGAAGATTCGCCAAAGCTTTTTCCACATTCGTCCACGCTGTGTTTTGCGTGAGATAGGCACCCACAATCACGTCAAAGCGCGATTGTGCTGGCCACCAATTCTGAGGTCCCCATGCCTGAAATAAAGCGCGATAGTAGGCTCTAATCTGATTTTTTCTGACGTCAACCGGCAAGACTGAATTCATCTTGTCGTCGAGTGTACGCCGAAGTTCAGCTAGTACTCGCCGCCTCCGACGCCCTTCCTCGTTCTTACCGAAGTGCATGTACCGACGCCCGAAATTCCCGGCTCGATGAGAAAAAAGTTCATCTGGCGTGGGTTTTACCGCAGCGCGAGTCATTGCCGAAGAGCGGTGACAAGTGCAAGCACTACGGTAACTGGTAAGGTAATCGACTTGCGTTGACAATTTGTGTCAACACAAAGACGCTGCTCTCTCCCATTAACAAGCGTAGCGCTTCGTGCAAGTGCCGGTGATGTTGTCAGGCATCGTTCCACTCAGTGGATAGGAGATCGACGTATGTCTCAACGGCTGGGTGACCTTCTTGTCAAAGAGAAGATCATTACCCCAGAGCAGTTGGAACAAGCGACCAAGGCCCAGAAGGAGCAGAACTGCCGCCTGGGCTCTGCCTTGGTGAAGCTCGGCTTCCTCACGGATGAGGACGTCACCAACTTTCTTTCCCGTCAGTATGGTGTTCCCGCCATCAACCTTTCTTATTTCGAAATCGATCCAGCTGTAGTCAAGCTGATTCCCTTTGAAACCGCGAAGCGATATCAGATTCTTCCGCTAAGCCGCGTGGGCGCCTCACTCACTATCGCGATGGTCGATCCCACCAACGTCTTCGCGATGGACGATATCAAGTTTATGACGGGCTTCAACATTGAGCCGGTCGTCGCTTCGGAAAGCTCGATTCTTGCCGGCATTGATAAATCCTACGGAGGACCGAAGGAGAAGGAAGAAGATCTCGAAACCGTAATGCAGTCGATGACGGAGCTCAACGATAGCGACGTTGAACTGCAGGCGGAAGAACAGCAGATGGAGTTGTCGCAGCTGGAGAAAGCTGCGGACGAGGCTCCGGTAGTCAAGCTGGTGAATCTTGTGCTCACCGACGCGGTGAAGCGAGGAGCCAGCGACATTCACATCGAGCCCTACGAAAAAGAGTTTCGCGTTCGTTTCCGTATTGACGGTGTTCTGCAAGCCATCATGTCACCGCCGATCAAGCTCAAGGACGCAATTACCTCCCGCCTGAAAATCATGGCGAAGCTCGATATCAGCGAAAAGCGTTTGCCGCAGGACGGCCGCATCATGCTGAAGATGAATATCGGCGGCCGCAAAAAACAGCTCGACTTCCGTGTCAGCACTCTGCCCACCTTGTGGGGGGAAAAAATCGTGCTGCGCTTGCTCGACAAAGAAAACCTGCGCCTCGACATGACCAAGCTCGGCTTCGAGCCGGAATCTCTGGTCAAGTTCGAAAAAGCCATTCTCAAGCCTTACGGCATGGTGCTGGTAACCGGACCCACAGGATCAGGAAAAACTAACACTCTGTATTCCTCGATCTCACGCCTGAACCAACCCGATACCAACATTATGACGGCTGAAGATCCCGTCGAATTTCAGTTAGGCGGCGTTAACCAGGTGCAGATGAAAGAGCAGATCGGTTTGAACTTTGCCGCCGCGCTGCGTTCCTTCCTGCGTCAAGATCCAAACATCATCCTGGTCGGTGAAATCCGTGACTTCGAAACCGCGGAAATCGCTATCAAAGCCGCCCTCACTGGTCACCTGGTGCTTTCCACTCTACACACCAACGGCGCTCCTGAAACTATCACGCGCTTAATGAACATGGGTATTGAACCATTCCTGGTGGCAACGTCAGTTCACCTGATCTGCGCCCAGCGCCTCATCCGGCGCATTTGCAAAGACTGCATCGAGACGGTTGAGGTTCCTATACAGGCATTAATTGAAGAAGGATTTACCCCCGAAGAAGCCAAGACCGTCAAGATTCAAAAAGGTAAAGGCTGCGGCGTGTGTAACAACACCGGCTACAAAGGCCGCTGCGGTTTGTACGAAGTGATGGAAGTGGATGACGAAATTAGAGAACTGGTGCTGGTGGGCGCATCGGCGGTGGAATTGAAAAAGAAAGCGATCGAGCGCGGGATGATCACGCTGCGCCGCAGCGGATTGATCAAAGTTGCCGCGGGAATGACCACACTCGAGGAAGTTGCCCGCGAAACGATTCATTAATTCAGCATTTAGAGGAAGGGAACCGATATGGGTTTGTCGTTAAGCGATTTGCTCAAAAGAATGCTGGAGATGAGCGGCAGCGATCTTCACATCACCACCAATTCGCCGCCGCAAATTCGCGTGCACGGACACCTGGTGCCGCTCGATCTGCCGCAGATGACGCCGGCAGAGACCAAGCAGCTCGCCTACAGCGTCATGACGGATTCGCAGAAACATCGCTTTGAAGAAAGCCTGGAACTTGACTTTTCTTTCGGGTTGAAAGGGCTGGCCCGTTTCCGTGCAAACGTATTCAACCAGCGCGGGGCTACAGCGGCCGTCTTCCGCCTGATTCCATTTGAGATCAAGTCTTTCAACCAACTCGGCTTGCCCGCCGTGGTCAGCAAGCTTTGCGATAAACCCCGTGGCCTGGTTTTGGTGACCGGACCTACCGGCTCCGGAAAATCGACCACTCTGGCCGCGATGATCGACAAAATCAACAGTGAACGGCACGACCACATCCTCACCATTGAGGACCCCATCGAGTTCGTTCACATGAACAAGAACTGCGTTGTCAACCAACGCGAACTTCACGCTGACACAAAAAGCTTTACCGACGCATTGCGCGCCGCTCTTCGTGAAGACCCAGACGTTGTGCTGATCGGCGAAATGCGTGACCTGGAAACCATCGAATCCGCACTGCGTATTGCGGAAACCGGCCACTTGACCTTTGGCACCTTGCACACCAATTCGGCGACATCCACCATCAACCGTATTATCGACGTTTTTCCGGCGCACCAGCAGCCCCAGATTCGTGCGCAGCTTTCACTGGTGCTGGAAGGCGTAATGTGCCAAACCCTTCTGCCCACGCCGAACGGCAAGGGACGCGCCATGATCATGGAAATCCTGATCCCCAATGCCGCGGTGCGCAATCTGATTCGCGAAGACAAGATTCACCAGGTCTATTCCGCTATGCAGTCGGGTCAGGACAAGTACGGCATGCAAACGTTTAACCAGGCTTTGGCAACAGCCTATATGCAGAAGCAGGTTTCGTTGGAGACGGCGCTGCAGCGTTCCAGCAATCCGGACGAACTGCAGGAAATGATTAACCGCGGAGCCACTTTGACAAACCGTGGTGGAACGACAGGATCGACGATGGCACGAGGAGCGGCAAAAAGCTAATTCACTGGAGTGATAACAACTGCGGTCAATGGCCACAGGCAATTCAGCAATCGGTGACCACGAGTTGAGGAGAGATTAATACCATGCCAGTTTTCACATTTTCCGGCAAGGACGCTTCCGGACAGAAAATTTCCGGAGAGCGGAACGCAGCCAGCAAACAGGCGCTGGGACAACAATTGCGACGCGAGCGGATTACGCCCGGGTCGATCCGCGAGAAGGGCAAGGAATTCTCCCTGCCCACTTTCGGTTCGAGCAAGGTCAAGGTCAAGGACATCGCGATTTTCTTTCGCCAGTTCTCCGTCATGATCGACGCTGGCTTGCCGCTGGTGCAGTGTCTGGAAATCCTGGCTGCAAACCAGGAAAACCAAGCCTTCCAGAAAACGCTGACCGGCGTGCGGACCACAGTGGAGGGCGGCGCTACGCTGGCCAATGCGATGCGGCAATATCCCGTCGTGTTTGACGACCTCACCACCAACATGATCGAAGCCGGTGAAACCGGCGGTATTCTTGACGTCATTCTGCAGCGCCTGGCCACCTACGTGGAAAAGGCGGTGCGGCTGAAAGCTGCCGTGAAATCGGCGTTGATCTACCCGGTCGCCGTGGTGGGAATTGCCGGCCTTATTGTCGCGGCTTTGCTCAAGTGGGTGGTGCCCATTTTCTCTAACCTTTTCGCCGGGTTGGGTGTCTCTTTGCCCCTTCCCACGCGGATCGTGATGGGCCTGAGCGCGTTTGTGGGAACCTTCTGGTGGGTGGTGATTGCGGGCGGTGCGGGTTTAGTTTTCGGGCTGAGGCAGATCCGCAAGCATCCCCGCGGACGCTACTACTTCGACAAAGTTCTACTGAACATGCCGATTGTCGGCACTCTTTTGCGCAAGATCGCAGTCGGTCGCTTTACGCGTACGCTGGGCACGCTCATCACTTCCGGTGTGCCGATTCTGGAAGGATTGGCCATCACAGCCAAAACATCGGGTAACGCAGTTTTGGAAGAGGCGCTGATGAAGGTGCGCAAAGCCATCGAAGAGGGCCGCACCATCGTAGACCCGCTTCGAGAATGCGGTGTCTTTCCCAACATGGTGACTCAGATGATTGGCGTTGGCGAAGCTACCGGTGCCATGGACAATATGCTGCAGAAGATCGCCGACTTTTACGAGGAGGAAGTCGATGCGGCGACCAAAGACATGCTGGCTATGCTCGAGCCGGCCATCATCGGCGTGCTCGGCATAACCATCGGCGGAATCGTGATTTCGCTCTACATGCCGCTCTTCGCCATGATCGCCAAGTTAGCTGGCTAGGAGTTGGCAGGAGTAGAACCACAGTTCCGGAAGCGTCGGAATTAAAACCGCTTCTATTTTTTCAAAATACCGCCGCTGCCTGGCAGGCAAGGATTCGGTTCGGCCCAGCTACTCTCGACCGGATCTTTTGCCAGATCATTGGGACCTCAATGCAATCGACTTTCGACGAGCGGAATTGGCTGGCCTGGCTGGTCAAAGTACGGATATTGATCCTGACTTTCCTGTTTGCCATCCAGCTGACTGTTGCGCATCTCACACCCGCGCCCCTTCCAGTTCGCCTTTTCGTCAGCACTATCCTGTTGTGGTTTGTCCTGGCAATTTTCTATGCCCTGCTCCTTTCCTTCTGGCAGGAGCATCGCCTCCAGGCCGCGCTGCAGGTTCTCACTGACCTGGTCCTGGTCAGTCTCGTCGTGCATGAGACCGGAGGCTGGGACAGTTCGCTGAATTTTCTTTACCCTCTCGTCATTATCGTGGCCGGCATCCTGCTTCCCAGAGTGTGGGCCCAACTGGTGGCCGCACTGGCCTTCATTCTTTACGGAACAGTTCTCGAACTCAATTACTACGGAGTTGTGAAATCCTATTGCATCACCCATCCCGAACTGAAAGCGCTGCAGGCAATTATTTTTGTAAACCTGTTTGCCTACGTCGCAATCGCTTACCTGGCGGGGCTTTTGAGCACGAAGCTACGGCAGGCTCGGGTGCAGTTGAGAAATGCCAGCGGCGCTCTGGAGAATCTCCAGATACTTCACGAGAACATCATTCAATCAATCAGCAGCGGATTGATCACCACCGGTCTTGACGGCCACATCACTCTTGTAAATAGCGCCGCACAAAGACTTCTGGAGTGTACCCCCGACCAACTGCTGGGAAGACCGGTCAGTACAGTCTTTCTGGACGCGCTGCCCAATGCCGAATCGCAGCAAGCTCATGCCGAGGTTCGCTTTGATACTGCAAGTGCATTCCGCAAAACCGTGCGCATACGAGTGGCTACCTTGAATGTCCCGGAGCGCGGCACGCTCGGCTATGTCTACGCCATGGACGACCTCACGGAAATTCGCCGACTGGAGCGCGAAGTCCGCATGCAGGACCGCTTGGCGGCTGTGGGCCGGCTGGCGGCAGCCATCGCTCACGAAATCCGGAATCCGCTTACCTCCATCGCGGGCTCGGTCAGCATGCTCTCCGGCATCCCGGAAATGAATCAGGAACACCGCCAATTGCTCGATATCGTCACCCGGGAATCGCAGCGGCTCAACGGCATCATCACAGATTTTCTGGCATACTCCCGCGGCAAGCAATATCGTTTTGAAAAAGCTGACATGGTGCCCCTGCTCGAAGACACTCTCACCTTAATGCGCCACCGCATGACAGCGGAAAATACTGGCATCATCATCGAAAGCCAACTTGATGCGCGCGAAGCCTGGGCGCTCGTCGACGGCGACAAGATCAAGCAGGTTTTCTGGAATTTCGGGGAGAACGCGGTTCGCGCCATGCAGAAGGGTGGCACTCTCAAGGTTACCCTCGAACGCCTGAAAGAGGACTGGCAAATTAGTTTTGCGGATACTGGAACAGGAATGACTCCG
Organism: Candidatus Sulfotelmatobacter sp.; assembly: GCA_049684755.1. GTDB lineage: Bacteria > Acidobacteriota > Terriglobia > Terriglobales > Acidobacteriaceae > Sulfotelmatobacter. The sequence goes on from JBAVGI010000525.1 coordinate 17,581, forward strand.
CAGCAGACGGAGAAAATCTTCGAACCTTTCCAATCAAACTTTGAAGGTGGAACCGGCCTTGGTTTGGCCGTCGTCTACCAGATCGTGCAGGCTCACGAAGGCAAAGTTTGGGCGCGATCCAAACCCGGACAGGGAACTACTTTTGTTTTGCGGCTCCGGCGATTTGACGCGGAACGCCAAACCGGGAACGCGTCATCGGTCGGCAATCTTGTGGCCAATCCGGCGCCACCGCAATTGGCGGCTGCCGCAGGTTCAGGGAGGGCTCGTGGCTAACATTCTCGTCTGCGACGATGAGCGCTCCATCTGCGAAATGCTCGACATCGCTCTGCGCCGCGAAGGCCATCGCGTCGAGACTGTTCAGTCCGGACAGGCCGCAAAAAATAAAATCGATGGAGCGCTCTACGATCTGATCATCACCGATATCAAGATGCCGAACATCGACGGCATCGAAGTCCTGCGCCATGCCCATCGCGTTTCCCCCGATACTTCGGTCATCCTCATCACCGCAGTGGATGACTACGAAGCTGCCGTTGAGGCCGTGAAGGCTGGAGGCGCGTCGGATTACATTCGTAAGAGTCCCGGCCTGGTGGATGAAATCAAACTCGCCATCAACCGCGTGCTGGAAAAACTGGTCCTCAGCAAGCAGAACTTCGCTCTGCGTCGCGATGCTGCTTCCCACAACTCGCTGGAAAATATCATCGGCTCAAGCCGGGCCATGGAGAAGCTCAAACAGACGGTCCGTACCGTCGCTTCCACCGCAAGCACGGTTTTGATTCATGGAGAAAGCGGTACTGGTAAGGAATTGGTAGCTCGCGCTGTTCACATCTGCTCGCCACGCGCCACCGAGCCGTTCGTGTCCGTGAACTGCGGCGCCTTCCCGGAAACTCTGCTCGAAAGCGAACTGTTCGGATACTTGAAGGGAGCCTTCACCGGAGCAACGCAGAACAAGCGCGGACTGTTTGAAGTGGCTGGCGGCGGCACCATCTTTCTCGATGAAATCAGTGAGATGACGCTCGCCATGCAGGTGAAACTGTTGCGCGTACTGCAGGAGCGCACAGTTCGCCCAGTCGGCGGTACGAGCGAGATTCCCATTGACGTGCGTGTCATTGCGGCGACAAACCGGGATCTGGATAAGTCCGTGGCCGAAAATCAGTTCCGCGAGGATCTCTATTATCGCCTGAGTGTGATTCCCATCCGCGTGCCGGATTTGCGCGAGCGCCGCGAAGATATTCCTCTGCTGGCAAATCACTTTCTCAAGAAATACGCGGCCGCCGCCAACCGCAGCATTCTCCGCATGAACAAAGAGTCGCTCGATGCACTCTGTGGCTACGAATGGCCGGGCAATGTTCGCCAGTTGGAGAACACCGTCGAACGCGCCGTTGCCCTGGAAATGACGGACGAATTACACGTGGAGTTGCCCGCGGAAAGGCCCAAAGCCCGCGCCGCCGCCGCCGCAGGTGTAGGTGTTGCAGGAGGAGTTGCAGACCTCGCGCCCGGCGCGGTACTTCCCGAGGGCGTTGGCATGGAAGGTTACGTTGCAAGCATCGAGCGCTCGCTGCTGCAAAGTGCTTTGGATCGATCCAATGGCGTGCAGACCAAAGCCGCCGATCTGCTCGGCATCTCCTACCGGTCGTTCCGGCATTTGATGAAGAAGTACGAACTATAGGCGCGAGTTCTCAGCTAGCTCTTCTTCAACTGCTGCTTCCATCCCAGCACCCGCGCCTTCGCTCCCTCAGCCTCTGCTTCCGGAATCATCCCCTTTTTCTGATACAGCACCGACAGGCTGGTATGCGCGAGCACATCATCCGGATCCAGTTCCGTTATCTTCTGCGCTACTTCAATCGCCTCATCGTAGCGCTGCAGATCCTGCAGAGCGCGCGCCAGTCCATGCATGGCCTCGGTAAAAGTTGGATCGATAGCCAGCGATTCCCGGTAAGCCGCAACAGCCTCTTCCAGCTTCCCATCCGCCATCAAATCAAGCGCGACATAGTATCTGTCTTCAGCTTGTTGGCGTGAGTTTTCTTCAGACATCGCAGAAAGTTCCTGGCGGAGACAGGATTCTAACATGGAGCAACTTCCGGGTGTCCTTCGTGCAACTTCGTGTCCTTAGTGGTTGACGCCTTTAGGCTGCAGCATGCTCGATATAATTCGCAAAGGCCCGTTTTCGGTATCATGATCTGATGCGCCACTCGCTCCGCTTCCTGTGGAACGCCACCAAAGGCCATCGCCTCGCTCCGTGGCGCAGCCCGTATCTATTGTGGCGCATCGAGACCTATTGCGGCGTCAAGATGACGCAGATCGGCTTCCTTGAGTTCTGGGAATTTCTATGGCGGGAGCGCACCAGCCTTTGGCGCTTTCTGAAGTGGACAGGCGAGATGGAGCGTTACGCTCACCCCAAGCCGAAAAACCTATAGCAAGCTCTTAGGCGCCTTTGCCTGCGGCTGCAGCCTCACCCAGGATAACGCTGATTTCGGATCCTTTGCCGATGCCGGTCAATTGGGCGGCCGCTCCGCGGTTGGCGGCGATCTCCAGAAAACCCATGCTGCCAAGAATTCCAATCACTTCTCCCGGAGCACCCTCCGCATAGGCATTGCGGAGTTCAGTGATCTCCCGGCTGCCCGCAACAATCTTGAAGCCGGTGGCCCCGGCTTTGAAAAGCATCGGAACATCCTGCGGAGTGATGTTGGTAATGAGGTTTCCGAACCTGTCCACCTTCAGAACAACACCGCGCAACCGGTTTCCATCCACCGCTTTTGGCTTCGGGGCAGTGAAGCGCACATATTCGTCAACTTCTTCGCCGAACTTCTGCGAGTCGACTTCTTTCGCCAGATAAGCCGCTACCGGCGCAAAAATATCGCGGGCGTGGAACGTGTTGCTTACTGGCTGCAAATAATAATGATCGGAGGTGATGTGGCGCACGTGCATGCGGCTCTCTTTCGCATACACCAGTGAAAGCACGCCATTGTCCGGCGCAACGAAATGGTATTTATCGCTGGAGGCCAGAATCGGTCGGCGCGCCGTTCCCACGCCCGGATCGACCACGACGATGTGCACGGTTCGCGTGGGGAAGTAAGAGTATGCCTGCGAAATGGTGAGCGCGCCATCGAGCACGTCAAAGGCTTGTACAGAGTGGCAAATATCCACAATCTGCGCTTCTGGCACAATGTCCAGAATTACGCCTTTCATCACACCCACAAAATGGTCGTTGCTGCCGAAATCGGTTGTCAGAGTAATAACAGGACGCTGCGCCAAGATTCCCTCGCGGTGGGAAGAAGAGTACTCCCAAAACCTCGAAAGTAATTGTTACCGCGCGTGGCGTCAAGGCACGTAAGTAATGGGCAGTGGTGCAGTGTTGCACTGTCACACGACGATTGTCATCCTGAGCGGAGCCGCTTTTCAGGCGCAGCGAAGGATCTCTCGCTTAACCCGCGTAGCGCGTAAGCCGTAAAGGATCTAACACGGATGCCAATATTTTCCCCCTCACTCAATATGAATGTCGCCCGACCCCGTACGCACGGTCAGCAACGGTCCACCACCACGCACTTTCCCCTCGATCCGCTTGCGCGTTTCCTCCACTCGCCCTTGCACCGTCATCGTAATGGCCGGGCCCACGTCTAATGTGCCGGAACTGGTAGAAAGATCGGCGTCGAATGCAGCATTGGACGGCAGGCGGACTGTTACATTCCCCGAACCTGTGCGGATGTCCCAGCTTCCAGTTTGCGTGCCCTCTGCCGTGATATCGCCGCTTCCCGCCTCGGCGCGAAACCCACCTTGAATGCCGCGAGCTCTAATATTGCCCGATCCGGTTCGCAGCTCGACGTCACCCGCCCCGGTTTCTTCAAGTTCAATATCGCCGCTGCCAGCGCCTCCACGTACCGGACCTGAAACGCCCAGAGCCCGTACATTGCCCGATCCAGTTTGCAGACGAATCTCCCCGGTGAGCTGCGACAGTTTCACATCTCCCGATCCGCTTTGCAGGTCGACGTTTCCATGAGTGCCTTCGATAATCTGATCACCCGAGCCGCTGTGCGTGCGAATCGTCGTCTCCGCCGGCACGATGATTTCATAATCCACCGAAATATCGTGCGCATTCACATAATCAATACGGATGCTATTGCCCTCCTGGCGCAGTGGAGGATGTTGCTCAATTTCGCTGACATCCGCGTGCCTGTTTCCCAACAACCAGTGGTCTCCCACGAAGATCTTGCCATGGATCGAGACCGATCCCGCAGGACCACTCCGCACCGTGATGTCGCCGGAGTGAGTCTGGACCTCGAGGTCCACCGGCCCGCTCACCTGAAAAGTTTTATCGAACGTGCCCTGTGGCGTGGAGGCATAAGCCGCGCCTGAAATCAGGAACACGATCGCCGCCAGACTCAGAACTCCCGATCGCCAGGAAAAAGCAAAGCACAAACGTTTTCGCTGATTCATCTTCAATCACCCCAAAATTGATCAAGCCAAGCCGAAGCCTCAACGCCTTACTGCAGCACAACTTCCTGTCCCTCTTTCAAGCCACTGAGCACTTCCGTTTTCGCGCCATTCGAGATTCCGATGTTCACCGCGACCTTATCCTTCCCGTCCTTACCTTTCGGATCAGGAATTTCCACCGATGCTTTCTTATCCTTGTCGTAGAGAATTGCGCCTTCTGGAATCTGCAGCACGTTCTTATGTTCCTCAAGAATGATTTCCGCGTTCGCGGTCATCTCCGCCTTGAGTTCGCCGCCCGGATTCTGAATCGAAACCCTCACCTCAAAAGTGGTGACATTATCCTTCTCCACGCCCATCGGAGAAATCTTTGTCACCTTGCCGGTAAAGGTTTTGTCCTTGAACGATTCCACTTTGATCCGCGCGGGCTGGCCGAGATAGACCTTGCCAATGTCGCTCTCGTCCACTTTACCTTTCACATAGACTTCGCTGGTATCGCCCAGCGTCATCACCAGCGTGGCCGATGATCCCAGCACCAGGATCGAACTCACCGCGTCGCCCATTTCCACATCGCGCGAAAGCACGATGCCATCGATCGGAGAAACAATGTCGGTATAGCTAAGCTGCTCTTCCAATTGCATCAGATTAGCCTGATCCTCAGCGACCTGGGCTTTCGACTGCGCAATCTTTGCCTTGAGCACCGTCACCTGTGCCTTGGAGA
>JBAVGI010000526.1:0-3199 GCA_049684755.1 Candidatus Sulfotelmatobacter sp.
GTGTAGATGCGGTAAGACTCGTCGTTTAAATCGTGTTCGCTGAACTTGTTGATCAGCGTGTCCCGCACCATGTCGACGAAATAGGGCGCATCACTGGCTTCTACATTCGGAGGAGCCAGTTTCAGCGGTGATGCCTTCGCTTTCTCCGCTTGCTCGCGGGTGATGGCGTGGGTATCGACCATGGAATCCAATACAAGGTTACGGCGCTCCAAAGCGCGTTCCGGATGCCGGTAAGGGGACAACCGGCTGGGCCCCTGGATGATTCCCGCCAGCAGCGCAGCCTCTGGGAGCGTAATGTCCTTCAAGTCCTTATTGAAATAAGCGCGCGAGGCCTCGGCAAATCCGCTGATGGCAAACGAACCTCGCTGCCCCAGGTTGACCCAATTACCGTAAAACTCGAGGATTTGCTGCTTGCTGAACTTCTGTTCCATCTCCTCGGCAATCAGCATTTCCGTCAGTTTTCGCCGGATGGTTTTTTCCGGCGTCAGAAAGAAGCCGCGAGAGAGCTGCATGGTGATGGTCGATCCGCCCTGCTCGTGACGTTGATGGGTGAGATCGATCCACATCGCTTCGAACATGCGGATGAAATTCACTCCACCGTGTTCGAAGAAGCGGCGGTCTTCGATGGCCAGAACCGCATCTACCATCACTTTGGGAATGTCGTTGTATTTCACGACCTCGCGTTTGGAGCGTTGTCCCGCATCGAACAAGGCCGTCACCAGTTGCGGTTCCAACTCGTAGGCGGAGAGATCGCCGCCCTGGCTGGTGATGCGCTCGACCTCTCCATCGTGAATGGTGATGCGGGCCGCTTCGGGGCTGTGGTACGACTCCGGCCCGGGAGTAATCTCGATGCCGCCACTGATCATGCGAAAGCGTCCCAGCGGCGACTCGCCCTCGTTGTCGGTATAGCCGGCTCGGCGGAGATCTGTAGCAATCTCTTTGGCGCTGGTCTCGTCGCCATCATGAACGGTGCGCGGCAGAGCGTAGATTTTCGCGGAATTGGTGAACACCGGTGACCGGAAGCGTTGCGCGATAATCCGGTCGTATTTGATGTAGAAATAGGAAAAAGAGCCACCCAACGCAATCGCCGCCACTAGAAAGACGATCAACGCTGCCCGCACCACAGGATCACGGGGGAGGCCGGGTATTGTTTTCCCGCGCTTCTCTCCGCTTTTCGGGATCTTTATTTTGATAGCCACTATTTAGACTCTATCGCCCACCGAAGAAAACTCCCTGTTCGTCAGACGAAGGGACGCAGGAAAAGGTTTGATCAGGGGCTGTTCGCTTTTGTCGCTCCCATCGTCTGCTGTCTCTCAGAAATATTTCTCTGACGATTGTGTATCCATTGTACCGCTGCAACGGCCAACAAAAAGAGACCCGCAGTACTTGCGGGTCTCTTAGCTGTTAATAGGCTGATACGTTAGTTCGGATCGGTGATCACCCAAGGCCCCAAGGCAGTGAGATCGATGGGAGAGACCGGCTGTGCAAGGGCACCGCCTGAACCAACGGCGAGGACCCCAAGTTGCGCCGTGCCTCCGCTGACGCTGTATACGCTCAGCAAGGTTCCACTTTGGTCGAACAGTCCTAAATTGCCGCTGGACACAGTGGCAAAAGGCGAACCAGAGATCGCGGTAAGCGCCCCGGTCGACGTGTTCAGTTCGTAGCCTTCGATGGGATTATAACCACCGGTTGTGGTGGAGAGACTGAAAGAGTAGATCAGGTCGCCGCCGGTATTTGGTTGAACCGCGACACTGTACGGAGGATACACGGTGGAGAATGGCCCTCCAGTCACCAGGGCGATCGCACCTGCATTGGTGCCGGTCGATTGAATGTTGAACACATACAGAGAAGAGATTCCGGAGTCGCTCGCCGTGCCAATCAAGTATTTGCCCGAGGGCTCGCCCTGGACTTGATACATGGGATAGGAGAAGGGACTGCCGGGTACGACCGTCAACGACCCGGTGCTGCTGATTGCGTAGGCCCCAATCTCAGCACTCCCGCCACCCACCGGTTCAAGCGTGACGTAAAGGAACTTTCCCAGCCCATCTGTGGCCATGTTTTCCGGCAAGCCCGGAACAATTTGCGGCGAACCGTTGTTCGTCGCGGTTAATACCCCGCCCTGCCCAATTTGATACGTGTAGATCGCCGTTCCGGCCAGATCCTCCACGAATAGCAGAGTGCCAGTTGGATTGGTGATCATGGTTTGCCACCCTCCGGGTTCCGCGGAATTCAGCAAATAGGACGCGCTGAACGGACTATCGGATATCGCCGTCAGACTTCCATCTGAACCGATTGACCATCCGTAGATCTGGCCGGTTTCGTAATACATAGCGTACAGGTAAAGGCCTTGCGCTACGGCCATACCCGTTGCCTGTATGTTTGCCGGCGCGGCAGGACCCGTATAGCCGGTGGTCGCCGCGAAAGTGCTTGCGCTTGTACTCAGGGTGTAACCATCGATCGTGCCTGCAGGGTCCCCGGCGAAGACAAAAGCCGAAGCCGCGCCGGTTCCCGTCCCGGTGCCCGTGCCGGTTGAACCCAGCCCCGAGCCACTTGACGTGCAGCTGGTTCCAAGATTGGGGCCGCTGGCGCAGTTGTAATGATCGCAACTGGCCAGGCCCATCATTGCCAGAGCCATGATCAGTATTAAGCTTGCTTGCACTCGCATCGTCATAAAGTCTCTCCGCCTCAGCCTCGCTCTGCCGTTTGCAGTTTTGGAAGCATTCCCAATCTGGATGTAAAACTAAACTTTCGGAAGTTGCCGCGCCTGTTGTCTCTAAAGCTTTTCAGGAAAAGTCTTACTCTTCGCGATCTTAGGAGGAAGGTAACGTGATGGCAACGTTACGAATGTCACTACTTTACTCGTCCGTTCAGCGCGGCGATGCTGGAAAGTAGACGGAGGGAGACAACTACTTTTCAAGATGATGTTTAGAGAATCTTAAGCTGGATCACTTCAGGTGGCGGCGATAGGACAGGCTAGAAGCCCTTATTTCCGCTGGTTGGATTAAAGTTCATATCGAAGGAATAACCCGGCAGATTGATTGTGACCGAATAGTCGACTGAAACGTAGACGGACGAAAGACCCGGCGTATTGATGCGCTGGACTGTGATCTCCTTGGCATCGATCGGAAGGTCGTGCTCTTTGGCCTTCTTAAGCACATCAGCGCGAACGTCTTCGTCGGTCTTTGAAAGAAGGGCGCTG
>JBAVGI010000527.1:0-3574 GCA_049684755.1 Candidatus Sulfotelmatobacter sp.
CCAAGTTCATCGATAAATTTCTCCATCTTCTCGCGGCGCTCGTGCCATGACATCGGCTGCGCCTCCAGCACCGCGAGGATGTTCTCTTCAACCGTGAGTTTGCGAAATACCGAAGCTTCTTGTGGGAGATAGCTGATGCCATACTGGCGAGCCCTCAGGTACATGGGAACGTCAGTAATGTCCTGATCGTCATAAAGCACGCGGCCCGTATCAGGGGGGATCAGGCCAACGATGGCGTAGAACGTGGTTGTCTTGCCTGCGCCGTTAGGACCTAATAATCCAACTACTTCCGCCTGCTCTACCCGCAGGCTGACACCATTCACGACGCGACGGCCACGGTACGATTTGCCAATTTCATCTGTGGCCAAGGTACGCATTTATCTTGCCATTCGTCTTTTTTATCTGGCCACTCGCGTCTGTGTTACCGCAGGAGTACTTGCCTTGCCTTCTACGAGCACCCTATCATCGGCCCTAAAGAAAGTCAACGAAACCCCGGTAATCTTGCCACGTTCGGCATCAAAAATGCTAGGCGGTCCTCCGGTGAGGACGAATTTGTCGTCTGAGGCGGTATAAACCAAAGTCTGACCCTCGGCTCGTCGATCCGGCTGCCGGATGACAACATGGCCCTTGGCGACCATTCGATCCAACCGACCGGGGCCGCTAAGCGATTGATTCGTAGATGCTTGGCTCCGCGGCAACAGATAAGCGTCCATCTCATCGGCGGTTGCCTCAAAGCCGATGCCCTTGGCTGTGACGCCTCCGGTGTAGTGAGCCTGACGGTCGGCGTCGGCATAGGTGAGCTTGGTCGAGGTGATGGTGACAGGACTGTCCTGATCGAGTTTTTCCTCAGGTTTTTTGTTCGATTTATTTTCGCCTCTATGTTGATGTTTCACCGGCTGATTTTTGGCCATACCCATGTCGCTTGCTTGGCTTAATTTCTCCTCAACCAGCACGGTGGAGACGGGCTGCGCTGCATTTCCCTGGGCGACGAGGGAACGGCGCTCGCGGTCAAACTGGATCGAAGGGGCTTCGATGATATTGGCGTCCTGCCAGAGTCGAGCGTTGCCCTCGTACAAGGCGACGGCGGGAGAATTGTGCGCCGTCATTTTAGCGGCGGTAACGTGAATCGGCGAGGAAGAAGCAAGCAGCGCCCCGTTGGGCTGCTCCTTGAGATCACTGTACGTGCTCTTGACGTTGCCGTCAGCGAAGGCGTCGTCGGTGACGCGATTGATGCGAATTGTGTTCCCGGTTGTGATCATGCCGCCCTCGGAGACCCTCGGTTTCCCGGTCAGCACTAGAATTTGGTCAACAGGCGTGTAGAGTGCTTTGTCCGCCCAAGCTTGGGTGCGCTTTTCCGGCGGCTGGTTATCGGTGTAGGCGAGGCTCCCCTGTTGCACGATGGATGCAATGCCGCCTTCAGGCAGAAATGTGGCATCGAGTGTTTGACTGGTGCTCACGCGGTCGGGCAATCCGGGTGAGAGATTAACGATTTTCGCATCGGGCGCGCCGTGGAAGGAAGTCAGTCGGCTTTGGCCTGCAGGCGTTGTCGCAAATTTTGCGTCGAATCGACCGGCCGTGATGACCGTGCTTTGCGCCTCGGTCGCGGAATTCTGATTTGATGCGGGCATGATTGTAATCCGCGCTGCACCGGAGGTTTGCGCCCGGTCAAGCCGCTGCCCGTCAATGACGAAGAAATCGATGATCGGCGCAGCAATGTCGAAATTCGGCGTCTGCGAGGAACTTGCGGCGGATGTATTCGCACCCGCGGCGCGCTGCGCCAGGCGCACTCCATCGGAGGCGTGCACTTTTTGTAGCTGGTTCTCGCCCAGGAAGTCGAGAATCACACGTCCGGCATCGCCCTGCATGGGACGAGATCCGATGCGCTCGACATGAACATGACCCGTAAGGGTAGCTGTCCGCAACAGGTTTTGCTTACTTGCAAGCATTAGTTCGGCGTCATCGGCGCGGGCGCGCATCTGATTATCTTCTTGCACCCTGGATTCCGCGCTGACGTTTCCGGAGGCGAAAATGCGCTGCACTTCATTCTCCGGCCCAAGGAAGAACGTGGTCTGGTCTGATCGCAGCGTTCCGCTATCGCGCTCCATGCGGGCATCATTCAGAACGACTTCCCGCGGTTCGCGAGTGATGGTGCCGTGGGCAGCGAAGATGCTCGCGGCATCCTGCCCAGTCAAAGTCACATGAATCTGCGAGGCGAGCGTGAGCGTTTTGAAGTTCGCCGAGTACTGCACGCCTACCGCCCAGCCAGTGGCTTGTGGGGTTTGGAAGTTAACCCGCGAGTTGGTGGAGGCATCCCCGCTATCGCGGTTGAAAACCAAGTCGCTGGTGGTGAGATGGATGGGATTCTTGAGTTCTTTCGGCGCAGCCTGATCTGGCGCGGTTACGCCAGTCGGATTGGCTTGCAGATCGATTTGCACCTCGCCATTCGCCGTAACGTTTCCGGATTTCGGATCAAAGGTGAAATTGTCGCCATAGATCTGATCAAAACGCGACGTGTCGCTGCCGTAAAGAATGATGGTGACATCGCGTAGTTCGGCACGCCCGTTGAGTTTGAACTCCTTAACATCTTTGGCGCGAATCGTAAAAACCGTGCGGCCAGCGTCAGATTTTGAAAATTGAAAACCGCTGGCCGTCTGCTTGATGTCGTAAGAAATCTTGCCCGGAAATCCTTTCAGCACGCTGTGCTGGCGAAGACGCGCGAAAATATACGTACCCGCAACGACCGCCGAGAAGAGCACAGCGATAACGGCCAGCCAGCGTCGTAAGCGATAGACCGGGAGCGGCATTGAGTCCAGTCTAATGGAATTTGGCTACCGAGCGTGGTTTGCGGCAGGGAGGAGACTGTGATACCTCAATCCTTCGTGAGCAGAGACGGCACATCCTGCGGTCTGAAATCGCGCAAAGTCAGTTCGAGGCCTCCAAAATCAGGATGGTCGTTTTGACCAACGGTGAAGGCGATGTCGATGGCATCTCCGGCGAGCAGCGGCGATTGCTGCAGGCGGTCGGCCATGTTCCAGCCGAGGGTGTCGAATACAGTTTTCGCCTCCCGGTTCTCAGTTCTCAGCTCTTTAGCGGCGGCATTTCCGTTCGCTTTTAGCTTCAGTTTAATATGTTTGTCTTTCAGAATTTTCGGCGGAGCGATCAGTCGCACATTACGGGCGCTGAATGCGGGCTCATGATTTCCCGTGCCATATGGCTCCAGCAGGCTCAGCATCTGAAAAAGGGCGGGTGTGATTTCCGCGAGATCCAGTTCGGCTTCGATATCGAGCACGGGATCAAAATCAGCTGCTGTCAGTCGTGCTCGTGCGAACGCGTCTAATTCGGATCGCAATTGAGTAACGTTTGCCGAAGGCATGGCAAACCCACAGGCGTGGGAGTGTCCGCCATAGCGGGAGAAAAGAGCGCTGCTTGCCTCCACAGCTTCTAACAGATGAAAAGGACGTATAGAGCGGCCCGAGCCAAACGCTTCTTCGCCATCACGCGAGATCACCATCGCAGGCCGGTGATAGCGTTCGACAATTCGCGTGGCGGCAATGCCAATCACGCCGCGGTGCCA
>JBAVGI010000528.1:0-1598 GCA_049684755.1 Candidatus Sulfotelmatobacter sp.
CGATTATTGTGGAAAGCGAAGATTACCGGCGCTGTTTCGGTGAAGAGCGCGTTGAATGACATTTCGTCCATCCCGTGAGGATGTTTGTCCGGATACATCAGAGTCATCAAGTCCACAACATTGACAACGCGCACTTTGATGCCAGGAACATACTTCTGCAAGAGCCAGGAAGCTGCGCAAGTCTCAATGGTCGGCACGTCTCCGGCGCATGCCAGAACGACATCCGGTTCCCCGCCTTCATCGTTGGTTGCAAACTTCCATGTCGATGCGCCGCGAGAGCAATGCTCCAGAGCCTCGTCCATGTTGAGCCATTGGAGCTGCGGCTGCTTTCCGCAGGTGACAACGTTCACGTAATTGCGGCTGCGCAGGCAATGGTCGAAAACGCTCAGCAGACAGTTGCCGTCCGGCGGATAGTACACACGAATTACTTCACTCCTGCGCGCCAGCGCATTGTCTACATACCCTGTAGCCTGGTGGCTGAAACCATTGTGATCGTTGCGCCACGCATGACTTGTGAGCAGAACATTGAGAGACGCGAGCGGTCTGCGCCAGGGAAACTCTTCGCATTGCTCAAGCCATTTGGCGTGCTGGGTGGTCATTGAATCGACCACCTGCGCGAAGGCTTCGTAAGAGGACCACATGCCATGGCGACCTGTGAGTAAGTAGCCTTCGAGCCATCCCTGACAGAGATGCTCGCTCAATACCTCCATCACGCGGCCGTCGGGGCCGAGTTTGTCGTCGATCGAAACGATTTCGGCCATCGAGCAGCGATTCGTAGCCTCAAAAATCGAGTTCAAACGATTGGAATCCGACTCATCCGGGCAAAACATCCGAAAGTTTGTCGGATTCATTCTGAAGATGTCTCGAAAGAAATCTCCGAGCCTGCGCGGAGCCTCGGCTAGAACTTGACCGGGCCCCGGAATGTCGAGCGCATAATCCGTAAAATCGGGCATTGCGAGAGTGATCAGTGATCGGCCGCCATTCACATGAGGATTGCCGCCCATGCGGCGGTTACCGGCAGGCGCAAGAAGTGCCAATTCGCGAATGAATTTTCCCTTCTCATCAAAGAGCTCCTCTGGTTTGTAGCTTCGCATCCAGGCCTCAAGGATCCTGAGATGCTCTGGATTGTCACGGACCGATGCCAGCGGAACCTGGTGCGCGCGAAACGTGCCTTCAATTGGAATTCCATCCACTTCCTTAGGGCAAGTCCACCCTTTGGGAGTGCGGAGGATGATCATCGGCCAGATGGGCTGCTTCGTGAATCCTCCGACGCGCGCCTCCTTTTGAATCGACCGGATCTCTGCATAGCAATCCTCCAGCGCTTGAGCCAGAAGCTGGTGCACGGCTTGAGGATCGTCACCCTCGACGAAGTAAGGTTTGTAACCGCGTCCGGAGTAAAGAGCCTTCAAGTCTGTGTCGCTAGTGCGTCCTTGAGCCGTGGGCGCGGAGATTTTATAGCCATTGAGGTGCAGAATCGGAAGGACGGCTCCGTCTCGTACGGGGTTGAGAAAATTGACTGACTTCCAGCTTCCTTCAAGCGGGCATGTTTCGGATTCTCCATCGCCGATAACGCAGGCCACGATCAGATCCGGATTGTC
>JBAVGI010000529.1:0-2065 GCA_049684755.1 Candidatus Sulfotelmatobacter sp.
GCGCATTCGGGCCCGTGAATGTCTTCTGAATCGGGATGCTTATGCCAGTACCTGGAATTGGCACAGAAGTAGTCGCCGTCACTTGAGGCGTCCCGATTGCGACGCCGCCTGATTTCCCTATGGCCGCTGTCAGGTCCGCACAATTCTGTGTCTTGTTCGTTCCGTCAGGATTCTTCTCCGCAGTGACGCTAAACGGTTTGTTTATTTCCTTACCACCTGTGTCCTTCATGGCCGCATCTTGTTTTTGGGTTGTCGAAATTCTGTCGGCGTTGTCATATCGCTTGCTTTGGTCACTCTTCTGAAAATCGGAGAATGTCTTGAAGTTGTCCATTGAAACACCGTCTCCATAGCCGTTTGCTGAGAAATAAGTCCATCCTTGCTTATCATTTCCAACAATGCTGGCGTTATGCCCTTCACCTGTCGCGGCCTTCGAATCGTTCAGGATGACAAAGTCGTGTCCGTCTTTATCGAATCGAATCAATGGATTGTTCTGCACATACGCATACAAATTCAGACTCTGCGGATCGTCGAGCTTGGAGTACGGCACCGGCTCGACCTTGGCCGACCAGTCCGGCGACATGAACCTACCCATCGCACTGCTGTAGTAGCGCGCCTCGAAGTAGTCGTTGCCTGATTCGGTATCGCGTTCTTTGCCGGTGAAATGCTGTTCGGTTTGCGCGTGTTGTTCCGAACAAACGGCGGTGAGCATCATACACATGCAGGAGCAAATCGTAACCGTATCCCGGCGATCATTTCTGATAGGGGATGTACTTGCTTCCTGGAACATTCCATTCGACAGGGGAAACACAGTATGCGGGAGTATTCGATGGAACGTCCATCTCTCCAAGCGGAAGATCATTCATTGATAACATCATCTTCTCTACCTCGCGAAAAGTCCCCACTCCGCCTGGACCTTGAACGACGATCCAATGGCCTGATCGATGCCTCAACAAAAACGCCCCATCCTTAAGCAGCACATTATCGCCGGATATTACTGCGCTATCGACAACTGCGGCCATACGATTGGCGGAATAGAACACAACCGTCAGCTGTGGCAATTGAATTCGTTGATCGCTGGAGCCTGGTATCCCGCCATTTCTAAGGCGAAAATACAGGCGTTTGTTACCGTGACTTCCAAGAAAACTCAACAAGTCTGAGGTTGAAGGGGCAAGGCATGAAAGGGCCCTGGAGTCAGGAGCGCCAGGCTCCTGACAGACCAAGGCTTGCACATTTCCAACCGTAAGCGCATAAAGTATCACAGCAACAGCTGGCGCTCGCATGAAATTGATCATTTGATGTGGCATCACTCGTTACCTCATTGTCCGTTCGGCTTGGGTTTGGGCTTTGGTTTTGGCGCCGGGTGTGGCCTCGGCTTTGGCTTCGGCTTTGGAACGAGGCGTTCATCCTTTTGTCTGGAGAATGTCTCCCACCACAATCGGACTTTTCCATGCTTGAGATTCTGAGCATAAGGGCCATCCTTCTTGACTATTGGCGCGGTCGATTTTCCGAAAGGCCCTTTGAACGTCCTTGTGTCCCCTCCGGCGTTACCGGGCCTATTGTTGAACTTGTCGGCTCCTGAAACATTGTCGGCTGGTGATTGACATGCCTGCGAAACGCTCTGATTGATGTTGTTCTGAACAGTAGGATCAGGATTTGCAGGTGCTCCAGGTCCCGCATTTGTTGGCTGGACCGGCAGTTGCTCGCCGTTCTTAATTGCGTCGGTCAGATCTGTATACAACTGCGAAATCGGTGCAGATTCCTGCGGCGTATCACGAAGATCACCTACCTCGTTATAGACGATGTTCTCAACATCACTTTCGCTATAGCGATCCCCGCAGCTGTCGTCGTCTGGCCCCCCGCAGTGTCCGTCGGAGTCCGCATTAGTAAGCGGATTGTTCCCGACGTACGCGTAAAGATTCAGACTCTGCGGATCGTCGAGATTAGCATACGGAACGGGTTCTTCCTGGGCGCTCCAATCTGGACTTAAGAACCGGCCCATGCTGCTGCTGTAGTAGCGCGCCTCGAAGTAGTCGTTGCCTGATTCGGTATCGCGTTCTTTGCCGGT
>JBAVGI010000530.1:0-2008 GCA_049684755.1 Candidatus Sulfotelmatobacter sp.
ATCCTGATGATCTCGTCGGAACTGCCCGAAGTCATCAACGTGAGTGATCGCATCCTGGTCATGTGCGAAGGGCGTCTCAGTGGCGAGATCGACGCCGTGAGCGCGACCGAGAACACGATCATCGCAGCAGCCGTTCCTCAGGCGCGGGAGGCCACCAGTCATGCTCAACACTGACCGGCGGCCCGCGCCGCTCTCTCTTTCAGTCGGCGTCCACCAGGCCAGTCCGAGCCTCAAGACGCGGCTGCTAGCGCAGAGCGTCACCTGGAGCAACGTCCTCGCCTTGGTGCTGCTCCTCATCGTCGGCAGCATCCTCTCGCCCTATTTTCTCGAGTTGCAGAACATCTTCAACGTGCTGCGCGGCGCCAGCATGGTCGGCATCGTCAGTGTCGGCATGACCTTCGTAATCCTGAACAGGGGCATCGATCTGTCGGTTGGTTCGCTGCTTGGCCTGTCCAGCGTGCTGATGGCCGGCCTGATGCCATACGGCGTTGTGGGCTGGCTCGTGGCGCCGGTCATCGCCGCGACGATCCTCGGCATTGTGAACGGGGTGATAATCACCAGCTTCCGCCTGCAGCCGTTCATCGCGACCCTGGGGATGATGATTTTCGGTCGCGGCCTCGTTTGCATTTATTCAGACGGAAGTCCCATCGCGGCTGATCACGTCCCGGCGCCCGTGCAGTTCCTCGGCTCGGGCCATGTCGGCGCCGTCCCGGTACCTGTCATCGTTTTTCTCCTTTGTGCGATCGGCGGCCACATCGTCCTCCGCCACACGATCTTCGGCCGCGAGGTCTATGCGGTGGGCGCCAATACCGAGGCCGCGCGGCTCGCCGGCATAAGGACCCGCACGAATCAGATTTTCGTCTATGCCGTTAGTGGCCTGCTCGCGGGCCTGGGCGGCCTTGTCCTGACCGGACGCCTCGGCGTGGGCGACCCGAACGCTGGCAATCTCTACGAGCTCGACGCTATCGCCGCCTGCCTTATCGGCGGTACGAGTTTCGACGGCGGCGTCGGCACCGTGCGCGGGACAGTCATCGGTGTCCTGATCCTGGCCTTCCTATCTAACATACTCAATCTGCTCGGGATTTCGCCCTACACCCAGATGCTCCTGAAAGGATTGATCATCATCGCGGCGGTCATCGTCAGCGAAGTCAGAAAACACTGAAGGAGGTTCGTCTTGGACAAGACTTTCAACATGCCGAAGCTGAACCGCCGCCGGCTGTTGGCGTCGGCTGCGGCAGGGCTCGGTGCGGCGCTGTGCCCGCCATGGCTCATGGGTTTGGCCCATGCCGGGCAATCGCCCGTCGCAGGCAAGACCATCGGCTTCACACAGTCCTATGTGACAACACAGTGGATCCGGGAGCAGCGGGAAGGGGTCGTCGAGACCGCCGAGAAATACGGGATCAAGACCGTCGTGCTCGACGCCGCAGGGCGCCCGGCCAAGCAGATCAGTGGTATCGAGGATCTTGTCACCCGCCATGTCGACGCGATCCTGATCAGCACCTACTTCTCGGAGGCGATCACGCCGGCCGTTCGCGAGGCCAACCAGGCCGGCATCCCCATCATCGTGCTGAGCTCCGGTCTGAGCGGCAACGTCGATTGGGCATGCCATCTCAGCGTCGACACGCTCGCCTCCGCGCGGACGGCGGGACAATATTTCGTCGATCGCCTGAAGGGCCGCGGCAACGTCATCCAGATCGAAGGCTCGCCCGGCTCGACTGTCAATCGGAACCGGGGCAAGGGCTGGCACGAAGTCATCGACAAGGTGCCCGGCATCAAGGTCATCGGCCAGGTGATGGCCGAATACGATCGGGCGAAGGCGCTGAAAGGCATGGAAGACATGCTGCAGGCTCACCCGAAGATCGATGCCGTCTACGCCCACTCAGAGGATATGGCGCTCGGCGCCATTCAGGCGATCAAGGAGGCGGGCCGGCAGAAGGAGATGTTCGTGACGGGTTACGACGGCGTCATCCCGGAGACCCTGAAGGCGATTTATGACGGCGATCTCGCA
>JBAVGI010000531.1:0-2766 GCA_049684755.1 Candidatus Sulfotelmatobacter sp.
GCGATAAAGGGATCCCGGGAAGGGCGCGAGTTCCACTCGTGCCGTAACACACGCCAAGTCAATGCGGCTTTTAGCCGCTGAGGTTCGCTCCTGCCGCCGGGGTCACCTTTTCAGTGCCCTGATAGGCTGCATCAAGAGAGCGACAGCGACCTGGTGTATTCGAGACTGGATGGTTCGCGCCTCTGGGTGGCGCAGCGCTTTGCACCGCCCGCCGAAATCAATACCATAAGAATTCATAAGGTGCGATAGGGTGACGCTAGATCTCCAAGAGGTAGGGCGCAAGCTTAAGCGGCACCGTGAGCAACCACAGCTTACGGTACCCGAGGTCGCCGCAACGACTGGCATCCCGGGGCCCAGGCTCGAGAGATTTGAGTCGGGGACGGTCGCTCCCTCCGGCGACGAGATACTCATTCTGGTCCATTCGAGCGAAGCTCGAAGGCTCTTGCGCCTCCGCCATCCCTAATCTTTTTTGACCGGAGGCCCCTCGCCGCCGGATTCCCTGACACCTTTCTTCGGCGCAGCCTTCTTCGCCGCCTCCGCCCGCTTCCGCTCCTGATACCGCCGATCATGAAACGACTGGTCCGACGCCTGTTTCTTCATAGTCCCTCAGCTTGACATACCCATAAAGACTTAGCCACTCCCCCATCAACGTGGAGTGCCAATTGTGACACGCGAATGTCCATTCGAGCGAAGCTGAGTTCACGAGTTGACGAGTCCGTGTGTATAATCGGGCGTTCCAGTTGTGGAGGCGCATCTGCCCTTCAAGACTCTGAGCAAAGCGCCGATCAACGAAGCCTTGATCGCAGCGAGATTAAACCCCACGGCTCAAGCTAGTCTAAATGCGCTGGGAGGCGCTCTCGCATTGCTACCCGATGATTACCAGACTAAGCGTGAGCCGATCATCCTGAGCCAGACACAGATAAACTTCGGAAGCCAAACACAGGTAAACATTGGCGCGGACTCACCCAAAACGGTGAACGTAGAACAGAAACAGTTGGGCTGGCGCTTCGGCACAAAAAGTGGAAAGTATGCCGTTCAAGCTCGTGCCGACTGGTTTATCTTTAGCCGGTTGCCCCCGTACACGACTTGGGGAGAATTCGCTCGTGAGGCGGAAAATGTCTGGCAAGTATTTAACGACGTCTATCGCCCTCCGAGCATTCAATCCGTGAGCGTTCGATTCATCAATGAACTGGGTCTTAGCCACGGGGAAAACGTTGAGAAATATCTAAAATTTTACATCAACGTACCGGAGGGTGTTCCGCAGAGTTTCGCGAACTATTTCGCTAGGATCGAACTGACCCACTCGCCAGACACGGCCGTTATAATCCAGTCCGGCCTGCTTCCTCCGCTGCCCGATAAAGCTCGCCTTTTGCTCGATATCGAAGTCACAAAGGCGGTTGCGCCCAAGGACAAGAATGAACTGTGGGGTGCGATCAATAGCCTGCAGGAACCAAAGAACCAAATCTTCTTCAGTTGTATTACCAGCGAATGGGAGGCTAGACTTAAATGATGCTTGTCCCTACGTGCGATATTGAGTGGCACGACTATGTTGTCAAGGCCCAAGAGACCTTGAAGCAAGATGCACTATCGCTATCATCCGGCGCGGCTCGCAGATCTTATGCCGATCTTCTCCACGGCACCTTTTCGAGTGACGAAGCGTCGTTCATTTTGCTGAGTGAAGCGCTCTCCGAGATGACTGCCCTGCATGAGGGCTGGGACTCATACGGAGCTCCGGTGCCGGAACCTGAAGCAATAGCGACCGCTGTTCGAGCCCTAGAGAGGCTGAGGTCGAGACTGCTCCTGCCCGAGATCATAACGCCGTCCGCGGAAGGGGGAGTTTCGATCTATTTTTCGCGAGGAAAACAAAAGGCGCTTATCGAATTTTTGAACGAGGGCGAAGTGTTACTCGCTCGTTACGGCAAGGACGACGAACCGAATGTTAAAGTTCTTCGCAACGGTCTTGACGACCTTAACGATCAGGCTCTTCAGGAAATCCGGAACCATCTCGCAGCGAGAGCTTGAGTTCTTTCCACCGACGCCCCAAAAAGATCAGCCGATAATACGCATCGCTGACTCGGCAAAATTGTTTCGCCGTTTCCGCCCAGGCGACATTGATTCCAGCGGAGACCTCAACCCGGCGGCCTTCCGGTTTCCGAAGCCGAAGGACAAGGAAAAATCTGGTCAATCATTCGTTCTCAAAGGCATCGCGTTAGTTTTCCACGCGCTTCACCGTAGGTGCAATGATGGAAAACCGCTTCCAGTCGGGGAATGGCTTGTGTGGGAATTGCCCGTTTCCGGCATTCCGAAAAGCGTCGAGGATTCTGAGAGGCGAGTATTTTATTTTCGGCCAATCCACGTACCGTACTCGACTTGCAGAGCTCATTGCGAGCTTCTATGTTCAGACACCCCAGCCGGCCTCAACTACGTTGTTCCTGGCCACGAGGTGAAACTTAGCGTTCGGATCAAGCTAGCGAGGCGATTTAAACCGACCGGCCTTAAGCTTGTTGTTCCGCCCAATGGGTAGGTCGAGGTGACCGAGAATCAAATTCGTAAATTTCCCCTTGCACTTTCTTCCATTCATCTGCTATAAAGAATTCACCGAGAGCAGATGTGTGGCTACGCCGGTCGTTTTTGTGAAACTCTTGGTCTCGTCCGGCATCTAAGTTCAAGAGAGCAGCAATAGAGTTCTCAATCGTCCCGGCCACGGGACTTCATTCGGAAAGCAATCGGGTTACCGAAACAGGTTTGACCCAGCGACGTTCCGAA
>JBAVGI010000532.1:0-2672 GCA_049684755.1 Candidatus Sulfotelmatobacter sp.
ACGCACAAGAAAGCTTCCTTCCAGTAAACTGATAATTACTCCACTCATAAGGATGTTCGCTCATGTTGCGCAAGAATCGTCTGTTTACTCCCGGGCCAACTCCCTTGCTGCCAGCGGCGCAAACCGCCATGGCGTCATTCACCGCTCACCACCGCACCGCAGACTTCCGCGCGTTGTTCCAGCGCGTCCTTACGGACATGAAGGAATTCATCGGCACGAAAAACGATGTGCTGGTGCTGGCTTGTTCCGGCACGGGTGTAATGGAGGCGTCGGTGTCGAACCTGACCTCTCCCGGCGACAAAGTTCTGGTTCTCACCGCCGGAAAGTTTGGCGAGCGCTGGACGGGCTTGACCAAGGCATTCGGCTGCAACGTCGACGTTCTCTCCGCACCATACGGCACAACATTTTCGCTCGATGATGTTCGCGCAAAAGTCACCTCCGACATGCGCGCCGTTTTTGTGCAAGCCACGGAGAGTTCCACCGGAGCACGCCACGACATAAGAAGCATCGCAAAAATTGTCCGCGAATACGACGACACGCTGCTGATCGTCGATGCCATCACCGGTCTGGGTACAACTCATCTTGATGTGGATGGCTGGGGAGTCGATGTGATTATCGGCGGTTCGCAGAAGGCGCTAATGATTCCTCCCGGCCTCGGCTACTGCGCCGTGAGCGAGCGGGCGTGGAAGCGAATGGATACGACGACTTCACCGCGCTATTACTTCGATTTGCGCAAGGAACGAAAAGCCGCAGCCAAAGGCGAATCGGCTTATACGCCCGCAACTTCGCTGTTTGCCGCGCTGGGAGCGGCTTTGGGGTTTATACGTGAAATGGGCGGCGGCGACCTGCCCAAGGGGCGCGAAGCTCTCATCGATAATGCTGAACTCTGCGCGCAGATGACGCGAGCTGGTGTACAGGCTCTGGGACTGAAACTTTACGCATCTTCGCCCGCGGCTGCGCTCACGGCGATTTCCTCTCCCGACGGCATCGATGCCGGGAAGATCGTGAAAGAATTTCGCGAGTCGTTCGACGCCGTGGTGGCCAACGGCCAGAGTGAAATGAAGGGACAATTATTCCGCGTCGCGCATATCGGCTATTACGATTACCTGGACACGATCGGCATTCTCGGCGCGCTCGAACACGTGCTGGCGCGCGTCACCGGGAAAAATGTTGAGTACGGTGCGGCCGTACGAGCAGCCCAAGAAGTTTACGCGCGCGCGCAATCGAACCGCGCGCAACTCGTGGAGGCTTGAGGACCGCGAATCGCGCGGCCCTCATCCTAGTTCACCGTAAAATTCATTGCAGCCGAGGTTTCCGCGAGCGTAGCTCCAGTGTTGTAAATGCCAGTGCCGGCGGTGCCCGGGTTGGTCACAGTAATCGCCACGGTTGACGGAGTTGCGATATTCGAAGCCGCAATGGTCGCCGTAAGTTGGTTCGCACTTACATGGCTTGTGGCCTGCGCGGTGCCGTTCCAGTTGATGGTTGCGGTGCTGGAAAAGTTGCTGCCGTTCACCGTCAGCACGAATGCCGGGCCGCCTGAATTCATACTGGTCGGCGCCAAGGCCGCGATAGTCGGCATGGTTCCTGCCGCCGGGGGTGAAGCCGCTTTGGAGCTGTAGCCGCAGGCCAGAGTGAAAGCGGCAAGCGCGGCAAGTAGTAACGTTGATAGTGTTTTCATGACGATTCTCCGAGAGCAATTGCTCATGAAGGGAGTCTAGGAAACACGGGGCGTGGCTGTGTCAGTGGTGTGTCAAATGTCTGTCAAGGTCTTGTCGCCGGTGGTTAGCGATGAAGTCTTTCCAGTGATGTCATAGATAAAGAAGAAATGAGCGTATCCGTGAAAATTGTCATCGCGGAAAAGATTTCCGCATCAGCAGTGGATCAACTTCGAGAACCGGAATGGGTTGTTCTGACGGCGGACCAGGTAGATGGCAAACTCACAGCCGAGCTGGAGTCTGCCGACGCGCTGATCGTTCGCTCGGCGGTGCAGGCCGATGCTGCGCTGCTGGCTCATGCCAGGAAATTGCGCGTGATCGGCCGCGCGGGCGTAGGCGTCGACAATATCGATCTGGATGCGGCCACGCGTCAAGGCATCGCCGTTATGAATACCCCGGGAGCCAATGCCGTAGCCGTCGCGGAACAGGCGCTTGGCATGATGCTCGCCATGGCTCGCCATTTGTGCCGCGCGGATGCGCTGATGCACGCCGGCAAGTGGGAGAAGAAATCTTTGCAAGGTTCTGAACTGCGCGGCAAGACGCTGGGAATTGCCGGCCTGGGCCGCATTGGTATGGAAGTGGCGCGACGGGCGCGAGCGTTTGGGATGGAAATCGTCGCGCATGATCCCTTCGTTTCCGTCGCCGTAGCCAAGGAACTTGGAATTCGCTGCGTGAGCCTGGACGAACTTTATACCGCGGCGGATTACATCACGCTGCATGTCGGCCTGACTCCGCAAACCGCGGGAATGATCAACGCTTCCGCGCTTAAAAAAATGAAGAAAGGAGTTCGCCTGGTGAACTGTGCGCGCGGAGAATTGGTGAACGAGGCTGACTTGGTGGAGGCGCTGAAGCAGGGCCAGGTCGCGGCCGCGGCGCTTGATGTTTTCAACGAAGAGCCTCTGAAGAACTCGCCCTTGCAGGCCATGCAGAATGTGATTCTAACTCCGCACATCGGCG
>JBAVGI010000533.1:0-2668 GCA_049684755.1 Candidatus Sulfotelmatobacter sp.
GTGTAGAGCACGCCGCGCGGCTTACCGATCGTACCGGACGTGTAGCAGAGACCGGCGGCCGTCTCCTCGTCGAAATCGCCCCAGCGCGCCGCACGCCCGAAGAGCCGCAGCAGATCCTCCAGGCTCCACTGGCGCGCACGCCCCTGGAAATCCTCCTCGGGCGCCTGGCCGTCGAGCAGGATCACGGTCTGCAGCGTCGGACAGCTCGCGAGCAGCTGTCGCGCCAGGGGCTGCAGGCCCGCGCCGACCGCGATCCAGCGGTCCTGCGCCTCATTGACCATCTCCACGAGATGGGAGACGCTCAGGCGCGGATTGAGCGTATGACACACCAGGCCGGCGCCCATCGCGGCGTAATAGAGGCTCAGGTGGTCCTGCGAGTTCCAGGCGAGCGTCGCGACCCGATCGCCCTGCCTGAGTCCCTGATCGAGCATCGCGCCGGAAACCAACTGGCAGCGCTCGCGCAGCTCCCGGTAAGTGATCCGGTCGGTTCTGCCTCCCGTCCCGGCCGACACCACATACGACGCTCCGTGCCATTTGGCGGCGTGATCCAGAAACTTGTCCACCGTCAAAGCGTATCGCTGCATCGTCCCCGTCCGTATCCTCTCGATGATCGAATCACGACCCGGCGCGACCTCCTGCCGCGCCGCCGTCCGCCTAGAAGGTCTTCATGACCCGCAGCCCGTACTGGCGCGGATAGCCGGCCCACCGCAACCCGGAATCCATCGCGGCGACGTAGGCCTCGTTCGTGAGGTTCGTGCCGTACGCGGTGAACGTCCAGTCGCCCACTCCGTATGCCACCTGCGCCGAGAGCTGGTTGCGTGCGCCGAGATAGTCACCCAGCGCGGCTTTGTCGAACAGCGTCGCCCACTGCGATCCGACGTGCGAATAGTTGGCGCGCATCGTCAGGGTCCTGCCGCCGACGATATAAAACACGTACTGTGGGCCGAAGTTGTAGGTAATGCTCGGCGCATAGGTTTGCGGATGGCCGGACAGGTCCACGCAGCTCGGGGTCGCCGGCCCGACCATCGGGTCGCAGGTCGAGACGACCGCGAGGCGATTGTCGGTGGCGAAGAACGTCCCGAGGCTCGTGTGCTCCCAGCCGACGTTGGCGTCGAAGGAGAAGTGGCCGAACACGGCCTGCGCCGACATCTCGAGGCCGTAGAGCGTGGTCGGCGATGGGCTGTTCACCTCGAGTCCCTGCGTCGGGATCATCGGATCCCCGATCGTCACCTGGAAGTTGTGGTACTTGTCGTAGTAGCCGTCGAGCTGCGTGCGCAGGTGATCGTCCAATGCCGAGGCCTTCCAGCCGAGCTCGTAGTCCGTCACGTACTCGGCGCGAAACGGCTGTTGATACGCGGTGCCGATGGGAAGGTTCAGGCCCCCCTGCTTGTACCCCGTCGCGACGAAGGCGTAGAGGTAATTGTCGGCGTTGACGGCCCAGCTCAGATCCGCCTTGCCCGTCAGACGGTCATCGTGCTCGCTCTGATGGGCGTACTCGTTGTAGAAGAACTCCGGGATCACGTTGTAAACGCGGTTCGTCGTGTCGTTCCAGGAATAGCGCGCGCCGAGCTGGAACTTCCAGCCGTGACTGAAGTGGAAGCCCAATTGCCCGAATGCCGCCGCCGTATCGTTGGGCACCTTGCCCTCGATGTACTGGTCGTAGAGTCCCGGCGGGTAACCGACGTAGAACCCCTGGCCGAGCGGGTAGGAGTAGTCCAGGCCCTGGTAGTACACTCCCGTGACCCAGGTGAGGAACCCCTTCTCCGGCGAGATCAGATCGAATTCCTGCGAATACATCTCGCCCGGAACGAGGTCCTTGAAGGTGAAGTTCAGCAGATCGGTGCCGTCGAGGTCGGCCTTGTAGACGGAGCGTCCCCACTGAATCCCGCTGATGGAGCGCAGCGTGATGCCGCTGTCCATCTTGTAATTGACGTTGAGGGTCGTCCGGGCGATCTCGTCGATGGCCGCGTCCGGACCGTTCGCGGTGACGTCGTAGAGTGGCGTCGTCGCCGTGGCCGGGGAGGCCATATACCCGCCGTTGTCCACGTAGGCGTAATCGGTCTGCCAGAGCGCGCTGAGCTTGTCGGACGGCTGCCACAGCAGGCTGAACCGGATCGCGGACTGTTTCAGCGCTCCCTTGCCGCCGACGTACGGGCCGCTGACGTTGAAGAACGTGTCCCGGTACTCGTCGTCGAAGGCGACGCGCGTGGCGACCGTATTGCTCACCGGCAGGTTGACGGCCCCCTGCAGCATGGTGTCGTTGTAGTTGCCGTACTGACCCACGACGTAGCCGTTGACGCCGTTGAAATTTGGCGCGGCTTCGGTGATGTAGACGGCGCCCCCGGTCGAGTTCTCGCCCGCGAACGTCCCCTGCGGACCGCGCAGCACCTCGGCGCTCGAGACGTCGTAGAACGGCTCGTCCTCGAGGTACCCGGGGAACGAGGCCACTCCGTTGCGATAGACGATGACGCCGGCCTGGGTCTGCGTATTGTGCTCGCCCTTGCCGATGCCGCGGATGTTGACCTCCTCGCCCTGGCCGAAGCTGTCGATCGCGAGCGAAGGGGCGACGGATTCCAGCTGGTCGAGCGTGATGACGCCGTTGTGCAGCAGTTGCGTGCCGGTGAGGACGGTGGCCGCGATCGGAGTCTGCTGCAGGTTGGTGGTACGC
>JBAVGI010000534.1:0-2879 GCA_049684755.1 Candidatus Sulfotelmatobacter sp.
CTTTGTCGGCAGTCACGGCGGGCGTACGCTTTCCCACGAGGGGTCGGTTTGGCCGGACATCGGGGAAATGTCGCGTCACGTGCATTCCCTTGCGCACTCGCCACATCCGCCATTCAAAGACACCCCATAAAACTATAACGCGAGGAGGAACCCTGGAATGATTGAGAAACCGCTCAATCGGCGTCAGTTCCTGCAAACCAGCGGGATGGTCGTCACCGGCGCGGCGCTCTCCGCTTCTTGTGTCATGCTCATCGCTTCGGACGGCGCCTGGGCGATGTCGCTCCAGGCGCTCGACGTGCCCGGCGCCCAATCGCTCATGGTCATGGCGCGGCGGCTCTATCCCCACCCGATGCTCGGCGACATGTATTACGCCAAGGTGGTGTCCGATCTGGACGAGCAGGCCAAGGGGAACGCCGCGCTCGGCGGGCAGCTGAAAGACGGCGTCGCGGCGCTCGACCGGGCCAAAGGCATTCCCTGGCTCGAGCTTTCCGAGGGCAACCAGACCGCGGTGCTGGCGGGCATGGGGAACACCGCCTTCTTCCAGACGGTGCGCAACGCGACGGTCTCGGGGATCTACAACAACCCGCTGGTCTGGCGTCATTTCGGCTATGAGGGATCGTCCTTCGAGGAAGGCGGCTACCGCTATCGCGGCTTCAACGATCTTGCCTGGCTGCCCGATCCGCCGGCAACGGCGAGCCCACCGGTCGAGTGAGGAAAGGGAGGACACCATGGCCAAGATCGAACTCGATGACGGCTCCGCCGTCGTCATCATCGGCTCGGGCGCGGGCGGCGGCACGCTCGCCAACGAGCTCTGCCAGAAGGGCATCAACGTCATCGTGCTCGAGGCGGGCAAGAACCGCCCCCGCGAGGAATTCGTCAATGACGAATGGAAGGCGTTCCTGCAGCTCGCCTGGCTCGACAAGCGCACGACCTCGGGCACCTGGCGCGTCGCCAGGGACTTCCCGAACCTGCCCGCCTGGATCTGCAAGACGGTGGGCGGCACCACGACGCATTGGGCGGGCGCCAGCTTGCGCTTGCAGGCGTTCTGGGCAGAGCGCGGATGTGTGCTGCAGCAGCCTTATGACGTTGAAGTGGGAGCAGGGACGATGGCTCCCGAGACGTTTCTGCAGGTGCTGGGGCCGAAGCCATATAAGGTGGCGTATGTGCAGCCCTCGCGGCGGCCGGCGGACGGGCGTTACGGCGAAAATCCGAACCGGTTATTCAAGCACATGCAGTTGCAGGTGATTCTGAAACCTCCGCCGGAAAATGTGCAGGAGTTGTATTTGGAGTCGCTGGCGGCGATTGGCATTGACTTGCGCCAGCACGACATCAAGTTCGAGGAAGACAACTGGGAAGCTCCAACCCTCAGCGCGTGGGGAGTAGGCTGGCAGGTGATGCTCGATGGACTGGAGATCACGCAGTTCACTTATTTTCAGCAGTGCGGCGGCATAGATCTGTTTCCTATTTCTGCGGAGCTGACCTACGGACTGGAGCGCATCGCCGCATTTCTTCAGGACGTGGATTCGATCTACGACATCGTGTGGGCACGCGATCCGGAAACAAGTCATGAAGTAACGTATGGCGATGTGCGGCTGGCCGATGAATTGCAGTTTTCCGTGTACAACTTCGAAGCCGCAGATGTGGAAAAAACCTGGGAGCATTTCCGGCTGTACGAGGTGGAGTGCAAGGAACTGATAGGTCAATATTCTGACTTGTCCAAGGACGATTTTTCTGGCGACGGGATTGCGCGCCGGAAGGCGAAGTTCCCCGTCCTGGCGGCTTACGATCTGTGTTTGAAATGTTCGCATCTGTTCAATATTCTCGACGCCCGCGGAGCAATTTCAGTCACCGAGCGTGTTGGAGTGATCGCTCGCGTGCGGGCGCTTGCGGTAGGCATTGCCAAGGCTTGGGTGGATCAGCAAGAAAGCGAATCTGCCGCTGGAGAGAAATCGGACGAGCCTGAACCTGTTAGCCGCCAAGCGCCGAAAAAAGTCCGCGAGAAGTTGTCGCCGGTGGGATCTTGATTTGCCAGATGTGATCAACGTCACATTTGTTTGCCACGTGGTTTGAGAAACTAAGAGTTTGAAGACATGCCGGACTTCCTGCTAGAAATCGGCTGCGAAGAAATTCCAGCGCGCATGATTGATGCCGCCTCGCAAGAGCTGCGCGATCGCGTTAGCGCGCTCCTGGCTCGGGAACGTCTGGCTGCGAGCGAGATCGGCAATTTCGACACGCCTCGGCGTTTGGCGGTGATTGCTTCTGGAATTCCTGCGACGCAACCCGATGTCACTGAACAGGTGAACGGGCCTTCCGCAAGCATCGCATATAAGGATGGTCAGCCTACTCCTGCTGCGCATGCTTTCGCTAAAAAAGCTGGGGTAGAGGTCTCGCAACTGGAGAAGGTTACGACCGCGAAAGGCGAATACCTCTCTGCGAAAGTGACTAAGAAAGGCCGGAGTGCGGCTGACATTCTCGCGGAGAATCTTCCTAAAGAAATTTTCTCCATCTACTGGCCGAAAAATATGTACTGGCGGAAGCCGAACGAGAGGTTTGTGCGTCCGGTGCGCTGGCTGGTGGCAATGCTTGACGACGCCACAATTCCGCTGGAGCTGGGTGGAATTCAAGCGGGGAGGATTTCGCGCGGACACAGAATTCTTACGCGCGGCGATGTCGTGATTCGGCGAGCCGGCTCGGCTTATGTCGAGGCTCTGCGCGCCGCCAAGGTTTTGGGGCGGAGTGAGCGCGAGCACCAGATTCGCAAAGCTCTCGATGCCGCCACGCGCACAATTTCCGGAGCTCGATGGCGCGAAGACGAATCGTTGCTCGATAGTGTTGTGAATCTCACTGAATTTCCATCAGCGATTCTGGGCAGTTTCGAT
>JBAVGI010000535.1:0-2750 GCA_049684755.1 Candidatus Sulfotelmatobacter sp.
TTCTGGCTGACCACGAAGTGGATTCCAGGACCCCCGCGCAAGCGGACCGGAATCCGTTCGATGATGCACTTTGGCGGCACCATCACTTTGAACGGTCTAGTTATCTATATTTCCAGCAACCTTGAGAAGGTCCTTCTGGGCCGCTTCTGGGGAGCCGACGCTCTGGGAATTTATGGCAGGGCTTACCAGCTAATTAACATTCCAACGGCCAACCTGAATTCAGCCGCCGGGGAAGTCGCGTTTTCCGCATTGTCCCGCCTGCAGGACGATCCCGTTCGTCTCAAAAGTTATTTCCTGAAAGGCTACTCTTTGGTTCTGGCAATGACGATGCCAATGACGGTAGCCTGCGCCCTGTTTGCGGATGACATGATTTTCGTCTTCCTGGGGCCAAAGTGGAAAGCGGCGGCCCCCATTTTCCGCTTTCTCGCGCCCACGATTATGGCTTTTGCGATCGCCAATCCCCTGGGCTGGCTGATTATGTCGCTCGGGTTGGTGCGGCGAGGCTTGAAAATGGCCCTGGTGATCGCCCCTCTTTTGATCTTGTCGTATCTGATCGGGTTGCGTTGGGGACCACAGGGCGTCGCCATCGCATATTCGACTGTCATGATGCTTTGGGTGTTTCCGTTAATCGCGTGGGCCGTTCATGGCACCGCGATTTCTTTCTGGGATGTGTTGCGCACTGCGAGCAAGCCGGCGATATCAAGCATCGTCGCAGCAGGATTGGCCTTTGCGGTGCGCTTGTTCTACGGACAGTCGTTGAATCCGATCCCGCGTTTTGCGCTGGAGATTTCAGTGCTAATGAGCACATTCGTTGGGATGCTACTGTTCGCAACCGGACAAAAGGCGCTCTATATCGATCTGATTCGCGGATTGATACAGCCGTCTGCAACGAAAGCAAAAGAGGAGCAGGAGAGCCTGGCTTCGGTTTAGCGAGCCCGGTTTTTTCAGGAGTTGTTATCCAATGTGCGATGACTGAACAAATTCAAAGTACCGGACCACTGACTGGACGTCTGGCAATAGTGACCGGGGCAAGCAGCGGGGTGGGACGGGCTATCGCGATGGCACTGGCCCAGCAGGGCGCTGAAATATGCGCTCTGGGAAGAAATTCAGACGCGCTGGCCCAGGTAGTTGCCCGCGCCCGACAATTCTCAGCGGCAACTGCGTTTTCGATAGACCTGAACAAAGAAGAAAAATTCCAGAGCCTGCTCCAGTACGTGGAAGAAAAAGCTGGCAAGCTCGACATTCTTATACACAGCGCGGGCGTGATTCATCAAGACCCGATGGAACGTGCTCGCATCGAAGATTTCGACTCGCAATATGCCACGAATGTCCGCGCACCGTACCTGCTGAGTCAACGCTTGTTGCCAGCTTTGATGAAAGCCCATGGGCAGATCGTATTTATCAACTCCAGTGTTGGGATCGCTGTGAGACGGGCGGAAGTCGGACAGTATGCCGCCACGAAACATGCGTTGCGGGCAATTGCCGACAGCTTGCGCGAAGAAGTGAATCCGAAGGGAATACGCGTTCTGACTATGTATCTTGGTCGCACTGCGACGGCTCTGCAGCAAGCACTCTTTCAGCAGGAGCGACGCGAGTATCTTCCGGAAAGCCTATTACAGCCTGAAGATGTGGCTTCCATTGTGCTCCATACTTTAATGCTTCCCCGCACAGCCGAAGTAACAGACATCTCCATCCGTCCGATGACTAAAAGCTCCTAGCAAAAAGTAGCGGATTCGAGCGTAACGAGAAAAACTTCAACCCGGAAAGTCATAGAATTATCAGGTGCTGGAAAACAATATGGATGTAGATGCAAAGAACAATGCCTGGCTACGGGCCAGGGAGGCGATGGTTCAGTCGAAAGGCTTTCGAAGATATCTGGGACGTCCATATCTCCGTACAAACCTATGGATTTGGAATCGTCTCTCGACCTTTTTGCCTTCCACTCGTCTCGGGCGTTTGTACGGTGTCCATTTGCATAAGTTGGTTCAGCTGAGGTCGACACGGCGGCAATACACGGGTACTTTCTTTTTTCGCAATCGCCCAGAAATTGAGTTGTTAATACGATTGCTGGATCGTACGGAACGACCATCGGAGGTTGAGCTTGCGATTCTCGGTTGCAGCAAAGGAGCCGAGGTTTATTCCTTTTCGTTTGCTATCCACACGTCAAGACCGGAATTGAAACTACAGATACGCGCTGTGGATATTGACCCGGAAGTCGTCGAATTTGCCGAAGGAGGTGTCTACTATCTTGGGAATCGCGCTCGGAAACAAGACTCAGGCCTTGATCCCCTGCCGCCGCTGGGAGAGTTAGCGGCAAAAACCTCGGGGGACCAGAGCACGTCGGTTTTCGAGCGTATGTCCACGGATGAGATCGCCGCTATGTTTGAGTGCGAGGGTGAGCGAGCGCGAGTCAGGCCACAGTTCCGGGAGAACATTGCTTGGAGCGTCGGCGATGCAGGCGATCCGAAGTTGGTGGATGAGTTTGGCCTGCAAGATATTGTGGTTGCGAATCGTTTCCTTTGCCACATGCAACCGAGAGAAGCGGAAACCTGCTTGCGCCGCCTGGCAGGCCTGGTAAAACCTGGCGGGTACCTCTTCGTTTCAGGTGTTGATCTTGACGTGCGTACAAAAGTCGCCCGCGACTTCGGTTGGCGGCCCGTAACTGAGTTGACTCACGAAATTCACGAAGGAGATCAATCCCTACGGAATGACTGGCCCTTGCAGTATTGGGGGTTGGAACCTTTTGATCG
>JBAVGI010000536.1:0-1809 GCA_049684755.1 Candidatus Sulfotelmatobacter sp.
GTGCAATTTTGCGCAAGCCTCTGCGACCGTCAGCCATTCGTCAGCAGCGGTTTGCACGGGTGCGAGTGCTGAGAGCCGTGCTTGCGCCGTAGCGCCAATCTCTGCCAAATCACCTAGCAATTTAGGCAGTTCAGCCGGGGGTAAGGTGCGGGCTTTTTCCAGCGCGGGTTCGAGTTGTGAGAGATTCAATCCCAAACAAACATTCATGTTCATTGCTGCATTTCTCTCTCTGCCGGTTCTTTCCGGCTGTTTCGCGCGGGCAGCGTAACGCCGTTTTCCCGCAGAACTTGCCTGACCCAGCGCTGCGACCGGCCCGAAGCTTCGCTCAGTTCTTGAGTGCTCAAATCCGGGTAGTCGGCAACGACCTCCAACAGAATTTCCCGTTTGGTTTTCGGTGCCGGTTTCCGTTTGCGTTCTTGCTCAGCTAGGTACTTTTCGTGCATCTGGTTTCGTTCCTCATCTGTGAATAAGGGCATGTTTTTTTCTCTTTTCTTGCGCCGTGAATACGGGTTAATAAATTTGCTGCAACTGCAAAATGCCTGGGAGATTACATCCACAATTTCATTGCAACTGGTGCTGGTGCACGCGGGCTGCCCTCGCATATCGTTCTCTAGCCACTGCAGCAAATGCTGGCAGCCGTAGCGTTGCCCGTTCAGCGATAGACCGGCTGAGTCTTTCGATTTTGTGCAATGATGCGCGCGGGGATGTTGGCACTTGGCGCACAAGGTTTCCGCTGTCGTAGCTGGTTTCCATAGCGCAACGCGACCGCTAAAGGGACTGCGAAACGCCAAGCACTCGCACCAGCGGGTAACGCCGTTCTCAAAAATTCCGGCTCGGCAATGCTCTGCAATGCAGCTATACCAGATTTCTGCATCAATAAAATGTGGCATCCCAGATGGGCAGTGGTTTCCTTTGGCGTGGCCACAATCGGCGCATGGCGTGCTTTTGCTGACGTGGGGTGCGGGAATCATGGGTTGCGGAAATTCCCGTCGGCGTCATATATTTCGGCCCCGGCCCAGAGCCAAAATGTGCAATTATCCCCACTGCCGTGCTTTTGCCAGTCACCCTCTTTCCCCTCAATTTCACTCAGAACTATCCTGACGGTTGCTCTATCGGACATTCCCTGCATTACCTGCCTCAGCTGTCCAACGGTCCAGTAGTTTTGTTTTCGTTTTTTCATGCTTTTCCCTTTCTCAATTTTCATGATTTTCCAAGCCATAGACTGCGAACCCTTTTTTATTCGGGTTCAGCACTTTTATTTCTCCACTGCGCGTGAGATTCGAGAGTGCGCGGGTGAAAAGTTCGTGCGTTCCATCCCGGTAGCAATTGCTGGCTATCCGCAAATCACGCGCGGTTGCGGTCCCTTTTTCCAGCCGTTTCAAAAGTAGTTTGGTCATGGCTGCATTTTTGTCGGTCGCATCTGCTGGCCAAAAATGCAGGCGCAATGCTAGCTGGTGATCTCCCCACAGAATCCCCCGCTGAACCATTTCCAGCGTGATTTGTTGCGGGGTTGCAGAGTAGATGCAACGGGCCAGAATGTCAGTCTTGACCAAGTCGGGCAATCGGCGCACATGGTCGGGGTACGGATGGTCGGGTGCGCCCAGCGCGAGAATAAACTCTTTCATGCACTGCCGCGCATCCTCTGCGATTTCAGGCACGGTATGCACTTTGGGAATCAAATCCCCGAGTGCTGTTACCAGCTTTTTTTCCTCTGCAAAGTTGCGCGGTTCCCACTCGGCAACTACCGGCATTCCTGCCGAATAAACCAGCGTGAACCGGGATAGCAACCCATCTCCCATGCCACTACGC
>JBAVGI010000537.1:0-11708 GCA_049684755.1 Candidatus Sulfotelmatobacter sp.
TGGTCATGCAGCTCGGCGCCGAAGCCGTCTTCGTCGGCTCCGGCATCTTCATGAAAGACTCAACCACCTTCGCCGACCCGGAAGAAGCCGCCAAGCGCGCGAGAGCCATAGTCCAAGCCGCCACCCACTTCAATGACCCTAAAGTATTACTTGAAGTCAGCGAAGATTTGAGCGGCGCAATGAAAGGCCTGGCCATCGCTGGTATGGATGAGACGCAGATGCTGCAGACGCGCGGATGGTGAGTTTAACTGGGGCGGGTGGCCCACCCTTCGCGCCTTTCGAAGGGTGGGATTTCCCAAAAGCCCGCAGCGTAGTCTTTCTCCCTTTTGTGGAGGGGAAATTCATGAGGAGAGAACGCAGAGATAATCTCCTCAAGTAACTTGACTCTGCCATCCACTTCACCAGTACTGAAATAGACAGAGTGCTACACCACGAGATTTCCACGATGGCTCCGGGATTCGGGGCCGTTTGTTTATTGGGGTTTCTTTCTTGGCTAGAGTGAGCGAGACTCGTCAAGGAGGAAAAACCATCCACTATGCCAACCCGACGCTCACTCATCCTCCTAATTGTTATCGCACACTGGATCGTCGCCGTCGGGCACCTGTTCCTTGCGGCAAGGGTTCTGCCCGCCCCGAACAATCACGTGAGTGAGCTGGCCGTGGCTCTGATCACGTTCGGGCATCTGATCGTATCCGTTGCGTTATGGTGGCTCAGCGATAAATTCGCTGGGCTCGTGTCGTTGATTTTCTTTTTGCTTGCTTTGAGCGCCGATCTTTATGAGCACTTCTTGCACGCGTCTGCCAACAATGTTTTCACCGTGGCATCCGGGGATTGGACTGCCGGGTTCGACGCAAGTGTCTTCGCCCTTCTCGCGCTCGAGATAGCAGGCTGCTGGCTTGGAGTTCTTTTGCTCGGTGGCAGAACAAAAAACGACACCCAACCCAAGTTCTCCCGCTAAGCACCAAACATCGCGAGCACTGCCGTCTCGCTCGCAGCGTCGCTACCCGCCGACGCGCACGGAGTATTAATCTGATAGTCAGCTTCAGGAGGGCACATGCCAGCCTCAAAGGATGTTCTCAAAGACCATCTTTCCCGATCCAGCGAACTTAAAATCACGGTGACCGGCAGAAAGTCCGGACGCGCCATCAAGATCACGATCTGGTTCGTATTGGAGGGCAACACGTTGTATCTCTTGCCCGTTAAGGGATCAGATACGCAGTGGTACAAAAACGTGCTCAAGAATCCAACAATTCGCATCAAAGCAGGTGGCGCGGAGACCGAATCAAAAGCCGTCCCTGTCACCGACGCCGCAAAGGTGTCATCCGTCGTCGAAAAATTCCGCGGCAAATATGGCGCCAAGGACGTGAAGAAGTATTATTCGAAGCTCGACGTCGCCGTCGTGGCTCCGCTCGACTGATTTGCGCTGGTCGCCAATTTATAAAGAACCAAAATCAAAAACGAACCGCAACAAAAAGGAGCAGCAATGCAAAAACGCAAACTTGGAAAAAGCAATCTGGAAGTATCGGCCATCGGCCTCGGCTGCATGGGCATGAGCTTCTCCTACGGCCCGCCCAAAGACAAAAAGGAAATGACTGCTCTGCTCCACTCCGCCGTGGACCGAGGAATCACATTCTTTGACACCGCCGAAGTCTACGGACCTTTCACCAACGAAGAGCTTCTCGGCGAAGCCCTCGCGCCTTTCCGCGGCAAAGTTGTGATCGCCACCAAGTTCGGCTTCGACCTGACTGGCGGCGATAATCGCCCCGGTGTGGCGAACGTGAATAGCCGGCCCGAGCACATCAGCCAGGCCGTCGAAGGCTCACTCAAGCGGCTCAAGGTCACAACAATCGACCTGCTCTACCAGCATCGCGTTGATCCGGACGTCCCCATCGAAGACGTCGCGGGTGCAGTGAAAGAACTGATTCAAGCCGGCAAGGTCAAACACTTCGGAATGTCCGAAGCCAGCGCAAAGACGATTCGCCGCGCCCACGCCGTCCAGCCGCTCACCGCTCTCCAGAGCGAATACTCGCTATGGACACGAACTCCAGAGAAAGAAGTGATACCTACCCTCCAGGAACTCGGAATTGGTTTCGTGCCCTATAGCCCTCTCGGCAAGGGCTTTCTGACGGGCAAGATGAACGAAAATACCACCTTCGACAGCTCCGACTTCCGCAGCACCCTCCCGCGCTTCACGCAGGAAGCTCTCAAGGCGAATCAGGCATTGATTGATCTTCTCGGCAGCATCGCGAAACGAAAGAAAACGACTCCTGCTCAGATCGCGCTCGCCTGGCTGCTGGCGCAAAAGCCGTGGATCGTTCCCATCCCCGGCACAACGAAACTCAACCGCCTGGAAGAAAACATCGGAGCAGCGGCCGTCGAATTAACGTCCGACGACCTGCGCGAAATCGAAAGAGCTGCTTCAAAGATAAAAGTAGAAGGCGCTCGCTACCCCGAACGCCTGGAGAAAATGACCGGCCTCTAGCCGCCCACCGCACATTCATTGGAAGAAACATCCGAGCCGCT
The DNA here is from genome assembly GCA_049684755.1 of Candidatus Sulfotelmatobacter sp. GTDB lineage: Bacteria > Acidobacteriota > Terriglobia > Terriglobales > Acidobacteriaceae > Sulfotelmatobacter. The sequence continues at coordinate 2,524 of JBAVGI010000537.1, forward strand.
CTGCTCTTGGGTGGCGCAGCGCTTCCAGCGCTGCGATTCAACGAGCAGGGAAGTCACGCTCAACTCAGTGCGCCGCCTTTTCATTCGCATCCTCCACCCGCGTCTGGTCCGTAATCCCGTTCACCTCCCAGGTCTTGCCGCCATCGTCTGAGAATGACTGTTCAAAGTGAGGCGAACTCGAAGTCGTGTTCGACCAGATGAATCGAACAAAGATCATCTTCCCATTCAGCGTGTCCTGCGCGTAAAACTCGCCGCGGCCATTCTTGAATTCGCCAATCTGCGGCACGAACATTTTCCCATCCTTGCTGTTCGCCCAATAAAGGCTCCACTGATGGGATTCGGGATTGTAAAGCCGCAACGTCAGACCCTCAATGTGGCCGGTGGAACTGTCCGTCTCAAATTCCTCAATCTGCGATCGCCCATCCCACACCTTTCGTGTCACAGAAGTGCCGTCGAATTCAACCCAGGTGTTCGATCCCGTCAGCGGATTAAGACGCCGCTTAAGATGAATCTTCCACGACCCTATCTCGAAATCAAAATCGTGTTGCCCGTCCCGCTCCACGGCCTTCTGCGCAGCTCCGGTCGCCGATGCGTTTGAGTTCTGTTGTGCGAGACCTTGCAGGAAACACATCATCACCAGACTGCATACCGCGAGATAACCGCGAAGGAATTTCATGTTCATCACTAGCCTCCGTTCATTCGACTCACGCGCTCGAAAAATGTTAGTCAAGTGGCCTGTGTCGGTGGGACCCTCGTCCCCCGATTTCTTTTGAGGGATCTCCCGATTAACCGGCGCACCGCATAAGCCAACCTGCACCATTACCAAGCACCTCGCGAGCTTCAAAGAACTCGAATTCTTCCTGTATCATTTCTTTCCAAAGGCAGCGCTCCACATTTGGAGGAACACCATGAGCCACCACCCAATCGAGGAGTCCGATACCCGGCTCATCGAGCGTGCCGCGGCGCTCGAATCCCTGGCTGATAAAAATACAGCGAAGCCCGTCAGCCTCGCACTGCAGAAGGCTTACGGCAGCCTGAGGGCCTGCGCGGAATTGTTGCTGGTCATGGAAGACGAGTCCCACTCGAATATGAAAAAGACTTTGGCGAAAGCGGCCGCCGTTCAGCGCCCCGCTCACCAGATCGAGGCCATGGCCACCATGATCGCCGTTCTTGATCAGTTTCCCAAGCTTCTGGAGTCCGCCGTGCTGCTGTCGCAAGCAAAAGACCGTGAGGCCATGAAGCACATCGCAGGTCATGTTTTGAAAACTGCCGTCGACCTTGCGCTGATTTTGTCCGGAGCCAAGACCATCAAAGACGTGGCCGAACTCCTCAATGTTCTCGATGAAGTGGCCAAGACTGGCGAGTCCTTCGAGATGCGGAAAAAACAAGTGAAAGCAGCGACCGACGTTCTGGGTTGGATCGAGGGGATAACTCTGGCTTGCCTGGTATGGGCTTACGCCGCACAACGCTACATTTCAGATATCACCGGGCATCCCAATACCAGCAACGACGATGTCATGCAGCTGGTGATTGAGCGAATGGCTCGCTGCGCCAGTTCCTGGAATGCGAAATAGATTCAATTCCACAGCCGCTCCGGGCTGCCTATTCTTTCCCCTCATACGCCCGCTTCAATCCCTCCACGTCAATCTTGATCATCTTCATCATGGCCTTCATCACTCTCTGGGATTTCTGAGGATCCTTGTCTCCCATCAATTCTCCCAAAGCCTTCGGAATGATCTGCCACGATATTCCAAATTTGTCCGTGACCCAGCCGCACTGCATGGTTTTTCCGCCCGCCAAAAGCTTTTCCCACAACTCATCCACTTCTTTCTGCGTGTCGCAATTCACAAAGAATGATATTGCCGGCGTGAACTTAAAGTGCGGACCTCCATTCAGCGCCATGAATTCCTGCCCCTCAATCTGAAATTTCACCGTCAACACCGATCCCTTCGGACCGGGCCCGCCGTCTCCGCACCGCCGGATTTCTCCAACCTTTGAATTCTTGAAAATCGAGGTATAAAACTTCATCGCCTCTTCCGCATTGCCATCGAACCACAAAAATGGAGTGATCTTTTGCATAATCGTTCCCTCGCAGTATTTTTTCTTACGCGCTCAAGGTCTCTCGCCCCAGCAAAGGCAGGAATTTCTCCAGCCGGTCGTAGCTCATCGCCATGCCTGTCTGCATCGGCGACTTCAGCACCGCATCTCTCGTCTCGCGCGAGTTATACAGAATTGTCTGCGTCAGCGTAGTCTTGCCGTCCCGCTCGCTCAGCACGATCGTGTCCATCGCCTCTCCCGGATACCAAGCCTCGTCGAATACTTCAGTAGCGACAATCCGCTCCGGCGCCACCACCTCGCGATAGACGCCACCCATTCCCATTTCATCTCCACTGCTGTCGTTTCTCCAGACGTAGCGGTATTTGCCTCCCGCCCTCAGGTCAATCTCGCACACCGGCATCGACCAGCCATCCGGTCCCAGCAACCATTTCTGAATCAGCTCCGGTCGGGTGTAGGCGTCAAACACCAACTGCCGCGGCGCATCGAACACTCGCGTCACCACAATCTCGCGGTCTCCATGCGCTTTGATATTGAAGGTTTCGCTATTTTTCATCGCCGTCTCCTCTTATGACCTGTTTCTTGAGCTCCGCTTCTTCCTTCTCACCTTCACTGCATTGTTTCCGGTCCTCGCCGCGCCAGTCTGCAAGTCAAGCAGAAGCGCATCCAGCCGCTGGAACTGCGCTTCCCAGAACTGCCGGTAGTGCTCCAGCCATTGTGTGGCTTCGCGCAGCGGGCGAGCTTCCAGCCGCCGCGGACGCCGCTGCGCATCCTGACCGCGCGAAATCAGTCCCGCCCGTTCCAGAACTTTCAGGTGCTTCGAAATCGCCGGTTGGCTCATGGTGAATGGCTTTGCCAAATCGTTCACCGACGCCTCACCCTTAGCCAGGCGGGCCAGAATCGCACGGCGCGTGGGATCGGCCAGAGCCGCAAAGGTCGCATCCAGCCGCGGGGAAGACCGCGAATAAGATTGTAAATAACCGTCCAGTTCCATAACCTAAAGGTAATATACACGAGGCGATTGGTTTGTCAAGAGGCGCTGAGGAGCTTTTTACCGCCCACGATACAATCCCCCTATGCCGCACTGGGCCAGCCGCCTCGGACACAGCCGCGTGGTACTTATCAATTCAGCCCGCGCCGCCGCGGCTACCATCGCATCCATGCTGCTGTCTCGAAGCCTGAAACTGCCGGAGTTCTATTGGGCTCCGATTTCCGCCATCGTCGTTCTCCTCTCGACTGTTAAGCCGCAGACCGTCGCCTGGCAGCGTTTCGTGGGCACCGCCCTGGGCGCGGCGCTGGGTGCGCTGATCGCAACTTTTTTCCATCCCACCTGGATCGTCTATGGCGCGGGCATTTTCGTTTGCGGGATTCTCTCAGCCCTGCTGCGGATTGGCAGCGCCTATCGCTTCGCCGCCATCACTCTGAGCATCGTTCTCCTGGTCGCGCACACTCGACCACCCTGGATCGTCGCGGTGCATCGCTTCGTGGAAGTGTCGCTGGGGATCGCAGTAGCTCTGGTCGTAGCCGTGGTCTGGCCCGCACCCGCCAACTCATGAAACGTATGCAGCAGCCGAGCCCTATCCGCGGAGTTTCCCATCTTCGCCCGGATGCTGCCCCGCCGTTTGCGACGTGAACAGAATGCAAAAAACCATGAACCCTGCAATCACCAGGGACGAAGTAATCCGGCTGAGGTTAAGCCCGCCGTTCGCGTGAGGCTTGGTAAGAATGTCTCCCAGGGTCGCGCCCAGTGGCCGCGTCAAAATGAAGGCCGTCACGAACAGCAGTGTGTGCGAAAGTTTTGTAAAGAAATAAGCCGCGGCGACCAGCGTCAGCGCCCCGGCAAATACCAGCGCGCCTCGCTCATACCCCACTCCCTGCCTATCGGCCAGCCAATCGCCCAGTGCGGTTCCCCAAAGTGTTTGAAAACAGAATCGTCGTCCAGTAAACATCTCAACTTTTGGCGAGGTGATGTCGCGAAACGAAATTGCTCCCACCGACCATCCCCATAATCCCAGAACCACCATCAGCAGCACGAACAGGCTCAACGATCCGCCCATGTAGCCGAAGCCGAGCGACCGGTCAGAGAAATCCGCCATCGTCGTGCCCAGCTTCGTCGTGGCCACAATCACCGTCCAATAAAAAAACCGATGAAACGATTTGGCCCTGATCTGCGCCGTCACTGCTACCAGGAAAAAAACCAGAAAAATAAGTGTGCTCACCAAATAGCCCAGCTTCATCGTCATGGAGAGCGCATCTCCACCGGCCTCGCCCACCGTGGTGGCGGCAATCTTAATAATCCAAAAAGCAATTGCGACCTGCGGAACTTTGCTGGCAACCGCCCAACTCCTTACGTCGTCGCGCCCCTCTTGGCATCGAACCGAAGAACTCTGGCTGCTGAGTGAGAGAGCGGTTGTGTTCATGGTAAAAATAGATTGATTCATAGATTCTCGGCCTCTCTGGAATTAGCTCTCGCCAATTCCAAAAAAACCGGTCACTGACTAAGAGTGAGTATGAAAATTGGAGTCCTTGCCCTGCAAGGCGATTTCGACGCCCACCGCCGCCGGCTTGAAGAGCTGGGCGCCGAAGTTGTGCTCATCAGAAAACCCGAGCAGCTCGACGCGATCGATGGCCTGGTCATCCCCGGCGGCGAGTCCGGCACGTTTCTGAAATTGTTGGGAGAAAAAGGTTTCGAAAAATTAAAGCAGTTCGTGCGCCTCAAGCCAACCTTCGGCACCTGCGCCGGCGCAATCCTTCTCGCCACCGAAGTTGAAAATCCAAAACAGTCAGGACTGGGCGCCCTTGATATCACGATCCGCCGCAATGCCTACGGACGCCAGCTCGATAGCTCCATCCGCGAAGGCAAACTCGTGCTGGCCGACGGAGAGAATAAAGACGGGGAGAATAAAGATGGAGGCAATAAAATCGAAGCCTCCCCGCTCGAAATGGTCTTCATCCGTGCCCCCAAAATCGAGCGCGTCGGCCCCAACGTAAAAGTCTTCGCCACCGAAGGTTCAGACCCCGTCGCCGTCCGGCAGGGAAGCGTCATGGCCGCGACTTTTCACCCCGAACTCTCCGACGACAAGCGCGTCCACCAGGCATTCCTGGACCTATGCGAGACGGACGCCCCAGTCCGTCGCTCTTGAAGTTGCTGCTGACTTCGATTTTGATGCAGCTCCCCCAGACCGCTGCGCAAGGCGGCCTCCGGCGTTATAATGGCAGTCGTTTTTGACGCACTGTTCGACTGATGTGGGAGTTGGTTTTGACAGAGAAGAGAATTCGATTCGGGGATTTCCAGTTGGACTATAGCAGTTACCAACTCTGCCGCCGCGGTGTCCCTGTGCGCCTCGAAGGCCTGCCCTTACAACTGCTCATGTTTCTCGTTGACAACCGGGGACAACTGGTTACGCGCGAGCAGATCTCCGCCGAGCTATGGAGCAGCAAAGATGTCTTCGTCGATGTCGAGCAGGGAATCAATACCGCAATTCGCAAGGTCCGCCGCGCTCTAGCCGACGATGCCGATGAACCACACTACCTTCAAACCGTCGTCGGCCGCGGCTATCGCTTTGTCACACCCACCCCCGAGGATGGCGTTAACAGCCCGGTGCCATCTGGGGAATTGGTCTTCTCCCCCGAAGAGCTGGGCCGCGCCATCAGGAGCGCCGCCGGCTTGGATCCAGAAAATCCCCAAGCGAACCCGAAGTCTCCATCCGAAGATCGAATCAAGTCCGAATCTTGATTCCGTATCTCCCGCGCCTGCCAAGCCCCTTACCCATCAGACTGCGACACCACCAACCATCTACTATCGATTTTCTAAGCCCTCAAAGGTGCTAAACGTCAACCGAGCCGACGGCAGCTCCCCCGCTACCGTCGGCTCATGACTTTGTTGAGTCGCGCCGCGGTTCACAAAGTTTTACCGCTGCATGCCCTCAACGCATACCATAGTGCGCGAGATCCGTTTCCGAAGCAATAGAGAGCGTCTGAAGTTCGTCTGAATTGATCTGAAGATTCATGTGGAACGAGCCATGTGGAACAGACAATGTGAGACGGGCACGCCCTTCGGCAAGCTCAGGGCACGCTCTGTCCGTAACTCTTGACCCGGTTCTGACTTCGATTTTGATCCCGGCGCCGCGACGCCAAATTTTCTCTTGACACCCTGGGTCATGTAACTGTAAGGTTACGCATTATGCGGAACCGATCGGTTACATATTCCTCCGAAGCCACTTTCCAGGCCTTAGCCGACCCCACCCGCCGAGCCGTCCTCGATCTGCTACGCCGTGGCAGCCAGCCCGCCGGAGAAATTGCCCAGGCTTTTCCCGTCTCCCGCCCGGCAATTTCCAAGCATCTGCGCCTTCTCCGCCGCGCACACCTCGTGCGCGAACACCGCGAAGGCCGTCACCGCGTGTATCAACTCAATCCCGAGCCGCTCCGTGCCGTCGATTCCTGGATCGACCAGTATCGCAACTTCTGGAAGATGAACCTCACCAACTTAAAGACTTTTGTCGAAGCCGAATATGCCAAAGAAACCAATCAGTCCCATGCCGCAAAACCCAACACCAAAACCTTAAAAGGAGATCGCTAAAATGAAGCTCGCCGCAATGAAGCCCGTTGAAATGAAAACTCTACGCATCGCTGTTCCTCTGCTCCTGTTGCTTGCCGCAACCGCCGCTCTTGCCCAAACCTCGGCTCAGAAATCCTTCGACCAGCTCAAATCTCTCTCTGGTGCCTGGGAAGGGAAGGATGCGAAGGGCATGCCTCTCGAGGTCAACTTCCGCGACACCGCTGCCGGCTCCGCCTTGATGAGCGAAATCCATAGCAACACCCATGGCCCGGAGGACATGATTTCCATGATCCACATGGACGGCCCGAATCGTCTCGTGATGACTCACTATTGCGGAGCCGGCAACCAGCCTCGCATGGCCGCAACCTCTTCCGCCGATGGCAAAACGATTACTTTCGATTTCTTCGACGGCACCAATCTCACTAGCCCTGATGGCGGCCACATGCAGCGCCTCGTCATCGCCATGATCGATGCCAACCACCATACCGAAGACTGGACCTTCAATGCGGGCAACGGTAAAGAAATGAAAGAATTCTTCGACCTGCACCGCAGCGAAGTCGCACAAAAATAAAGCTGTGAGCGACAACCACGAGGGGTGCCCCACTTCTCGCATGTTTTGCGAGAAGTGGGAAGTTAAACTTCCGGAGCAAGGATGATGATGACCGAAATTAAATCCACCATCACCAAAGACAACGACGCAGTCATCACCGAAATCGAGATCGCCGCCCCGCCCGCGCGCGTCTTCCAGGCTTTGATCGAGCGCGAACAGGCGCTGCAGTGGGGCAGTGGCGAGGATTTCGAAATCATCCATTGGGAGATGGACGTCCGCCCCGGTGGCAAGTGGAGCTTCAGCTCGCGAGAGCGCGACCCTGCGGGAAACGTTTTCGACCATAATGGCGAAGTTCTGCAACTCGATCCTCCGCACCTGCTCGAGATTTCATGGTTCGCCAGCTGGCATCCCGACCTCGCCCATCGCACCGTCGTTCGTTGGGAGCTCACGCCCAGCAAAATCGGAACGCGCCTCAAAGTCACGCACAGCAATCTCGCTGCTCTGGCTGGCGCCGCTCAGGGTTACAGTCAAGGCTGGCCCGCGCTGGTGCAGCAGATTAAAAACTTTGTTGAAAAACAGATTATTGAAAAATAGCTAGGAGATACCATGGCAACCGTCGCAATCACTCCCGATCAAGACGTCGTCACCGGCGAAATTTTTATCGCCGCACCGCCCGCCCGCGTCTTCCAGGCCATCACCGATCCCAACCAAATGCCCCAGTGGTGGGGAGCCAGCAATCTTTATCGCGTCAAAGAATGGAAAGCCGATCTCCGCGTCGGCGGCAAATGGTCCAGCGATGGCGTCGGCGCCGATGGCAAAACCTTCCGTGTCGAAGGCGAATACCTCGAAGTCGATCCCCCGCGCCTGCTGGTCCACACCTGGATCTGCAGTTGGATGGGCGCGGTTCAAACCATCGTCCGCTGGGAACTCGTGCCGCAAAGCGTCCACGGTCTGCACCCGAGCGGCCCGCAACGCGCCGGCACCGGCACGCTGGTCAAGATCCGTCAGGAAGGCTTCGCCGGCTACCCCGCCGCTGCCGCCGATCACTCCGAAGGCTGGAAGCGCGTTATGGGATGGCTCGTCGCCTACATCGAGAAAGGAGAAACCGTCGACATGCGCCGCTGACAAGTAGTTCAGCCGGACGGGCGTTTGTGTGGGACGGACACTCCTGTCCGTCGCCTTTGACGTTGTCTTTGACTCTTCACTCATCGCTCCCCGGCGCGAATTCTTGTCAATAGCTTCGCCGTTAACATTTTCAATTAACTCGCTGATTCGCCTGCAGATATATTTTCCGGAAAATGTCCCATTCTCCCTAAGCTTTGTGATATAATAAGTACATAAGACAATAACTCAACGGCGCAGCCCTCACGGGCCTGCGCCGTTTGCATTTTCACCCCTCGCCCAAAGGAGCTTTTCCAGGCGCAGCCATCCGCTGCGCCATTTTTATTATGTCAGCCACCATCGTGCTAAGAACTCAAACCTCGCGCTCCAATCTCAAAAACCCGAAATCCCTAACCATCCACGCCGTCGCCACTCCCACCCGCAAGCGTCGCGGAGAAGCCGCCGAAGCCGCCTTCCTCGCCCGCGCCACCCATCTCGGCTTCACCGTCCTCATCCCCTGGGGAGACAGCAACCGCTACGACTCCGTCGTCGAACTCGACCGCGGATTTCTCCGCGTCCAGGTCAAATCCGCCACCCGCTGCGCCGAGACTCGCTACCGCGTCAAAACCACCGGAGCCAACGGCCAGGTCTACACCAGCAAAGAAATCGATTTTTTCGTCGCCTACGTCGTCCCCGAAAATCTCTGGTACATCATCCCCATCCAGGCCGTCGGCTCCCACAAAGCCATCCGCTTCTATCCCACCACCCGCCGCCCCTCCCGCGCCATGTACGAAAAATACCGCGAGTCCTGGTGCCTCCTCGACAGCTGCCTCAGCGTCCGCCTCCGCAAATCCGCTCCAGCTCGCTGCCGCAGCAAAAACCTGGAAGCCCGCTGCGCCCTCTGCCCCCAGCGCGGCTAAT
>JBAVGI010000538.1:0-4772 GCA_049684755.1 Candidatus Sulfotelmatobacter sp.
GGCCAACCAGAAATACGGCGGCTACGCCCAGAGGCGCGAGATAAATGGAACGGTTCTCCCATAGCTCGCGACGCACGGACCAGTAGAACGGGCGAGTAACCGAGATCGGTGCCGGTGCTGCGATCGACGAAGTAAAGGACTCGGCCATCGGATTCGATTGGCTATTCATCGCGAGACTCCTTGAGGCTGCTCGATATTATTTGCTGACTTCTTGTCCAGCATGGCAACAAACAAGTCGGCAATGCTGGGTACGCGTATGTCGCCCAACGCGGCGAGTCGCTGACGATCGACGGGATTAACCTTTAGATCGAACAGCAGGATGCTGCGACCAAGCACTTGACGTTCGTGAATCGGGTTGAGCACCCGTGCTTCGGCGACACGATCCGGATGCACCGCCACTTCTAAATAGCGCGAGTCGAATTCTTCCATGCTGCAGTCGAGTAGGATTCGACCCCGGTTGATGAATATAAGATCAGTGAGGACGTGCTGGACATCTTCCACCTGATGAGTGGTCACCACGATGGTGCGGTTGCGATCAAAGTAATCGTTCAGCAGCGAATCGTAAAATTGTTTACGGTACAACAGGTCGAGGCCAAGAGTAGGTTCGTCCAGCACCAGCAATTTCGCGTCAATGGCCATGACCAGAGCCAGGTGAAGCTGGGTAACCATGCCCTTCGACAATTCTCTGACCTTACTGCTTCGACTGATGTCGGTCTTGGCAAGAAAGCCTTCCGCCTTGGCACGGTCGAATCGCGGATGCACACCGTCCACGTAATCGAGCGCCTGCGAAACCCGTATCCAGCGCGGCAGCACCGCGATATCGGAGATAAAGCACACGTCGCGCATAAGTTGGTCGCGTTCGGTCCAGGGCTCGCGTCCGAGTACCTTCAGTTCTCCCTGATATTGGGTGAGGCCGAGAATGGCGTTGAGCGCAGTGCTCTTCCCTGCACCGTTGGGGCCGATGATGCCGAGGATACGGCCTTCTTCGACATGCAAATTTATGCCGTCAAGCGCGATGGTTTTGCCGAAGGCTTTCCGGAGACCACGTGCTTCGATCACTGTCATTTCTTCGGCTCCTTCTTCTCTTTCTCTGTAGCATTCGACGAGCGCCCGTTTGCAGAATTGTTCAGTAGTTCTTCGGCGCTGAGGCCGAGTCGCTGAATGCTTGCGTATACCCTGGGCCATTCTTCACCCAGAAACTTTTGCCTTTCACCCTGCAACAATAAATCTCGCGCACCAGTATTGATGAACATGCCGAGCCCTCGCTTGCTCTCAACCAATCCCTCGTCGACGAGTTGTTGATAACCCTTCAGAACCGTGAGTGGATTGACCCGATATTCCGCCGCGACATTGCGCACCGAGGGCAACGGATCGCCCTCTTTAAGCACGCCGTCGAGTATCATCGCAACCACGCGGTCGCGAAGCTGGCGGTATATCGGCTGACTGTCGTTCCACTCACGATCCATGATTTTTTCCCAAGATAGCCCTTACGCCGGATTCACTCCCGTCAATTCTTCCGCTGCAGGTCGAGGTGCGCATGGATTGGCTTGCCCTTCGCCATGAACGTCCAGTCCTCGGTGTGATGGTTGGCATCGATGATGGTGAACACGGCATGGTGCATATGCTCCTCCGAGTCCCCGCTGATGTCCTTGAGTTCGAACTCGACGATCTTGCCATCGGGTGACACCTTGCCGGTCATCCGTGGCCGGTTCCCCGCATCGCAATAGTGAACCAGTGTAAGCTGGTCTCCGTCCACGTAGAGCATCGTGACCGGGTGGTCGTATTTTGTCGCATCCAAAGGCGTTCCCGCTTCCTGCATCTCATGCACGAGGACGTTCCCCCTCGAGGTCACGCGCATCGAGATGTGGACCGGCTTGCTTCCCGACATCTCTGGCATCTCCGGAACGTTGACGGATCCTTCCCAATCTCCGGCCAGGCTTTTCATGGTTGCGAAGGACTTCTGTGCGTCGGACTGGGCGTACGCAGCAATGGCGAACAGAACAAACAAAACCGAAAGTGCAATTCGTGATTTCATTTCAATCTTCTCCTTTAAGCTCTTTTTGACCGTCGATCCCGGAAATCTCATGCGGCGTTCCAGCTTCAACAAGAGTTCTCCGGCTTTTTCAGGCTCTCTAGCAAACAACGAGCAATAGCGATCTGCTGTTATACTTAACTACAACACTGTAAACAATGCAAGACTTTTCTTGCTTTTCTTTTCCTGGGATTGGCGGAATAGGCTATCCGCTTGAGCAATAGATACTTACGGGACAGTCTGTCATGTCTTCGATCACGGAGCGACTTGGTGCCCAGCCTTCAATTGAGGATTTTTTGCTGTTTGGCCAACTAAGAGAATTTACTTTGCGGCCACAGACCCCGCCCCAGGTCCGCTAATTAAGCTCCCTGACCCAGATGTTTCGAAAGCTGATCGGCTCGCTGGGATCGCCGTGCGCTTGCAATTTGATCGGCGCGGTTTCGTACTTCTTGTACAACGGTCGTCCAATGTACAGCGTCTCGCCCTGCAACTCGAAGTGATTCTGTATAAGGACGCCGTTAAAAAAAACCGTGACGTATGCCGGTGTTTTGAGCGAGCTGTTAGCGTTGAATGTTGGCGCCGTCCACACTACGTCGTAGCTCTGCCACGCACCCGGCTTTCGACTCGGGTTCACCAGCGGAATGCTCTGCTTGTAGATGCTGCCAGCCTGACCGTTGACATACGTCTTGTTGTTGTAGGAATCGAGAATCTGCAACTCATATCCGGCGTCGCCCGGGCCGGTGGAGGCTAGAAATACTCCGCTGTTGCCGCGTGCTTGACCGCTGCCTGTGACGTTCTCAGGAACCTTCCACTCGAGTTGGAGCTGATAGTTCTTGAAAGTTCGCCGAGTTTCAATGTTTCCCGCGGCCTTGTTCACGGTCATCACGCCATCGGCGACGATCCATTTCGCGGGTGACTTGTCCCGGCTCGAGACCCACTGGTCAAGATTCTTCCCGTCGAACAGGAGAATCGCATCGGAGGCAGGCGCCGAGTCGGTGATCCCCGGTGTAACTATTGCCGGCATCGGCTGCCAAACTTCCGTATCTTCAGGTCTCGCGGGTGACGGTTTGCCTGCTTGCCCGCCTGCGCCAGGGTCGGCGCTGGACTGTTGCGCGGAAAGAGAAAGAGAAGCGGCCACGGCCATCAGGACCGCAAGCCCAAAGTATTTCGGTAAATAAACCTGCATGTATGCGTAAGGCCGCTTAATTGGACTCTTCATTTGTGTCAGCGCTTTCGATAGCAACGGCGATGCGTTCCTCGCGAGAATACAACACCAGCACAGGTCACGCGGCGAATTCTGAAAGCGTAAACTGTTCCAGGAAATCTCGACATCTGTAACTGTGTTTTGCTTTTTGTAGTCACTTTGTTAGTTCTCGTGATCCAGTTGTATTACAAGTCCGCATAATGGGTTCGCCCAGAGAGGGGTATCGCGCAATGATTCGTTTCTTCGCCTTGTTTGCCATTCTCATACCCGCATGTTTGCTGGCGCAGTCGCAACCGGAGGCGCTAACCATTAGCGGTTGGCAGATGCAAGACTCCGCAAAAGTTCCGGCCGCGGGTCCGATCCTTTCGACTACCAGTTTTGATCCGCAGAGTTGGTATGCCGCGACGGTGCCGGGCACAGTGCTTACCACTCTGGTGAATGAGGGTGTTTACCCGGAACCGCTGTATGGCGAAAACATGCGCGCGATTCCCGAGAGTCTGAATAAGACCAGCTACTGGTATCGCACCACCTTTATCGTGCCTGCGGCCTACAAAGGCCGTCACACCTGGCTTCATTTCGGCGGAATCAACTACACCGCACAGATCTGGGTAAACGGACACGAGGCCGGCACCATGCGCGGCGCATTCATTCGGGGAGACTTCGATATCTCTGATTTTGTGAAGCCCGGCCGCCACGCCGTCCTGGCCGTGCTGGTTTCGCCGCAGCCTCATCCTGGCGTGCCCCACGAGCACACCGTTGCAAACGGCGTCGGGCAGAACGGGGGCGAGACTGCTATCGACGGACCTACGTTCCTTTCCACGATTGGATGGGACTGGCTTCCCGCAGTTCGCGATCGGGATACTGGTATTTGGCTTCCGGTCACCATGGATGCAACTGGCCCGGTCGTGGTGAAGGATCCGTTCGTTACTGCCGATCTGGCGCAGTCGTACGAAAGCGCTGACCTTCACATCTCCACGACGTTGGAGAACAAATCAGCGAAGCCCGTCACCGGCACGCTTACCGGCATCATTCAGTGGCAGAACGCAGAGCACCAGAATGCATCGGGAAGCGAGATTACTTTTCACAAACCCGTGATCATCGCGGCAAATGGCACAGAAGCGGTTGCGCTGGACAGCAAATCCACGCCGGACCTGCACCTTTCTAATCCGAAGCTATGGTGGCCCAACGGTTATGGTCCGCAGAATCTGTACACCCTCACGCTGCGCTTCGATGTGGGAGCAAAAGCAAAAACTTCGGACGCGGCGACACGACAGTTTGGTATTCGCAAGATCGAGTACCAGGTGCCGGACTCCGAGAACCTTACCCTTTCCGTCAACGGAGTGCGTGTGATGGCGCGCGGCGGCAACTGGGGCCTCGATGAGGCAATGAAGCGGGTCTCGCGGGAACGGCTGGACGCTCAGTTTCACATGCACGCGCTGGCCAACCTCAACATCATCCGCAACTGGGTGGGACAGAGCACCAGTCCCGATTTTTACGATATGGCAGACAAATATGGAATCCTGCTGTGGGATGAAT
>JBAVGI010000539.1:0-16243 GCA_049684755.1 Candidatus Sulfotelmatobacter sp.
ATTCCAACATCGTCCGTTGCTCCGGACTCAACGTAATGGCAGGGGCTATCCGCATCCGCGACTGTCTCCTCCATCATAAGACGCTCGCGGAACTATAAAGGTTGTTAGTTGTGACGCACTACACTAGAAGGTGCGCGTCACCTAAACCCAGGTCGTCAAGTTTCAGGCTGGTTCGTTGCGGCCAGGGTTGGGCTGGTCTCTTATCAATCTTCACCCGGAAGCCTCGAGTTTTGGTCGCGTCCGGGGGTGCGACTTTCCACCAAGGATCGTCGGCTCTCGAAGCCACGCACACACTACCCGCATCCGGAGCTGTTGCGAGAATCGGTCTAGCCAGCAGAAAAAGCGCGGCGATTACCGAGAGCGCTCCTGCCTTCCTAGTCCTCATAATCCGGAAATAATAGTCCTATTTGTTCGAGCCTTTCTTCATTCACCTAATAGTCGATGCTGGCGTCGAAGTCTTTGACGCGGAAGGGGGGCATGGGCGAACCGAAGAGTTGGTCGGGGATTCCAGCGCAGGGCTCTCCTAGGGCAGAGGATACATCGAGAAAGGGTGGTAGCGACGGTTGGCCCGGCCAGAATTTGATTGGATCGAATTCAGCGCAAAACAAAACGCCCCAGACTCATTCGAGTCACGGGACGTATGTTGATCAGCCCTCCCCCAAGTGCTGCTCAATCAGGAGACTAAATGCAAGGCGGGTTCGGGTAAATAGCCAGGAGGTGCTATTACCTCGCACGAAAGTCAGAGCCGGCTAGAACTGTGGTAACAAGCTGTTCGGGCGTTGGAAATAAAGCCTTTATTTCGGAGGGCATACGACAGCAAACCAGAGTCGTGCTGATCAATTTGCAGTGATCGGTCAGCGGTAATCCCTCTGCCCAGTCAATCGACCTCCGGCCGCCAGACTGGCTCACCACCGAGCGAATGGTAGAAGCCCCAGCCGGCCAGAGCGACGACGCTGAGCAGCGCGAGAAGGAAGGTGTTCATATACCAGGCGGAGGTGTCGACGGTGAACGGAACATTGGCGAGCATGTTGACGGTAAAGATGGCGCAAGCCAGTGGGATCAACCCGAAGCGATAGACGATTAGTACGGCAATGGCGTAGATCACCGTCCACATGGGCAGGTCCACCGAGACATACGAGGAGGGAAGTCCCTGAGCCAGAGCGAAGATGGCGACAAAGGCGATCGCAGCCAGCCAATCTTTGCGCAGTATGTATTTCAAACCCAGCAACAGGAAGAAGAACTGCAACGTCCCCAAAATCGAGGCCGGGATCTGCATCAACCATGCGCCCAGCGCCTCTCGTCCGCCCGCGAGATAGTCGGTTTGAGCCATCACGGGCGCGGCTCCGAGATGCGATAGAGGAATTTGGCGGAGTTGAAAAATAAGGACCCAGACTGCGCCTAGCATCACACCGAACAAAATGTCGCGTCCCACCAGCGGATCGCGAAACTGGCCGGAGAGTAAGCGGCTCCAGGAAATAATAGTTTGCGGCCAGCGCCGCCGCACCCAGGGTTCGAGCGCAAGATACAACATCCAAGTCGTGCCTGAAACAAATAGCGCGGTGCTTACTGCAATGAAGAGCGCGCCAACCACATCCATGCCGGCAACGATATGCCCGCGACACAACCACAACAGGATTTCAAGCGCAAACATGACTGCGGCTAGACGAAGGGCGCCCTCGCGATCGCCGCGCCCGCGGCGATAATTCAGCCGCGCCAGGTGAATGACTCCAAAAAAGAAACCTGCGGCTAAGGCCAGGAAGATGTACTGCTGTATTTTTTTCCCTCTGGAGGGCTCGCTCTTCATGCGATCCGGCTTTGTCCAATCGCCGGTGAGCGAAAAAAAAACTGGTTTGCCGTGCCACGAAGCTGCCTCTACGCGTAGCGGACGCGTCGTTCCCGGCCATGTTCCGGTCCATGCCGAGCGAGTATCGGAGGCAGCCAGCGAGTTCCACATCGGCTCCGTCCTCTGAAACTGCGCGGGATCCAGACCCGCGGCTGCGAACAAAACATTCCAGTCAAATGTCTGGAACTGCGTACCGGTTCCGTCCTTCTGCGGTGGAATCGCCTGAAGATAGGTGAGCCGCCCTTGCGGATCGAGTTCCACGCTGATCATTCCCGAAAGTGTGGGCGGCGGGTCGTCTCGCGTGACGATTCCCGGGTTCAACAACTGATCCCGAAATCCTTGCGCCTCCATGTCATCGGGACTTTGCCGGTACCAGAAGCCGAGCAGCGAGGGCCGCGCCGCCAAAACTCCATTCCAATCAGGAAGCGGTTTATCGTTCTTCTCCACATATTCCTGAAAATCGGTGTCGCTGTAGAGATCGGAGGCGCTATCCGCGGGCCGGTCAGGATATCCCAGCCGCGCGATGATCTCGCGCGCCTTCTGGGTAAGAACCTCCGGCGTCAGCTCCAGCCGCATTCGATCCAGGGCGCTATAGTGAACGCCAAGGAATGTGAGTCCACCCAAGGCCAGAAGCACTGAGGCGAGACAGGCCAAAGCGGTTCGCGGACGCAGTCCAACCGTCTCACCAGATGCTGCGACCAGCTGTGGCGACGGAGTCTCGCCTGCAGCGAGAGCTGCCGCTAGCGGATCGCCACCCGGCAAAGCCGCCGCGACGCTAAGGACGCTTGCAGGCCGCGCCGATGGCACGTTCTCAAGGCAGCGAAGGATGACGCGTTCAATCACTGGGTTGAGATCTTTCACGATCGACGATGGCCGGCTCGGCGTCACATCTACGTCTGTTCGCGGCTTCTGCCCCGTTTTCTCGGAGAACGCACGTTTTCCAGTGAAGACCTCGTACAAGACCAAGCCTAAGGAATAAATGTCGCTGCGGGTGCTGACTTCTTTGCCCGCCAACTGCTCGGGCGCCATATAGGCTGGAGTCCCGCTGCGGACATCGGCGCCGTGAATCTGATCGGCGACCCCGGCTAAACCGAAATCGGTGATGACTACCTGGCCGCGGCCGTCCAGCATGATGTTGGCGGGTTTCAGATCGCGATGGAGAACTCCCTTGGTGTGGGCGGCCGCGAGCCCAGCGCAAAGCTGGCGGGCGATATCGAGGGCTTTATCTTCGGGCAGACGTCCGATGCGGCGCAGAAGGGAAGCGAGATCTTCTCCATCGACATACTCCATGGTGAAGAAAGTGTGGCCTTCGACCTCGCCGACATCGTAGACGCGGCAAACGTTGGGATGAGAAACCCGGCGCGCGATTCGTACTTCATTCTTGAAGCGCTCGAGCAGAGCTTGATCGCGGGCGGCTTCGTCGGGGAGAAATTTGAGGGCTACCGGCTGGCCGAGGGTAAGGTCATCGGCGCGGTAGACCTCGCCCATGCCACCTTTACCCAGCAGAGCGATGATGCGGTAGCGGCCCGCAAGCAAGCGGCCGGGAAGGAAACGGCCCTCGCTCAGATATTCAGCAGAACTGGGAGGGCGCGATGAAGTTGATGAAGGCGGGCGAGGAGGCAGAGGCGAAGTTGCTGTGGCGAAGTCGAGAGTGGCAAGGTCATCTGTGTTGCTGGCGGGCGCTCCACAAGCGGAGCAGAAGCGTCCGTTGGTGGGTACTGCGGTTCCACAGGATGAGCAGGCGGCCATGAAATTTATTGCTACAGTCTACCGCGTTAGCAGAAAGCAAGCTCGGCGCAGCAGGTAACTCACTTTAGGCCTGCGCTGAGGTTCGGCGCGTGAAGGCGAAGCCTGAGCTGCGGCTTGTATTACCATCCAAACGATGGGTTCGCGCTTGTTTCGTTTCCTCAATGATCCGCTCGTGCTTTTGTGTCTCGCGGCTGGGCTGCTCGGGTTTGTGGTGCAGTCTGGCGAGTTGGGCACTGCGGACACGATGCATCGGCTGCAGACCACACACTGGCTGTGGACTTCCGAACCGCAGGTTTTTCCCAATGAATATCCGGAGTTTGGTTTGCACGGGCGCGGAGGTCAGCTTTACAGCTGGTACGGCATTGGACAATCTTTGTTGATGCTGCCCGCCGATCTGCTAGGCACATGGATTGCGCACTGGAAGATATTCTCCGGATATGGCGACGATCCCGCGGTGCGCAGCATAGTGGTGAGTTACAGCACGAACATTCTGGTGAATGTGCTGACGGTGCTGGTGGGCTTCCGCTTGCTTCGCCAGTTGCGGTTCACGATGCGGGAATCGATACTTGGTCTGCTGGCTCTGCTTTTCTGCACGACCCATCTGCACTATACGCAGAACATGATGGAAAACAACTACATCATGCTGCTGACGCTGGCGGGATTCTCCTTTCAATATGAGTGGTTGCGAACCGGGAGCAGGCGCGCACTCCTGGCTGGCTGCGCGGCCCTGGGACTGAACTTGCTTACGCGGCTGACTACTGGCCTGGACTTGATGGCAGCAGGAATTTTTCTGTTTCTCGTGCTTTGGTTTGAGCAGGTGCGCGAACCCGAACTGTGGCAGAAGTTTGTTTCGTACTGCAAGGTTGCGGCTCCGGTATATGCGTTCTTTATCCTCGTCGACCGGCTTTATCAGTTCTACCGTTTCGGATCGTTCACCAATACTTACGTGTCGTTGTTTGCGAAAGAGCAGCGATTGCAGGATCCGACGCTGCCCGCGAATTTTCCCTGGAGCACGCCTTTTTTCCAGGGCGTTTTGGGGCCGTTGTTCAAGCCGGAGAAATCAATCTTTCTTTTCGATCCGCTGCTGCTTCTGGCGATTGTGCTGTTGATAATCCTGTGGAAGCGGCTGTCGCCCGAGGTCCGCGCCTATGGTGTGACTTCGCTTCTGCTGGTGCTCGGTTACATCTGTTTTTATGCGAAATACACGTACTGGGCTGGAGATTTTGCCTGGGGCGACCGGTATGTGTCGACTTCGGTAGAAATGGCGGCGCTGCTCTCCGTGCCGCTGCTGTTGCGTTACCGCGCCGGTATCAGCGCGTGGATTTGGGGCGCGGGGATCGTACTGATCGGAATGAGTCTGGTTATCCAGCTTGCTTCGCTCGCGTTCTGGTTGCCGCTGGAGATTTATCAGATGGAAACGCTGGGTCATCCGACGTTTGTGATTGCGCTGCGCTTCAAGAACATTGCTGCGTTCGCGCTGGGCAAGATGGATGCCTGGGCATTGAATAATGAATCGATGACGCAGGATGCATGGGATTACGTGCATATCACGACTTGGAATTTTCTGCCGTTCTTACTGCGTAGAGTTGGAGCAGCCCCAAGGTGGGCAGTGGATGCGGCGTTTGTGGTTTGGGGAGTGGGAATTGCATCGCTGGCGTGGGTTTGCGAGAAGCTGTTACGCGATTGTGGTAGAATGGTAGAAACGTAAGGTAGAAGGTAGAAATGAGTTTAAACATTAAAGATGAGGAAGCACACCGCATGGCGCGGCAATTGGCCCGGTTAACGAAAGAGAGCATGACGACGGCGGTTCGCAAGGCGCTACGCGAGCGGTTAGAGCGGATTCGCGGTGGCAAAAACGGCGGCTTGGCGGAACGGCTACTGAAGATTGGAAGGGAGTCTGCCGCCTTGTGGAAGGAGCCGTATCGCTCGGTGGACCATGGCGAACTGTTATACGACGAGAAGGGGTTGCCTAAGTGATCGTCGATACATCGGTCGTTATCGCAATTCTGCGAGACGAACCTGACGCCGCCGCGATTGCGGAAGCCTTGGGACGGCCAGAGATTCGCCGCATGTCGGCGGTGAGCTATGTTGAGGCCGCCGTTGTTGTTGACGGCAACCGAAATCCGGTGCTTAGCCGACGATTCGATGACTTATTGCGCGATGTCGAAATCGCTGTTGAGTCCGTAACGTTGAATCAGGCGCGCATAGCGCGCGAGGCGTATCGCGATTTTGGCAAGGGACGCCATCGAGCTGGGCTCAACCTCGGTGACTGCTTCGCTTACGCGCTCGCGAAGGAAAAAGGCGAGACGTTGCTGTTTAAGGGGAAAGACTTCTCCCATACCGACATTGAACCTGCCCTGGAGTAGGCTGCCAGGCCCGTTACGCCGAAAGCGCATCAGTCGTACTTTTCGAAACGGATGGACTTTCGATCCCAGCCCAGGGACTTCAGCAATTCGCGATTCGTTTTCACCATTTTATCCAAGCCACAGATGTAGGCGTGCATGTCGAGGAAGCCAGCTACGATTTGAGGCACGTGCTGCTGCACGTAGCCACGCAGTCCTTGCCACTTTTCATCGGCGCGACTAAGGGTTGGCAGGTAATGAAAGTTCGAATGCCGATCGGCGAGCTGCAGGAATTCCCCGTGGTTGTAGATGTCTTGTTCGCGCCGGTTGCCGAATGAAAGAAAAAGCTGCTTCTCCTGAAGCCGCGACTCATCCGCCAAAAGCCAGTGAAGCATGGAACGGAACGGGGCAATGCCAGTGCCAGTGGCGATGAAGATGGTATCGCGCATGGGCGGGTGAAGGATGAAGTCACCGAATGGTCCTTGAACCGAAAGCTCGTCTCCTTCGTCCATGTCACAGAGAAAATTTGACATGAAGCCATCCTGCACGCGGTTGAGACAAAGTGCGAAGTGATTGTTTTCGGATGGCGGCGAGCAGATGGAATAGGCGCGGGTGATTTCCTCTCCGTCGGGCTTTGAGTGGCGAAAGGAAAGCCACTGCCCCGCGACGAAGCCGAAGCGCTTTTCTCCGAGGACCTCGAATTCGAGGTGCTTCGCGTATTCCGACAAGCAGTCGGAGGAGAGCAGGCGCGCGGTGAAGGTTTTGAATGGAGACATCTACTATCTAGATGAGATCAAGCCGAGAAAGAAGCGAGGCGGCCTGACCGCGTAATCAGAAAGCTGCGACTATTCCACCGTGACAGACTTCGCCAGATTGCGGGGTTGATCCACGTCGCAGCCGCGGCGCACGGCGATGTGATAAGCCAGCAACTGCAAAGGGACGATTTCAAGAATCGGCGAGAGGTTCTCGGGTGCGGCGGGAACGTAGAGGACGTGGTCAGCGGATTCTTTAATTTCTTCGTCACCTTCGGTGGCGAGCGCGATGACCACGCCGGAGCGGGCTTTTACTTCCTTCAGGTTCGACATGGTCTTCTCGTAGCGCAGCATCGAGTCGGGATCATTGACGTTACGAGTGGCGATGATAACTACGGGAAGATTTTCGTCGATCAGCGCGTTGGGGCCGTGCTTCATTTCTCCGGCAGGGTAGCCTTCGGCGTGGATATAGGAGATTTCTTTCAGCTTCAACGCGCCTTCGAGAGCGATGGGATAGTGAATGCCGCGGCCGAGAAACAAAAAATCGTGAACCCGCTGGAAGCGTTTGGCCAGGTCTTCGCACGCCTCGTCGTGGGTCAGAATAGTTTCGAGCTTGCCGGGGATGAGCGTGAGTTCTCCGGCGGCGGCGCGAATTTGTTCGGAGGTCATGGCGCCGCGCACCTGCGCAAGGTAGAGAGCGAAGAGATATAGCGCAGTTAGCTGGCAGGTGAAGGCTTTGGTTGAGGCCACGCCGATTTCGGGGCCGGCGTGCGTATAGATGGTTCCGGCGGCTTCGCGAGTAATCATGGAGCCGACCACATTGCAGATGGCCAGCGTGTGTGAGCCTTTAGCTTTGGCTTCGCGCTGGGCGGCGATGGTGTCGGCGGTTTCGCCGGACTGCGAGATTACGAGAGTGATCGTGTTGTCGCTCACGATAGGATCGCGGTAGCGCCATTCGCTGGCGTAGTCTACCTCGACGGGGACACGGGCAAAACTCTCGATCATGAACTTGCCGGCTTGTCCGGCGTGCCAACTGGTGCCACAGGCCACGATGTTGATTTTTTTTGCGGCGCGAAATTCGGCTTCGGTGATTTGCATTTCATCGAGGAAAATGTGGCCGGTGTCGAGAGAGACTCGACCCAGCGTGGTCTCGCGGATGGCGCGTGGCTGCTCATAAATTTCTTTGAGCATGAAATGTTTGAAGCCGGCCTTTTCCGCCATGATCGGATCCCAGGTCACGTGCTGCACCTGGCGCCGTATGGGCCTTCCTTCAAAATCCGTGAGATCCACGCCAGCGGGGGTGACGACGGCGAGGTCGCCATCGGCCAGGAAGAAGATATCTCGCGTGTGATAAAGGATGGCGGGAACGTCGGAAGCAACAAAATATTCGTCATTGCCCAGGCCGATGACGAGTGGAGGACCGTTGCGGGCCGCGACGATTTTGTTCGGTTCGTCGACAAAAATCACGGCGAGAGCGAAGACGCCAGTGAGTTCTTTAACGGTGCGGCGAACGGCGTCTTCAAGCGTGGGGCGATGGCCGTTGCCGGTTTTGAAAAGATGCTTTTCGATCAGATGCGCGATCACTTCAGTGTCGGTTTCAGTGGAGAACTTGTGGCCCTCCTCGATCAGTTTTTTCTTCAGACTGAGATAGTTTTCAACGATGCCGTTATGCACGACGACGATCTTTTCCGTGCAGTCGCGATGGGGATGAGCGTTTTCTTCGGTGGGACGTCCATGCGTAGCCCAGCGAGTGTGGCCGATACCATAAGTCCCTTCAAGGGGTTTAAGGCGAATGGCTTCTTCCAGGTTGCGCAGTTTGCCTTCGGCGCGTCGCAGTTGGAGTTGATCCCCGTTGCCGGCGACGGCGATACCCGCCGAGTCATAGCCGCGGTACTCAAGTCGCCGCAGGCCCTCAATGATGATAGGAACGACTTCCTTCTTGCCGACATAGCCAACGATTCCACACATGCGGGAACTCCAGGAATTCAGTCTGCGAGGGAGCAGCGAAACTCTTCGATGACCGGGTTGGTAAGTACTTCACGAGCGATGCGCTCAACCTCGGCCTGAGCGTCCACGCGGCTTAATCCTCCATCGAGCGTAAGCTCAAAATATTTTCCCTGGCGCACTTCTTCCAAGCCTTTATAACCCATCTTTTTAAGCGCGCCGTGGATGGTCTTACCTTGAGGATCGAGCACGCTCTTCTTGAGCGAAACATATACGTAGGCCTTCATGGAAGCACAATTATACGTCAGGCGCGAAAACGGCATTACCAAAGTCAGGAGAGCGAATCGCAACAGGAGTTAGGCGAAGGATACTTAACTTTCCTTATTTCTTGTTACGAAAAACGAAAAGAAGGCAGCCGAATCGGCGAACCCCTACACGGTGCTCAGGTTTTCGATCCTTCGTTCCAAGTCAGACTTAGCACGCTCCAACATATCGCGATGCTGAGAGTTCGAGCTGCCCTCGAGTTGCCTGACTACGTTTCTGAGGGATAGTTGAAGGCTCTCTTTTTCGCGAAGGCGATCAGCCTGTTCGCGCGTCAGTCGCGGCTTCTTGAGGGATTGTTCGCTGGCTGCATCTTCCTGTTGCGCCTCAACCGACTTGCTTTCCCAACCCCGCGCCATAGACCGATTATAGTCCCCCATCAAGGCAGCGCCTGTGCCGGCCCCAATGGACTCGAAGGCTCGTTCCATCCGTCTGTGTATGAACTTGTTACGAAAAACGAACTTACGGGGCTAAGGAGTTATACGGTAGGAATCCGACTATAATTCTGGGGATTTCAGAACGGTTGCGAACGCTTATGGTGGCTCTGCAGAGGGGGTAGAGCCGCGGGAGCCATGCGTCGATGTGCCCCTCAGACTTTCCCTGTTCGAATCTCTCTGTGCAGCGCTCGACGCGGCGGTCGGAACCCGTGCCATCGTTCCGCTCCGGATGCGCAGCACGATGGTCGCTCCCAGATTTGGCCCTTCTCCTGCCGACTCATTTTTTCCTTCATGGATTCGATTTTCTAATGCATAGCTTAACGCCGGGAATCCTGAAAAACAAAATGTACAGCGGAGTTGGCTTATGACAAGCCATCCGGAAGATAGGAATGAAGACAAGAACAGGGAAAGGAGCAATGCGGCTTCGTTCGCGGTTCCCGAATCGCTCAAAGAATGGGAAGACCTTTTACGGGTTCATTCCACGGCGTCCAAGGTAGGTCTCTGCATTTTGGACATGGATCTCCGCTATGTGGGGATCAACCACGTAATGGCGGAGATGAATGGGGTAGCGGTGCAAGAACATCTGGGAAAAAGTGTGCGGGAAATCCTGGGCGATTTTGTTGAACTCATCCAGCCGCACCTGGCCAATGTGGCGGCGACGGGGCAGGCTGTACTGAATCGCGAAGTTAGTGCGGTATTGCCGACCAGGACTGAGCCTGGACACTGGATTGAACACTATGTACCCATTCGAGACTGGAGAGGCCGGGTCGCCCAGATCGGCGTTGTTGCCATTGAGATTACCGAACAGAAAAAACTCGAGGAATCGTTTCGGGGCGTTTCCGAAAAACTAAAGACGGAGAAAAAGCGCGGTCAGGTGATGACGGAAGTGGGGCGTCTGCTGGCGAAAAAATGGGATGTCCAGGAGGTCTTTCCGCGGATATCCGCCTACCTGCGCCGAGTCCTGCGACAGGAATATGCGGCGCTTTCCTTGCGCGACGAAAAAAGCGGGGAGTTGGTGCGGCAGGCCATTGATTTTCCTCTGGCTAAGGATGTTAGTTCCGGTCCCGAAATCAGCGCTCCGCGGGGCCCAGGAAGCAAAGCCCTGCAGAAGCGGGAGCCGATGATCTTCACCAAAGAGGAGATGAAAGGATTCGATTCGAAAATTACGAATCACTTTTTGATCGAAGGATTGCAGTCATTGTGCTGCGTTCCCTTGATCCGCCCCAAGGGACCTCTGGGCGTACTGGTGCTCGGCAGCACGCGGGCCGACGCCTTCCAGACCGAGGACCTGGAACTCCTAAACCAAGTGGCCGCGCAGCTGGCGATTGCTCTGGAAAACTCGCGGATTGCTCGGGAAATCGAACAATTGAAGAGCCGGTTGGGCCGCGAAAAACGTTATCTGGAAGGACACAGTCACCAGCGAGTTCATGTGGAAGGAATCGTCGGGGAAAGCCGGCCGCTTATGAGTGTGCTGGATCAAATCTCGGTGGTTGCCGATAGCGACGCCACGGTTCTGCTGTTGGGCGAAACCGGCACAGGCAAGGGTCTGGTTGCGCGTGCAGTTCATGCCAG
This sequence comes from Candidatus Sulfotelmatobacter sp., assembly GCA_049684755.1. Taxonomy (GTDB): domain Bacteria; phylum Acidobacteriota; class Terriglobia; order Terriglobales; family Acidobacteriaceae; genus Sulfotelmatobacter. The sequence continues at coordinate 10,961 of JBAVGI010000539.1, forward strand.
CAGTAAACGGAAGGATAAGAGTTTCATTACCTTAAATTGCGCCGCGATTCCTACCGGGTTGCTGGAGAGCGAACTATTCGGTCACGAAAAGGGCGCATTTACGGGAGCGATCCGGCAGAAGGTGGGGCGACTGGAACTGGCTGACAAAGGCACTCTTTTTCTTGACGAGGTTGGGGAAATATCTCCGGAATTGCAACCAAAACTGCTGCGGGTTTTGCAGGACCGTGAATTCGAAAGGCTAGGTGGGATTCGAACTATTAAAGTGGATCTGCGGCTGATCACGGCCACCAACCGGGATTTGGCTCGAAGCGTGGCGGACAAAGAGTTTCGCAGTGATTTGTTTTACCGCTTGAATGTGTTCCCAATTCGCGTTCCTCCACTGCGCGAGAGACGGGAGGATATTCCCATTCTGGTTCGATATTTTGTTCGAAAATTTGCCGCCAGGATGAATCGCACGATCGAGACCATCCCTACTGAAACGATGGACGCGCTGACTAATTGGCATTGGCCAGGGAATGTCCGAGAGCTGGAAAACTTTATCGAGCGATCAGTGATTCTGACGGAAGGGACCGCCCTGCGATCTCCTTTAGCGGACCTCAAGGCGGCAAGCCACGTCGTGGAACCTTCACTGGAAAGTACTGAAAGGCAGCACATTATCCGGATTCTTCGCGAAAGCGGGGGGATGTTGTCAGGACCGAAGGGAGCGGCTCGCCGGCTCGGAGTGAAGCGAACCACTTTGCAGTCCAAAATGAAGCGGCTGGGAATTACTCGCAAGGATTATTCGGGACCCGCATTGGAATAGATCAGGCTTGAGTTGGGAGGTTTGTGGCACGGTGTGCCGACCTGTTTACAGTCTGCCGATTTATCGGCAGGGTCCAGAGAATTCCTTGGAAGTCCATCTGTGAAGATCAGTTTTTTCTAACAGTTGGATGATTGCCGGCGGGAGAGTCATTCTGGAACGACAAGTGCTCTAGCATCTTTCTAATCGGGAAAACCAGAAAGCTTTATAAGTCTTCCCGAAGGCGGATGGGCGAGCCGCGGACTCGTCGCAAAGGGCTCGCTTGGGGCGTGAAGCTTGTTAGTCGCCAGGAATCACCCGCCGAACAATTTGGTTCGCTTGCTGCCGGAGCGCACCAGCGCATCTTTTAAGAATAGTCAAGACTTGCAGATTGAGGTTTGGCGGGGACGGCCGCTGGCTCTCGAGGAAGATTGGACCCGAACGCCAGTTTACCCTGTTACCCCCACACAAGGACAGTGGGTGAATGGCGCTCCAGCCAAGGGCACGCCGGAAATCGACCCGCTGTATCTTCTCGTCAGCCAGTTGGAGTGGGAATACACGGCGGATCCGTCCGCGGCGTGGGAGGTGATATCCGCGACGCGCAGCGCGAACTCGGATACGCGTGCGCATGCATTATCCCTGTTGGAGCGGACGCAGGAACTGAAGCCACAATTTCCGGAAGATTTGGGTAACCGAGAACCAGAAAGAGAGCGGCGCAGTCCCACAAAGGAGATACATATGAGGGCTCCCTACGGTCTAGACGTGATCGAAAGTTGCATGGGTTGCAAGAGCAGCCGAGACGGTTATTTCTGCCGGTTTTCACTGCCGGTACTAAGGTCGCTTGACACGGCCAGCTACCACAGCGTGATGCCCTCCGGGGCGCTGCTTTTCGTGGAAGGTCAGACTCCGCGTGGAGTGTATATTCTCTGCTCGGGAAAAGTGAAGTTGTCGACTACATCGAAAGAAGGCAAAGTGCTGATCCTGAAGCAGGCGGAGGCAGGAGAGGTGCTGGGGTTAAGCGCGGCGGTCTCGGGGACGAACTACGAGATGACGGCGGAGACCTCTACGCCATGCCAGTTAGATTTTATTGGGCGCCAGGATCTGATGACCCTGCTGCAGAACGAGAGTGAAGTCGGAGTGCATGCCGCGCAGTCGCTGAGCCGTGAATTCCAAGGCGCGTATCGCGATATTCACGACCTGGTGCTGGCCCGGTCTTCTTCCGGAAAGCTGGCGAGACTTTTGTTGTCGTGCGCTCCGCGGGGCAGTCAGGAACCGAACGAGCAGCGGCTGCATTCCGCCATGACCCATGAAGAGATGGCCCAAAGAATAGGTTCGTCGCGGGAGACGGTGACGCGATTGCTAAGTAATCTGAAGAAAAGAAGACTCATACGTCTGGAAGGAGCGACGCTTGTGATTCGAGATCGAACCGGGTTGGAGGCTTTAGCCGTCTAGCCACTCTTGCAAGGGGGCGAGTTCGAAATTTCAACCAGCTTCCGCTTAACATGCCCGACCGATCTGGCCGCTTTGAGGCCGGGCAGAACTGAGCTGCACATCTGTACACGGGCACGCTGATCAAGGATTTGTACGCCGCCGTCGAAAGAGCCGGGCACTCCACGGGGTCAAGTTCAGGTACGGATTTGTCTTCAGTGGCAACCCGCATGGGCGAGCGTTGCGCGGAACGAGCAAGTCACAGCCCGAAGAGTTCGCGTAAACGTTTGGTCTGAGCCCGACTGACTGGAATCTCGCTCTGCTTCTTATCGTCCATGCGCAACTGGTACGAGCTCTTAAACCAGGGCACGACTTCGCGAATTCGATTGATGTTCACCAGGTAAGACCGGTGAGCACGCCAGAACAGTCCGGCGTCCAGGCTGGAGAGTAGTTCCTCCAAGGTGCGGCAGTTGGAGTGGCCTTCCATGCCGGAGGGGCCCGCCGTGACAACCGTAATAACTCCGTCTTCGATCCAGGCGTAGCAAATCTCCCGTTGATCCACCAGAAACATTCGTCCCACAGCCTTGAGCAGAATTTTCGTACTCTGGGTCTTGGGCGCTTGCAGCATGCGCATCAGGGTATCGATTTTCTCCGCTGGCAAGCTCCCGGTTTCCTGCTGAATCCGTGCCTTCTGAACCGCCTGTGCGACGCGCTTTTTGTCGAACGGCTTCAAGAGATAATCCACGGCGTTGACTTCAAACGCCTTCACCGCATATTGGTCAAACGCCGTGGCGAAGACGATCTTGGGCAGAGGAATTTTCTTGTCGAGAAGTTTCTTGATCACGCCGAAGCCGTCGAGTCCCGGCATTTGGACGTCGAGAAAAACCAAATCGGGATTGTGTTCTTTGATGAGGTTGATGGCCTCAAGACCGTTCTTACCCTGGGCCACGACATTTACATCCCCCGCGCTTTTCAGCAGGAACGCAAGTTCGTCGCGGGCGAGTTGCTCATCGTCCACGATTACCGCGGAAAGGGGCATTCTGTCTCCTCGGATCAGGCCGTGAGAAAAGTATAGCGACCGCGTTTTACAGGCGTCAACGCGGGCGTTCTGGACCGTTCGATTCCCGCAGCGACCGGGCGAATCAGTGGGTTAGTGGGGCTGCTGCATCATGCCAGGCATCTCCATTTTGGTGAAGCCGGCCGGAGGCTCAAACAAGTTGGTGGGCTGAGTGCCTTCTTGTATGTTGCGCAATTCTCCGCCGCTGTTCTTGCCCTGCCATTTCACGGGAAAACGCAGTTTGGGATCGAGCCAGAAGTGATTCACGTCGCCGTTGGCGTTCGTTCCTTCGTATTCCACTGTAGTGCGGCCGTTCACCGTGTCGTTCCCGATTTTATGGCAGCTTCCGCCTTGAGCATGTTCGATCTTTTGCCAGTCACCGCAGGCGTTCTCTACGTCGCCGGCGCGGAAGAAAGCATTGGTATAGGACATGCGCTGGCTCTGCGATTGCGCGGGCATCTCCATATACATGCGCTGCTGGGGCATGAGCACCGTCGAAGTTTGAGTGCCGAAATTGACAATGACCGCGCCTCCGCTGCGCGGACCGCTGGCTGCGGGTTCAATGCGCATTTTGTCCTTGGCGAAATAGATCTTTGCCGTGGTTGGAGTACCTGGCTTTTGCAGGTCGACAATGTCGGCGGAGAACTCCGTTTGCGCCAGCGCGAAACTGGCGGCGAAAATCATCGCGAGGAGCGGCGTGAGAAAGCGGGAAATGCAAGCGACGCATCGAAGCATAGGAGTCTCCTTGAAAGGATCGCGCGCCGATGAAATGGGCGGTCACTGCGTCTGTAACGAAAGCGATGGAATGATAGCAGAAGGTGGCGAATTCAGGCTGCATTTTCGAGCGCCAGCGCCATGCCCATGCCGCCGCTTACGCAAAGAGTCGCCACCCCGCGGCGCGTGTTTCGCTTCAGCATCTCATGCAGCAGGGTGACAGTAATGCGCGTGCCGGTGCAGCCGATGGGATGGCCGAGCGCGATGGCGCCACCGTTCACGTTGAGCCGGTCGTGGTTGAAATTCAGTTCTCGATCGCAGGCAATTACCTGGGCGGCGAAGGCTTCGTTCAGTTCGATCAATCCGAATTCGTGCAGTCGAAGGTTGTGTTTGTCTTCGAGTTTGCGGAGAGCGGGAACGGGACCGATCCCCATGTTGCGCGGATCGACTCCAGCGGAAGTGACGGCTGAAATGCGGGCCAGAGGCTTGAGATTGTTCGTCTTCACAAAATGTTCGTTGGCTAGAACCACGGCGGCAGCGCCGTCTGTAATGCCGGAAGAGTTTCCTGCGGTGACTGTTCCGGTTTTCGAAAATGCGGGCGCCAGCTTGCCCAGCTTTTCCATGCTCGAGTCGGCGAAGGGATGCTCGTCGCGGCTGAAAGTGCTTGCGCCCTTCTTGCCTTCAATTGTGACCGGGACAACTTCAGCTTCGAAGCGTCCTGCGGCAATGGCGCGTGCGGCGCGGGTTTGCGACTGCAGGGCAAACTCATCCTGCTCCTCGCGGGAAATTTTGTAATGTTCAGCCAGCAGTTCGGCGGTCTCCCCCATCACCATCTTCGCCATGGGACAGAAGAATCCGTCGCGATACATGCCGTCGACCAGATCCTGATTGCCCAGCCGGTATCCCCAACGGGCCTCGAGAAAATAAGGAACTCGCGACATGGACTCCGTGCCGCCGGCGAGAATGCAACTGGAATCGCCTAGCAGAATTGCCTGATACGCGAGAGCGATGGACTTCATTCCCGACGCGCAGGCTTTGTTTACGGTGAAAGCGGGAACTTCCTGCGGCACGCCGCTGCGAATGGAAATCTGCCGCGCCGGATTTGGTCCGCCGCCCGCTTGCCTTGCGCTCCCAAAGATCGTTTCTTCCGCTTGATCCGGTTGGATTCCGGCGCGCTCGATCGCCGCCTTGGCGGCTACTACACCTATGTCGGCCGAGGTTAGCGAGGCGAGCGATCCGCCAAACTTGCCGATTGGCGTGCGGACGGCGGAGAGAATGTAGACGGACTGCAAAGCGTTTCCTCCAA
>JBAVGI010000540.1:0-2148 GCA_049684755.1 Candidatus Sulfotelmatobacter sp.
CTTGTCATTTGCTGCTGCCAGAGTGGCTGACAACAGCAGAAGCGAGAGTCCGAATGCAGGAATGCAGAAAGAGCCGCTAAAAGTTTTCATAAATCACTTCCCGACGCAAGAGGCGAAACTTTCGAAGTTTCGCCTCCTTTCCCAAATATACCACCGGGCGAACGTCTCCTTACTGCTCGCCCACGACACCGACGCAACCGTTGCTGCTCTGTGTCGTACAGATCCCTCCCGTCTGCATGGGTACGAAAGCGTGGTTCGTGCTGGGATCGACCGCGATGCTGTGCGAGTTCGCGTTGGTAGTCATGCTTGCCAGCCACTGATTTGTTTTTGCATCAATCACTCCCATGACCGGACCATTTGGCATGTCGCGCGCCGCTAGATAGTACTTGTTGTCGCCCGGGTTATACCAGATCTCGTCCACGCCGCCTACCTGGTTGATCTGCACGCAGTTCACCATGGGTGTGGTGCTGCAGTTTACATTATATCCAGCGGTTGGACTAAAGCCCCCGGCAAGATTGATGATGTATTCGTTGGGAGGGAAAGCCTCGCCATCATGGTCCCCGCAACCGACGAGGAAGTTTTCCCCGGGGCCCTGCACTACGCTGGCGGGCATGCAATTGGGCGTGACTATACTCCCGACCACTATCGGTCCGTTTCCTGTTCCCACACCGGGATCGATGACGTCAATGTTACCGATATTCGTTGTAGGGATCGAATTAAGGTTCGCCTGCAACAAAAAGCCGGTGTTGGGATCCCAGGTGTTCGCTCCTAACCCACCCGGTGCTATTGACCCAGAACAACCAGCAGCCGGGGCCGTCTGATTGCAGAAGGCCCCTGTGGTCTGGTTGAGGATAGGGGCATGGTGACAGGGAATCGTATAGGCCGTCCCGCTAGGAGTGATTCCAATACCCGGTAGCCCCAACGGTCCATCAGCCGCCGCGGATCCAGAAACGCCGCTGAACACATGTGGGTTGGAAGGATCGGGGCACGGAAAGGTGCCTCCAGCTGTGTCAACTGGAACAGTCGGGTCGAGGCCAACGCCTCCGGATGCCGCGCCTCCTGCGCCGTCGTAATAAATCTGGCCGATAATGCAACTGGGTGGATTGAAAGACCCTCCAACGCCCGGATCCAAGACCAGTTGTGGCGGAACCCCTGTCCCGTCTCCCTGAAGTGGATACGTAGCCGGAGTGTAGCCAACAGGGTAAGGGCCGTAGGCCAGGTTCGAGTCGATCGGCAGGCAATGTTGCTGCGCCAAGGTTCCGGTTTTGCTGACGATGTGCGACATGTCAATGAAGGTGACGAACGGCAGTCCGGGATCGCCGTCCATGACGGCAAGAATCTGATGGACCGGATCGTACGCCATCTCATCGGCGCGATCGTCTCCGCAATCGGCCGCCGATCCAGCTATACCGTTCCACGAGGAGACGCAACCCGCGATGCCAGTCGGTCCGTCATAGTCGGCAGATACGCCAGTGGGGATGGTGGCGAGTACCTTCGGCGGAGTGGGCGGATTGGTGCTCAGGTTCATGGTCGAGAGGTCGAAAACCACCACGCTTGCGCTGCCGTTTCCGACGAAAAGGATCTTTCCATCCGGAGTGGTGGTGTTGCCATCCGGCCCGGACATGGGGTTCACGCCATTGGACCGGGAAGCACAGCACTGGGCGCCGGGGAATCCTCCGAAATTGCCGCTGGGTCCAAAGCCGGTATTGAGATGGAAAGTTGGTCCGCCCTCCCAGGACAAATCAGTCCTGCATCCAAAATGGGTGAAATTGCCGAAAACATCTATGATCGGCGGAATAACCTCCACGTTGGGTGTAGGAGGAGGTCCAGTGTAGCCGGGTTGGGGGATTGTTATACAAGGACTGGTTCCATTCCCAGCATCGGCCACTGAGTTCTGACCCTGGATGGCGTTCACCGCGAGGTCGATGGAGGTGTCGATCACCACTATGTCCAACCCGATCCGGTCGGAAATATAATCCAAATAGTGGCCTGCAACGGCGGGATTCGGCGCGATCGTGCTGATATCGAAGGAGTTGAACGGACCGCCTGGCTCGCCGGTAGGATTGTGTTCCGGGACGGGGACTACGTCTATTACAGCGTAAGCGCCGTTGAGCGTCGTGCCGCAAACCGGACAATTTGGCGTCGTTC
>JBAVGI010000541.1:0-2091 GCA_049684755.1 Candidatus Sulfotelmatobacter sp.
CTTGTCATTTGCTGCTGCCAGAGTGGCTGACAACAGCAGAAGCGAGAGTCCGAATGCAGGAATGCAGAAAGAGCCGCTAAAAGTTTTCATAAATCACTTCCCGACGCAAGAGGCGAAACTTTCGAAGCTTCGCCTCCTTTCCCAAATATACCACCGGGCGAACGTCTCCTTACTGCTCCCCGTAGACGCCCACGCAACCGTTGCTGCTTTGCGTCGTGCAAATACCGCCGGTCTGCAGCGGCACAAAGGCATGGTTCGTGTTGGGGTCGACCGCGATGCTGTGCGAGTTGGAGTTGGTGGTAACGTTGGCCAGCCATTGGTTCGTTTTTGCATCGATCACGCCCATGACCGGACCGTTGGGCATGTCGCGCGCCGCGAGATAATACTTGTTGTCGCCCGGGTTGTACCAAACCTCGTCAACGCCTCCCACTTGAGTAACCGTGGCCAGGATTGCGCCAGAGGTTCCATCGATAATGTACTCGTTGGGAGGGAATGCCTCGCCATCATGGTCGCCGCAACCTACGAGGAAGTTGTTGCCAGGACCCTGAACGATGCTCGCGGGCATACAATTGGGCACCACGAAGCTATTCACCACCACTGGTCCGTGAGTTGTCCCCAGCCCGGGATCAATCACATCAATGCTGCCAATGTTGGTTGTCGGGATAGAATTCAGGTTCGCCTGCAACAAGAAGCCCGTGTTCGGGTTCCAGGTGTTCGCTCCTAACCCACCCGGTGCTATTGCCCCAGAGCAACCGGCACCAGGGGCCGTCTGGTTGCAGAAGGCCCCCGTGGTCTGGTTGAGGATAGGGGCATGGTGACAGGGAATCGTATAGGCCGTCCCGCTAGGGGTGATTCCAATGCCCGGTAGCCCCAACGGTCCATCAGCCGCCGCCGATCCAGAAACGCCGCTGAACACATGTGGGTTGGAAGGATCGGGGCAGGGAAAGGTGCCTCCAGCTGTGTCAACTGGAACAGTCGGGTCGAGGCCAACGCCTCCTGAGGCCGCACCTCCTGCGCCGTCGTAATAAATCTGGCCGATAATGCAACTGGGTGGATTGAAAGACCCTCCAACGCCCGGGTCCAAAACCAGTTCCGGCGGAACCCCTGTCCCGTCCCCCTGAAGCGGATAAGTAGCTGCTGTGTAGCCAACAGGATAGGGACCGTAAGCCAGCGTCGAATCGATCGGCAGGCAATGTTGCTGCGCCAAGGTTCCGGTTTTGTTGACGATGTGCGACATGTCGATGAAGGTGACGAACGGCAGTCCCGGATCACCGTCCATGACGGCAAGAACTTGATGGACGGGATCGTATGCCATCTCGTCGGCGCGATCGTCTCCGCAGTCAGCGGCGGAGCCAGCTTCACCGTTCCACGAGGCGACGCAACCCGCGATGCCAGTCGGTCCGTCATAGTCGGCAGATACGCCAGTGGGGATGGCGGCAAGCACCGTCGGCGGAGTGGGCGGATTGGTGCTCAGGTTCATGGTCGAGAGGTCGAAAACCACCACGCTTGCGCTGCCGTTTCCGACGAAAAGGATCTTTCCATCCGGAGTGGTGGTATTGCCATCCGGCCCGGACATGGGGTTCACGCCATTGGAGCGGGAAGCGCAGCACTGGGCGCCGGGGAATCCGCCAAAGTTATTATTCGCGCCAAAACCCGAATTCAGATGGAATTTCACTCCTCCTTCCCAGGATAAATCTGACCTGCATCCGAACCTTGTGAAATTTCCAAACACATCAATGATGGGCGGGATCACGCCTACGTTGGTGGGAGGAGTGACGCCCGGTTGCGGAATTTGGAAGCAAGGACTGGCTCCGTTGCCAGCATCCGAAACGGAATTGGATCCCTGGATGGCGTTCACCGCGAGGTTCATGGAGGTGTCGATCACGACTACGTCCAAGCCAATCCGGTCGGAAATATAATCCAAGTAGTGGCCTGCAGCGGCGGGATTTGGCGCGATCGTACTAATATCGAAGGAGTTGAACGGACCGCCTGGCTCGCCGGTAGGATTGTGTTCCGGGACGGGGACTACGTCTATTACAGCGTAAGCGCCGTTGAGCGTCGTGCCGCAAACCGGACAATTTGGCGTCGTTC
>JBAVGI010000542.1:0-5897 GCA_049684755.1 Candidatus Sulfotelmatobacter sp.
GTGTTTAACAACAGTCGTATCAGTTCGCCCTGACGCCGCACTTGAGTCTTCGAGAAAACGCTTTTTAGTTGTGATTTGGCCGTGTTATGGGTGACGCCGCAGGTATCCGCTACTTCTTTCAACGAATGGCCTTCCAATAAGGCCGTAGCCAGTCGCGCCTCGGCTGGCGTCAGTCCGTAGCAGCGCTGCAGCAGGTCGGCTGGAAGTTCCCTATTCCGGTCCGGATCGGAAATAAAAAGCACCGCAGCAGGCTGCCGCGAACCGGCGCTAAACCCACGTAAGGGAGCCACCGTCATAGAAAGCGGACGCCCCAACCTCCGTGAGATCAGGATCGTTCCGCCAGCGCTTAGCCCTCTTCCGTTCCCGGTCTCCACAGCTAGATGGATCATTGCCAGCATTTGCGCCGACTCGGTCCTCGCAGCCGCACTCAATTTGCCCGCGCGAAATAGCAGCCCGTCGTTCGAGTTCACCAACTCCTCGGCCCTTTTATTCATGAGGAGAATTTCACCGGTAGCACCCAAAAAGATAACGGCGACTGACAACATGTTGAGGGCAGCCTCATCCCCGTCGCTTCGTGCATTCATCTCCGAAAACTGAAAATGTAACTTGAAAGACCGTTGTATATGCGAGATAAGGAAGCCCATCGTTTCCAGCTCGGAATCGCCAAACTCATCGGAGGCTCGCCCTCGATAAAGACTCACGCTCGCCCATACCGACGCCTTATTCTCGGCGACGCCAAATATCCCATGCTCAATGCCGCACCGAAGCATAAAGTCGTTGTAAATCTCGGTTTCACTCAGCTCCCCGAGGGGGCATAAAGAAGCGGATGTGCACACGAAACCGGCAGGCATCAATCGCCCTCGGGTGGCCCACACGTCCATGGTCCCGTAGTACTGCTGATACAGGCGATCAGCTTCCGGTTCCAAATTCCAGGAGGCGCTAACCGCGTGAAGCCCATGGTCAAAATTACGCGTGACTAGCGCAGACGAATCGGCGCGGCAGTTCTCCGCGAGATCACGAAGAAATACTATCCAAAGGGCCGGCTCGCTTACAGCATCGTACAAACTGCCTATCAGTTTTGTGAGCATCTGCTTACTTGGTAGCACGGTCAGCCTCGCAGCTTGGGATGAATCGACTTACCATGCGCTCTTCCTCTAAGTGCCTGAAGCAATCAGCGGCTCTTTGCTTCAGCGGCAAACCTATCGTTGATTATGGAACACCGGGGGAAAGGTAAAACGGAAGGGCCGCTAGCGAAAGCATTGTCCTCTTGGCCGGAGGTATAAGTCAATTAATAAATGCGTATGGTTCACCCATTTGGGGGATGACGAGACGGTCGTGAACCAGTATGTTCTCGAACTGATTTCCCTCAAGGAGTCCCACGATGACGAAAACAAAGCAACTCCACGGATTGAATTCCTCTCCACGCCCGAAGCCTATCTCATACTTCGTTCTGTTAGGCGCGCTCGGGCTGATGTTTGCCCTACTCGCCGTTCCCCAATACGGTTTCGCCAAGGTAACTGCCAAGAAGAAGAAAGTGACCCTCACGGTAGGCGCTGATTGCGGAGCAGGTGTGTCGCTTTCCGACGCGAGTTCGGGGAACGCTTTCTGTGCGAGCTACCCTCCAAGTGCGATGGGAATGCTGCGCGAGCATGTGGGCCAGAGTATCGAGATTGAAGCCGTATTCCAGTACTCCGGCGATCCAAAAAGTACGCCTCCCGTTGGGATCAGAAGCGTCACGAGGGTCGCAGGAGCCAAGGTGTATGACCCATGCTCGACGGGGAAAGCAATCATGTGGGGAACTCTAGCCGGGTTGAACCACACTCCCGTGGGTGCGGCAGGTATGCCCCCGGGCTGCGGAGAAACGACGGACGCCAGTGGTGGCACGCCGGTTGACGACCCCTTACCTGCGCCAACCAGTGCGGAGACAGTCTCACCCACTGGTGAACCAGCCGCGGCGATCACGCAAGCCAGCGATACCCCTTCATCGCATTTCGTCAGTGGCGTTCCACGGTGCACGAGAACGGAATACCAATACCAAAACGCCACTCTTTGGATCGTGAATAGCTGCAACATCCCAGTGACCGTGGAGTTGACGAGTGACAGCGGAAACACGTGGGGGCAGGTGGACGTGGCCCCCGGCAACCGAACTGCGGCAACCATGTTTGGAATTGGGTACAGCCCGCGAAAAGATGGGACTGTTTATCTGTTTACCTGCCCTAGCAGGCTGCTGAAAAACTACTCCACGTCCACAGGCCAGTCGTGTTAAGAGTGGAAGCATGAGAGGCATAGATCATCAGCAGAGCCAGATGTTCAGTTATTTGTCGCCGGAGACGCGGGTGCGGAAGGATCATCCGCTGCGCGCGATCCGGGCCATGGTGGACGAGGTGCTCAGGCAGTTGTCGCGCCGATTTGACCAGATGTATGCGAGCGCGGGCCGGCCCTCGATTCCGCCGGAGAAGTTGTTGCGGGCCCAGTTGCTGCAGATGCTGTACTCGATTCGCAGCGAGCGCTTGCTGATGGAGGAGATCGATTACAGCATGCTGTATCGCTGGTTTGTGGGTCTGAACTTGGACGAAGAAGTGTGGGATCCGACCACCTTTACCAAGAACCGCGACCGACTGTTGCAGGCCGACGTCGCCAAGGAGTTTCTGGCGCAAGTGGTAGCTAAGGCGCGCCAGAAAGGCTTGACCTCGGACGAACACTTCACGGTAGATGGCACGCTGCTGGAAGCTTGGGCGAGCGTGAAGAGCTTTCAGCGCAAGGACGAGAAAGAATCGCCGCCGGACGATCCAGGCAACCCGACGGTGAACTTTCACGGGGAGAAGCGATCCAATCAGACGCATGCCTCGAAGACCGATCCCGATGCCAAGCTGGCGCGGAAAGGGCCGGGCAAGGAAGCTAAGTTGAGTTTCAGTGGGAATCTGTTGGTGGAAAATCGCAATGGGTTGATCCTGTCGAGTGAAGTGTTCGAGGCTAACGGGACGGCAGAGCGGGACGCGGCGCTGGTGATGTTGGAGCAGATTCCCGGCACCAAGCCGGTCACGGCGGGCGGAGACAAGGGTTATGACACTTCTGATTTCGTGGCTGAGTGTCGCCATCTGGGAGTCACGCCACACGTGGCGCAGAATGATCGGCGACGGGGCGGGAGTGCGATTGATGCCCGGACGACGCGGCACGAAAGCTATCGCATCAGCCAAGTCAAGCGGAAGCGAATCGAAGAATGTTTCGGCTGGCTGAAGACGATCGCGCTGCTGCGCAAGCTTCGGCATCGCGGGATTTTCAAGGTGGACTGGGTGTTCGCCTTCGCCTGTGCGGCCTACAATCTGGTGCGCATGCGAAATCTCGCAGCAGTTCCGGCGGTGTAGGTTCGGACCGAAGTGTGTTTGGTTGGGCATGAAGTCAGACAGAGAAACTCACGAACCCCAGAAATTCAGACGCTCAACATCACCAACGATGAGCAACAGAAAGAAAACAACCGAATCCATCAATTTTTCAGCAGCCTGCTAGAGGCTCTCAACCAGTGCTGCCTGACGGCAGTCCTTTTCTCGCGAGAACTTACAAAGGCGAATTCACTTGCGCTCAGCAGTGAAGCTGCCAATCTGACCGTCGGGAGAACATCTATGCATACGGAACTGCGTTGTCTTTCAGCACGGGTCTTGGCGCTTGTTCAGCGCAGTTGCCGGAGGGCACGTAACCGCAAATTATTCGTCTCGGTCACGCTTACCATGACAATTGCCATGCTCGTTGCGAACATGAGTAGTTGCGGAGGAGGCAATACCGCTCCCAACAACCCCGCTGCAAGAATCCCACCCACGATTACAACCAGCAGTCTGCCAAGCGGCATAGCCTATACCCCGTATCAGCAAACTACATTGTCAGCAACAGGCGGCACGCCACCATACGCTTGGTCCTTGACTTCCGCAGCGAGTACATTTCCGCCTGGATTAAGTATTAGCAGTTCTGGAATCATCAGTGGAACGACGGAAGGACCATTGGTGTATGATTCACCCTTCAAGTAGCTGATTCGGCGAATTTAAGTGCGAGCGCCAGCCTTAGCATAACTATCAACTCGGGGGCCCTAACGGCTAGCCCAACGGCCCTGAATTTCAGCACAACCGTTGCTCAGTCATTCATTGTGGAAGGAGGAAGTGGCGTAATCAGTCCACCAACAGAGAACTGCTCTGGTATAGCTAGTCTTACTGCGCCGCAAGGATTTCCGCCATTCAGCGGTACATGGAATGTCTCTCCAGTTAGTAATGGCACTTGCAGCGTTATTTTCACGGATGGATTTAATACTCAATCTACAACGTCTGTAGCGATAAACGTGGATATTCAGCCTGGTGGCAGCTCTCTAACGATTCAAATGGAGGAGAGCTCCGATTGCAATAACGTGACGATTTTTTTCAGATTCTTTGACGAGACAGACAACCTGATCTGGCCGGCACCGCCAAATGCCTATAACTTTCCATATTCGAATCAGGTCTATTCGCAGCCGATTTCCTGTAACGCAGGCGCTACGGTGTGTTTTGGTGCAAGTTTCTACACAAACACTGAGCAACCAGACTATTGGGGAGTCGGGATCGATAATGACGAGCCGCAAAATCCAGCCAGCTGCTTTATCTGTAACGGTGCAACCACCGAGGTGAATACTCTGAGTTGTTCAAGCACTCCCAATGTAAGAAAGAGCGGGATGCGAAGCCGCAGTTTTCTGGAGGCACCTTCGGGGCGGGGGCCGGAATTCGAGATTAAATAGATGGATGATTAAGTTCGTCGGTCGCGGCCGAACCCTCGCCTTTTCAACACGGGGGTTTGTCGCTGCGCTGAAGCGCTGCGCCACCCGAAACCCCCGACACCCAAAATCTGGTCCCGGCTGTTTCATCTTGCCTACATGGTATGCTGCCTCGTCATGAAAAATGTTGATCGGTCCCGACTTGCGTCTTTGATGGGGCGCGAGCGGAAGAAGTTTGTGGATGAGCGGCCGAAGTCGAAGGCGTTGTTTGAGCGGGCGCGAAAGTCGCTGCTGGCGGGCGTTCCCATGAACTGGATGGTGAAGTGGGCGGGGGCATTTCCTCCGTTTGTGCGGGAGGCGCAGGGGTCGCATATTTTCGATGTGGATGGACATCGCTATGTCGATTTCTGTCTGGGTGATACGGGAGCGATGACGGGGCACTCTCCGTTTGCCTCGGTGAAGGCGGTGGAGGAGCAAGCGCGGCGCGGGATTACGTTGATGCTGCCGAGTGAGGATGCGATTTTTGTAGCCGAGGAGCTGCAGAAGCGGTTTCATTTGCCTTACTGGCAGTTTGCGTTGACGGCGACGGATGCGAATCGATTTTCGATCCGCCTGGCACGGCAGATTACGGGGCGGGCGAAGATTCTAGTTTTCAACTGGTGCTACCACGGCACAGTGGATGAAACTTTTATCACGCTGGATGGGAATGGGGTGGCGGGTTCGCGGCGGGGGAATATTGGGCCTCCGGTGAATCCGACGGTGACGACGAAGGTGGTGGAGTTCAATGATGTGGCCGCGCTGGAGCGGGCTCTGGCTGCGAGAGATGTGGCCTGCGTGCTGGCCGAGCCGGTGATGACGAATGTGGGGATTGTGCATCCGGAGAAGGGATTTCATCAGGCGATGCTGGAGTTGACGCGCAAGTATGAAACGCTGCTGATTCTGGATGAGACGCATACGATCTGCGCCGGGCCGGGGGGATATACGGCGGCGGAGGAACTGGAGCCGGATGTGGTGGTTTTGGGCAAGGCGATTGGTGGAGGGATTCCGGGCGCGGCTTATGGATTTTCGGAGGAAGTGGCGGAGAGAATTGCGGGACAAAACAAGGGCCCGGAGTCTCTGGAAGATTGCGATGTGGGCGGAATTGGCGGAACGCTGGCGGGGAATGCGG
>JBAVGI010000543.1:0-2009 GCA_049684755.1 Candidatus Sulfotelmatobacter sp.
GCGCAATTGCAGGCAAACACGCTCGGGCCTACCAGAATATCGGCTATGAATTGACCGCATGCACCGATCGTACGAGTGAGAAGGGCGCGGGATTTGCCGAGACCTGGGGAGCGGAGTTTGTCGCGACCCCCGGGGAACTGGCGAAGCGCGACGATGTGGATTATCTCGACGTCTGCACGTTTCCTGCGTATCGGCTTGAAGCAGTGGAGCTGGGCGCGATGCACAAGAAGCATGTTCTTGTGCAGAAACCGATGGCGGTGGACCTGGCTCAAGCGGCGCGGATGACCGCGCTCGCAAGGAATGCCGGAATTCAGCTCGGCGTTGTGAGCCAGCATCGCTTTGACGATTCGATCGTGTTTTTAAAGCGCGCGCTTGCCGATGGGCGGCTGGGGCGCGTGCTGCAGGCAGATGCGTATGTGAAGTGGTATCGATCGGCCGAATATTATGCGCGGCCGGTCAAGGGCCGCTGGGCAGGCGAAGGCGGCGGAGCGCTGATCAACCAGGCGATTCACCAGGTGGAAATGCTGCTGTATCTGATTGGCCCGGTCAACGAGGTGTTTGGATACTGGCAGCTCGGCGCATTGCACAAGATCGAGTCAGAAGATCTGGTGTGCGCGGTGATGCGCTACGCGAATGGCGCGACGGGAGTGGTGCAGGCCGCGACTGCATTGTGGCCGGGGTATCCGGAAAGGATCGAGATTTACGGGACCAGAGGATCGGCGATTATTACCGGGGATCAACTGACTGCGTGGGACGTGAAAGACGACGAGGGAGAGCCCGCGCCGGTCGCTCGCGATGCAAAATCGGGCGCGTCGGACCCGATGGCGATTTCTCTGGCGCCGTTTGAGCGGACTTTTCTTGATTTCGGCGAGGCGTGCAAGACGGGACGCGCGCCGAATTCATCGGGAGTGGAAGGGTATCGCGCGCTGCAGTTGGTGATGGCGATTTATGAGTCGTGCCGGTTGGGACAGAAGGTCAAGCTCGAACATTTCAAGTAGAAAATTAAAAGCAACCGCAGATTCTTCGCTTACCACCCTCAAACTGAACTACGTTTGGGGCCCCGTGCGCTCAGAATGACAGCGTATCAGTTCAGTAGGAATTACCAGTCGGTTAGCGTGCCATCGAGCTTGCGGTTGATGGGCAGATACGCGCGCTGATAGGGATAGTTTGCGGCCAGATTTTCATCGAGGTCGACGCCGAGGCCGGGTGCGTCGCCGGGAAACATGTATCCGTCTTTGAACGTGTAGTGATGCGGGAAGACCGCATCGGTTTCTTCGGTGTGGGGCATGTGTTCCTGGATGCCGAAGTTGTGAATTGCGGTGTTGAAGTGGAGAGCCGCGGCCATGGTGACGGGCGAAAGATCGGTGGCGCCGTGGAAGCCGGTGCGCACGTGATACAGAGCCGCGAAGTCGGCGGCCTTTTTGAGGGGCGTGATGCCGCCGCCATGCACTATCGTCATGCGGATGTAGTCGATCCACTGGTTGCGGATGAGGTCGTGCGCGTCCCAGATGGAATTGAAGACCTCGCCTGTGGCGATGGGCGTGGTGGTGTGCTCGCGAATGATGCGGTAACCTTCCTGCAACTCCGCGGGAACGGGGTCTTCGATCCAGAAAAGATGATATGGCTCGAGTTCTTTTCCGAGTCGGGCAGCCTCAATGGGTGTGAGGCGGTGATGGCAATCGTGGAGCAGAAGCAGGTCTTCGCCGAATTGCTCGCGCACTCGCTCGAAGAGCCTGGGAACGTGGCGAAGATAGGGCTCGGTTGCCCAGTCGTGTTCCGGAGGGAGTCCCCGCTCGGCCGGCTCGTAGCGGCCTGCGCCCCTGGGCACGCCGTAAGTTGACTTGAGGCCGGGAAAGCCGCTTTGGACGCGGATGGCTCGATAACCCATGACGCGATGCCGCTCAACGTCTTGAAGCGCGTGGTCAATGTTTATGCCGTTGGGTTGCGCGTAGACCATGACGCCCTCGCGGCTGCGTCCGCCAAGAAGGTTGAAGACGGGGGTGTTGAGC
>JBAVGI010000544.1:0-1790 GCA_049684755.1 Candidatus Sulfotelmatobacter sp.
CGGATCATGGACGACGGAACAGCCGAAGCCGGAGCTGGATATGCCTCCCGTGCCGCCGAACAAGCCCGCTGCCAGCCAGGTTCCCGATCCCACGCGCGTTCAAGACGAGGTCACCCTGTCGGAAGAAGTTCCCATGAATCGCTTTAACGCGGATTACTATCCGTTGCAGCTGGCCAATCACATTCTGGGCGGCGGCTTCTACGCCACCCGCCTTTACCGCGATCTGCGGGAAAAGACCGGTTATGTCTATAACGTGGACGAAGAACTGGAAGCTGGCCGCACGCGTACGCGTTTCAGCGTTTCCTACGGCGCTGATCCGGTAAACGTGCCGAAGGCCCGGGCATTAATAGAACAGGACCTTACCGCCATGCAGACTGCGGCGCCGAGTGCCGAGGAAATGGCGCAAGCGCGCGCCATGCTGATTCGTCAGATTCCGCTCGGTCAATCGAGCGAGTCAGAGATTGCGGATGGATTTCTCGCACGCGCCATGATCGGACTGCCGCTCGATGAGCCCATTCGCGCCGCAGAACGATATCAGAAAGTCTCTGCCGAAGAGGTTCGTGCCGCCTTCGCCAAATGGATCCGGCCTGGAGATTTCGTGGAAGTGGTCGAAGGCCCGCTGCCAAAGTAGGTCGTTGTCTCACATCCCACACGATGTCACGGGAACTTACTGCTGACGAGATCTGGGTAAAAGATGAAGGACCCCGAACTCCGCTATGCCAGACCGCTTTGCCTCGCCAGCTTCAACGCTTCCAGGGCCGCGCCTCGTGCGCCAGCGGTGTCGCCATTCGGCATCACATGGATCGGAATGCCCGCTTGTTCCTCACGCTGAGTCGGCATCCCCACGCGGATTTCTCCCAGGAACCAGCGTTGAAATTCCGGACTGGTTTCCAGAACTCCGCCCCCTACAATCAAGGCATCGGGATCGAACGTATTTATCATTTCGTCGAAGAAGAGTCCCAGGGCATGGGCCTCCACCCGGAAAATCTCTTTGCACATGGGATCGCCTTGCTCCGCCAGGCCGCGAACCAGCTTGGCCGCCTGGTGAGAGTCCTGCTTTGTAAGCTGGTGTCCGGGGTACCGAGCCAAATAATACGGCAGCAAAGTTTTTTCGATAGCGGTGAGCGAGCAGAGCGACTCCAAATCACCGATTCGTCCGCAATTACATTGTGGGTTAATACCCGCGATTCCGGCGATGCTCTGGTATGGAATCAGAACATGGCCGAGTTCTCCGCCAAACCCGTTCTTTCCTTTGACAACGTTGCCGTCGAGAATGATGCCTCCGCCGTTCCCCGTCCCGACCACGATGGAGATAGACGTTTCACGGCCGGTGGCGCCGAAAATCGCATAGTGTCCCCACAGCGCCGCCGCGTTGGCATCATTCAAATAGGAGACGGGCTTGCCGAGCTTGTGCGCCAGCCCTTCGCGGATATCGAATCCTGCCCACTTGGGATGCACAAAATTGGTGGAACCACGTGCACTGAGTTGGCCAGCGGCGCTGGCCGGCCCGGGCGTGTCCAGTCCGATGGCAACCACGTCATCAACGGTAATTCCCGCCAGATCGGTTGCGAGCTTCAAACCATCGGCGATCTGCTGGAGACAGATCTCCGGTCCCTGTTTTGACAGCGCGGGGTGCTCACACAGTTGCTCAATGAGAAAACGTTCTTCCCGATCCACCAAGGTATAGTTGATGGCAGTCCCGCCCAGATCGACACCGGCCACTACTTCCACAGTTCTGTCCTTGAGCCACAATATTAACGCCGACCAGCTTAGCAGAATTAGAACTGCAC
>JBAVGI010000545.1:0-1702 GCA_049684755.1 Candidatus Sulfotelmatobacter sp.
CCATCGGCGACTCCTTTCATTGCATAATTGAAACTATCTTAAATTCTGGCTTAGATTTTGGAAATGTCAAGGGACCGCCTGCGCTTCGCTCGAATAGTGGGCGGCTCTGTCGTCATACTGCCAATCAAAGATCATTGCTCTTGCGCCCTTGGCGACGACCTGCAGGAGGTCAGCCGACGCCGGCCGTTGGGCTGCGCAGCAGCCTCGAGGCCATGGAGCGCTGAGCCGGCGCGACAAAGGAGTTAGCTATGCGACGGAAAATGAAATGGACTATTCGGCTTTAGTGTATTATGTTCATGTTTTGTTCTTAGAGATAAAGCAGTGATTCGTCCTTGAGCACGGGAAGGGATTTCTCAACGAGCTGTCCTATCATGGCGCGTGATTCGAGTTCACATACTATGAAGCACACCCACGAATTTCGCGACCCAATACACACGTTCATCTCGGTTAGGAGCGACGAGCGGAAGGTGATCGACTCGCGGCCATTTCAGCGGTTGCGGGAGATTCATCAGCTCGCCCTTACTTATCTCGTGTATCCCGGGGCTACTCACAAGCGGTTCGAGCACTCGTTGGGTGTAATGGAAATCGCCTCGCGAATCTTCGATGTCGTGACTGCGCCGGAGAATGTGTATCACGATTGCGTTCGTGGCATCATTCCGGATGCGGAGGCTCGTAGTTACTGGAAATCTGTCCTGCGCATGGCGGCGCTGTGTCACGACCTCGGACATTTGCCGTTCTCTCACGCTGCCGAGGATGATCTTCTCCCGGAAGGTTACGACCATGAGCGAATGACAAAGGAAATAATTTGCAGCCCCGAGATGGAGCAGATTTGGAGTGCGATGACTCCGCCGCTAAAGGCGGATCATATTGTAAAGTTGGCATTGGGACCAAAAACGGCAGCGCCTCTTGAATTGAATATCTGGGAATCGGTCTTGGCCGAAATCGTTATTGGCGACGCGCTCGGGGCCGATAGAATGGACTATTTGCTACGTGATTCTTACCATGCGGGCGTAGCATACGGTACATTCGATCATCATCGCCTTATTCAAACGCTGCGACTTCTGCCCAAGGAGTATGAAGACTCAGATGAGCCGGCACTAGGGCTGGAAGCTGGAGGACTGGAGTCCTCGGAAGGCCTGATGATCGCTAGATATTTTATGTATAGGCAAGTTTATCTTCATCACATTCGACGTGTGTACGATATTCATTTAAAGGATTTTTTAAAAGGGTGGCTGCCTGGAGGGAAGTTTTCGACGAAGCTTAACAAACATCTGAGCATAACAGATGTTGAGGTTCTCTCGGCCATACGAAAGGCCTATGAAAAATCAAGTTCTCCTGGGCATGCATTAGCGCGTCGGATTCTATGTCGAGAGCATTTTCGGCGTTTCTACGAAGCTGCGCCATCGGACGTAGATGGTGGAAAGCTGATCCCGGGCGCGGCTATCGCTCAAGCCGCCAAAGCGAAGTTTGGTGCAGATCTCATCCGATACGACTACATTCGGCCGAAAGCGGCAGCTCCAATTTTTCCAGTGCGGCTGTTCGATGGAAAAATTAGCTCGTCTCTGCGGCGTTCGCAGGTACTCGCACGCTTGCCTGAAATTGGCATCGATAACGTGTACTGCGACAGATCCATCAAGATCGCAGCTAGCGAATGGCTTGATCTGAACCGAAATTCCACTCTAAATCTTCAATAGGAGGGGAC
>JBAVGI010000546.1:0-1582 GCA_049684755.1 Candidatus Sulfotelmatobacter sp.
CGCTGATCCAGAGCACGATGGTGGCGCAGAACACCGGGGCCACGGCTGCCACCGTGCCGGTGCCGACTACGGGCGCCACGACACTGCAGGAAATCATCGTGACCGGCATTCGCGGGTCGCTGGAGCGCGCCCTGCAGATCAAGAAAATGTCCATCGGCGTGGTCGATGCGATCTCCGCGGAGGACATCGGTCAGTTCCCCGACTCCTCGATCGGCGAGGCGATCGGACGCATTCCGGGGGTGACGGTCAACCGCGGTTCGTTGAACCAGATGAACTCTGCGGGTGCTCCGACGGCCACCGGGGCGGTCACGGGCATCACGGTGCGTGGCTTCGGCGATCAATTCAACGAGCTGCTGGTCGACGGCCGGCAGGAGGCATCCGGCAACGGCCAGAGCTTCGACTACAGCACCATGAGCGCCAACTACATTGGCGAGGTGGATGTCCACAAGACCCCGGACTTCAGCCTCTCCGCCGGCGCGGTCGGCGCGACGATCAACGTCAAGTTCCCGAACCCATTTGACAACCCCGGCTTGCACGCGCAGGCGTTCGGGTCCGCCACCAACTACGAGCTCGACGGCGGCACCCGACCGGCGTTCGGAGCGCTCTTCAGCGACACCTTCGCCGACGGCAAGTTCGGCATTCTCATCGACGGGGACTACACGGACCATCACGTCTATGGGAACCATCAGGACATCGTAGGCTGGAAGGCGGCCAAGCTGCCCTGCTCGGCGTTCGATCAGAATTACACCACCGTGTTCGGCTCGACGGGCTGCGCGACGGTGGGCTCCGGTGCGACCGGCAATGCCGCGGTTCCGGCATGGTATCCGCAGGACATGGCGATGTATGTGGAGCGAACCAATTCGCAGCGCAAGGACGGGCGGGTGGCCTTCCAGTGGCATCCGGCGGATGCGGTGCTGGTGACGATCGACGATAACTACTCGTCCGACGACGAGCATCAGGATCGCTTCCAACGCAGCACCTGGTTCGGGGTGTTCCCCGCCAACGGTGCCGCGAACGTGGTGCTGGACGGAAATGGCACAATCACCAACTTCACGGATAACGGTCCGACGGACTTCAATTCATTCGTATCCGATACGTACATCGTCACGAACACCCCGGGACTCAACGTCGTATGGGACGTCAACGATGACTGGACCGCGGAATTCGACGCGGACCAGTCGACTTCCAAGATGAATCCCAACGGCACCATCAGCGACATCGACGCGGATGTCGGCTACGGGCCGAACACATCGGTGGGAACCAACGGCTACTCGGGCGGAGTGGTGCTGAACCAGAACCCGAACGTGCTGCCGTACTGGAGCGCCACCGGGCCGAACACCGTCGCTTCGGGCGCGAGCCCGGTCATCTCACCGAACTATCTCGGCCTCAATCCTTACATCATCGGCTCGCACGTATTGCCGCTGCAGACGCAGCAGAACAGCGACAAGATCAACGAGGCGAAGCTCGACGCGACCTGGCGTGCCGGCAGCACGAAGGTGAACTTCGGCCTGCAATTCCTGGATGACCTGTGGAACTCCACGGAATCGGACACGTTCACCAACAACTACTGGCAGCTGTGGTC
>JBAVGI010000547.1:0-3109 GCA_049684755.1 Candidatus Sulfotelmatobacter sp.
GTCCGGAGCCTGCCCGTCTTCCACTTCATCGTGATAAGTAAACCACACGTGATCAAACTCGATTCGCCCCGAGCCTTCCGGCCGCTTAGTCACGGCGGGTGAAACCACTTGCACCGGCGTGTCCAGCGATTTAAAAATGCGTTCGCTGGCGGCCATCGCCGATTGCAGGATGTTGTACTTCTCACTGAAGTCCATGATCGGCCGGAAGAATCGGAGTGCGTATTGGATAAATGCGACCAGCACGCCCAGCGACGCAACCGTTGGCACCAGACGGAATGCAATCAGTGTTTTCCAGTTGAAACTGACGGAGACGCTAGCGGCGCGCACATTTCGCATTACATCGCCGCCCCCAAACCAGATGACGCAGCCAATCGCAATCGCGGAAAGAATCTCGACTACAGGGTAGTAAACCGAGTAGGCCATGATCGCGTCCTTGTAGGCGTCCATGTGGTCGCGATTAATTTCTGAGAAGCGGTTGTAGGCCTTGCGCTCGCGATTGAAGAGCTGCAGCACCACCATTCCGCTGATGTGCTCCTGCAGATATGAGTTAATGCGGGCAATGGCAACCCGGATGCGCCGGTAAGAATCGCGCACCCGGTCGCGGAAAATCTTGGTGGAATAAACAATGAACGGCAAAACCGCAAACGTGATGAGCGCCAGCTTCCAGTTCATGCACAGCATCACGCCCAGAATGCCGAACAACACGAAGAGATCCTCGAAGATCGAGACCACGCCGGAAGTGAACATCTCGTTCAAGGCGTCTACATCGGTGGTAACGCGCGTCACCAGCCGACCGACTGGATTCTTATCGAAAAATGCAACATGCAACCGCTGCAGATGGCGAAAAATCTGCCGGCGAAGATCGAACATCACTTTCTGTCCGGTCCACTGCATGAAATAGGTTTGCAGAAACTCGAGCAGGAAGCTGAAGATAAGCAGTCCAACGTAAATCCCCGCGATCTGCGCGATACCGGTGCTGGCGCGGGGACTCAGCCAATTCCAGAACCCGGCCGACGAGTTTTTAGCGGGAGCGAGGTAACGATCGATTGCGACTTTGGTGAGATAGGGGCCGAGTACGTCGGCGAAAGATTTCAGGATAATCGAAACCAGCGCAATCGCCACCTGCCACTTGTACGGGCGCAGGTATTTCAGCAGCCGCGCCATCAGCCGGCTGTCATACGCTTTCCCTAATATTTCTTCTTCTTGTGACATCGATTTCTTGACGTGCACGCGACGAAACGGCAGCCGGCGTGCCCCTAACAGGGTACCGCAAATAGATGTTCAAGGCTGCTCGGAGGATGGAAAAGCTTTGCGCTGCGCGAAGGATAATAGGCGGTGGGATAATAATCAGATATGGCTTTGGGCATCTACATCTCGGTGCCGTTCTGTCGCACGAAGTGCAGCTATTGCAACTTTGCCTCCGACGTTTTTTCGGGTGCGTTATTCGAGCGGTACGTAGATCGTGTTTGTGCCGACATCGAGAGTGCTCCGCAAACCGCAGCGCAGATGCTCGGGCAGCTCGATCGCGAAGTGGATTCCATCTACCTCGGAGGCGGAACTCCGACCCTGCTTGCCTCTTCGCAACTGGAGCGAATTTTTGCCACAGTGCGGCGTCAGTTCGACGTGAGTGCGGAAGCTGAAGTCACCGTCGAGTGCGCTCCCGGCACTCTCACTCACGACATGATCGAAACTCTGCTGCGCTGCGGCGTGAACCGCGTCAGCCTCGGCGTGCAGTCATTCGTGGACCAGGAAGCCGCGGCCGTCGGCCGCCTGCACAAGCGCGCCAGCGTGCTTGAAGATATTGCCCGGCTACGGGCTGCGGGAATTTCAAAGATGAACATCGATCTCATCGCGGGATTGCCGCACCAGACCGCGGAGAGCTGGGACTTCTCTCTGTCAGAAGCCATCGCGACCGGCGCTCCTCACGCGAGCGTCTATATGCTCGAAGTGGACGAAGATTCGCGTCTGGGCCGCGAATTGCTGGCCGGCGGAGCTCGTTATCACACGCACTTTGTGCCGGACGAAGAAGCTACAGCGGATTTCTATTTATCTGCATGTGACCGCCTTCATTCGTCCGGGATTAAGCAATACGAGATTTCCAATTTTGCGCGCGAGGGGCACGAGTCCGTGCACAACTTGAAGTATTGGACGCGGCAGCCCTATCTCGGCTTCGGAGTGGACGCACACTCGATGTTGATCTCCAATACGCCAGAGGTCGATGCTGTGCGATTCGCGCACGCGGATTCTCTGGATCGGTATGTGAGTGGCGCACCTCCGCAGCTGACGGCCGTCTCGCATCAGGCCGCATTCGAAGAAAGCTTCTTTCTTGGACTCCGGCTCAATCGCGGCGTAAGCCTGCTTAAAATCGGGGCAAGATTCGGAGAGGCCAGCGCCGAGAATGTTCAGTCTATTGTTGCGGAATTAGTTGAAGATGGTCTCATGGAGCGGCAAGAAGATCTCGTCTGGCTAACCTCACGTGGCCGGTTGCTTTCGAATGAGGTCTTCCAACGTTTCATCCTTCCCGAAGAAGTCGTTCGCTGACGGCAACGTGATATTCTGCCAAATCTGTTCCCGGCCAAACCATACGGTCGGTTGGGCAATAAGCTTCCACCTCTGAAATCCTCAACGTTGATGCGGTCTGCCGCCTTCTTACTCCCCCGTGCCCGCGGTAACTTTTCGGTGCTCTTCAGCTATGGTGTAATCGATAACGGGCTCCGCAGTGGAGGGATTTTGGATTTTCAACTGAATGACGAGCAAGAGCAGTTAAAGAAAAGCATTCGCGAGTTTGCCGAGCGCGAGATCGCCCCTAACGTCATGAAATGGGACGAGGCGTGCGAGTTCCCACTGGCGATCGTGAAAGAGCTCGGCAAGCTGGGATTGTTGGGAACAGTTTTTCCGACCGAATACGGCGGCGCGGGCATGGGCTACGTGGAATATGTCACCGCCATCGAGGAGTTGTCGCGCGTGGATGGCTCGGTGGGAATCATCGTCGCCGCGCATACGTCGCTCTGTTCCAATCACATTTTTCTTGCCGGCAGCGAAGCGCAGAAGAAGAAGTATGTCAGCAAACTTGCTACGGGCGAATTCATCGGCGCCTGGGGATTAACCG
>JBAVGI010000548.1:0-3112 GCA_049684755.1 Candidatus Sulfotelmatobacter sp.
GTCCGGAGCCTGCCCGTCTTCCACTTCATCGTGATAAGTAAACCACACGTGATCAAACTCGATTCGCCCCGAGCCTTCCGGCCGCTTAGTCACGGCGGGTGAAACCACTTGCACCGGCGTGTCCAGCAATTTAAAAATGCGTTCGCTGGCGGCCATCGCCGATTGCAGGATGTTGTACTTCTCGCTGAAGTCCATGATCGGCCGGAAAAATCGCAGAGCATATTGGATAAATGCGACCAGCACGCCCAGCGACGCAACCGTCGGCACCAGACGGAATGCGATCAGTGTTTTCCAGTTGAAACTGACGGAGACGCTGGTCGCGCGCACATTTCGCATTACATCGCCGCCGCCGAACCAGATGACGCAGCCAATCGCAATCGCGGAAAGAATCTCGACTACGGGGTAGTAAACCGAGTAGGCCATGATCGCGTCTTTATAGGCGTCCATGTGGTCGCGATTAATTTCCGAGAAGCGGTTATAGGCCTTGCGCTCGCGGTTGAAGAGCTGCAGCACCACCATTCCGCTGATGTGCTCCTGCAGATACGAGTTGATTCGCGCGATGGCGACGCGAATCCGCCGGTAAGAATCGCGCACCCGGTCGCGAAAAATCTTGGTGGAATAAACGATGAACGGCAAAACTGCAAACGTGATCAGAGCCAGCTTCCAGTTCATGCACAACATCACGCCCAGAATGCCGAAGAGCACAAATAGATCTTCGAAGATCGAGACCACGCCGGAAGTGAACATCTCGTTCAAGGCGTCTACATCCGTGGTGACGCGCGCCACCAGCCGGCCTACCGGGTTCTTGTCAAAAAATGCGACGTGCAGCCGCTGCAGATGGCGAAAGATCTGCCGCCGAAGATCGAACATCACTTTCTGCCCGGTCCACTGCATGAAATAGGTTTGCAGAAACTCGAGAAGGAAGCTGAACAGCAGTAGTCCGACATAAATCCCCGCGATTTGCGCAATGCCGGTGCTGGCGCGGGGACTCAGCCAATTCCAGAAGCCGGCCGATGAGTTTCTAGCGGGAGCGAGGTAACGATCAATTGCGACCTTGGTGAGATAAGGCCCGAGCACGTCGGCGAACGATTTCAGGACAATCGCAATCAGCGCAATCGCCACCTGCCACTTATAGGGGCGCAGGTATTTCAGCAGCCGGGCCATCAGGCGGCTGTCATACGCTTTCCCTAATATTTCCTCTTCTTGGGACATCGATATCTTCGACCGAGCCACTGGCGAAACCGCACCAGAAGCGCCGTTAACAGGGTACCGCAAATAGATGTTTCAGACTGCGTAGAGGATGGAAAAGCTTTGCGCTGCGCGCTGGCGTACTAGGCGGTGGGATAATAAGCAGACATGGCCTTGGGCATTTACATCTCTGTGCCGTTCTGCCGCACCAAGTGCAGCTTTTGCAACTTTGCCTCCGACGTTTTTTCGCACGCGTTATTCGAGCGCTATGTAGACCGTGTTTGCGCCGACATCGAGAACTCACGGAAAACTGCAGCGGAGATGGGCGGCGAGATCGGGCGCGAAGTAGATTCCATCTACCTGGGCGGTGGAACTCCGACCGTGCTCGCCTCTTCGCAACTGGAGCGAATTTTCACCACCGTGAGGCGTCAGTCCGACGTCAGCGCGCAAGCTGAAGTCACCGTTGAGTGCGCGCCCGGGACCCTCACTCACGGTATGGTCGAAACTCTACTGCGCTGCGGCGTGAACCGAGTGAGCCTCGGTGTGCAATCATTTGTTGACCAGGAAGCCGCGACCGTTGGCCGGCTGCACACGCGCGCCACGGTGCTGGAAGATATTGACCGGCTGCGGACTGCGGGAATTTCGAAAATAAACATCGATCTCATCGCTGGCTTGCCGCACCAGACCGCGGAGAGCTGGGATTTCTCTTTGTCAGAAGCTATCGCAACCGGCGCTCCGCATGCCAGTGTCTACATGCTCGAAGTGGACGAAGATTCGCGCCTGGGCCGCGAGTTGCTGGCCGGAGGGGCTCGTTATCACGCCCACTTTGTCCCGGACGAAGAAGCTACCGCGGATTTTTACCTGGCTGCGTGTGACCGCTTTCAATCATCCGGGATTAAGCAGTACGAGATTTCCAACTTTGCACGCGAGGGGTTCGAGTCCGTGCACAACTTAAAATATTGGACTCGGCAGCCCTATCTCGGCTTCGGCGTGGACGCGCATTCGATGCTAGTCTCCAGCACACCAAAGATGAATGCTGTGCGGTTCGCGCACGCGGATTCTCTGGATCGGTATGTGAGTGGCGCACCTCCGAAGCTGACGGCCGTCTCGCATCAGGCCGCTTTCGAAGAAAGCTTTTTCCTCGGACTCCGCCTGAATCGCGGGGTAAGCCTCCGCGAAATCGCGCTAAAATTCGGCGAGGCCGCTGTCGATAGTGCCCGGCCTATCGTTGCGGAGTTGGTTGAAAGTGGTCTCATGGAGCAGGAAGAAGATGTTGTCTGGCTGACCTCGCGTGGACGATTGCTTTCCAATGAAGTGTTCCAGCGCTTCATTCTGGCAGAAGAAGTCGCTCGCTGATAGCAGCGTTATATTCTGCGAAATCTGATCCCCGCCAAACCATACGGTCGGTTGGGCAGCAAGCTTCCAGTTCGGAAATCCTCAACGTTCACGGGGTCCCGTGCTGGCTCTCCACTCCGTTCCCGCGGTAACTTTTCCCGGTTCCACGCCTATGGTGTAATCGATAACGGGCTCTGCAGTGGAGGGATTTTGGATTTTCAACTGAACGACGAGCAAGAGCAGTTAAAGAAAAGTGTTCGCGAGTTTGCCGAGCGCGAGATCGCCCCTAACGTCATGAAATGGGACGAGGCCTGCGAGTTCCCGCTGGCGATCGTGAAAGAGCTGGGCAGGCTGGGACTGCTGGGAATAGTTTTTCCACCTGAATACGGCGGTGCGGGCATGGGCTATGTGGAATATGTCACCGCCATCGAAGAGTTGTCGCGCGTGGATGGCTCGGTGGGCATCATCGTCGCCGCGCATACGTCGCTCTGTTCCAATCACATTTTTCTTGCCGGCAGCGAAGCGCAGAAGAAGAAGTATGTCAGCAAACTTGCTACGGGCGAATTCATCGGCGCCTGGGGATTAACCG
>JBAVGI010000549.1:0-2515 GCA_049684755.1 Candidatus Sulfotelmatobacter sp.
GACGTTCCATTGATTAGGCTAATTTCAATGAGTCGCACATCCCGCGATGGCGGCTTAAGTCCCTCACTTTCGAGCCAACGACAAAGCCTGTCGAGATGAATAGATAGAGCACTCATGAACAATCAGCTTGGTCTTTGACCCAGTACCGAAACTGGGAATGAGCTCCTAACTACCGGTTTGGTAGCCGCCGCTGTGAGCGATACTGATGCGAAGGTATTTATAGGGATTAACCGGAGTGTCGTTGATGCGAACTTCGTAGTGAAGATGGGGTCCGGTAGAACGCCCACTGAGGCCCACATAGCCGATGGTATCGCCGCGATGAACGTGCTGCCCGGGCGTGACCGCGAAGCCGGACAGATGGCCATAACGCGTCGTGATGCCGTGGCCGTGATCCATCATGATGAGCTTTCCGTATCCGCCCATGAAATCCGCAAAAGTGATTACGCCATCCGCTGGGGCGATGATCGGGTGACCGTAGTTGCTGCCGATATCTACGCCGCTATGGAACGCCCCTTCGCCGTTGAATGGATCGATGCGTTCGCCGAAGCTGGCGGTGACTGGGCCGTCGATGGGCCAGAGATTGGGAAGCGAATTAGCGCGATACCAGTCAGCAGTGGTGGCGTTGTGCGTCATCCCCAGGCTGATGCCTACGCTGGCATCGCCCGTGAGGGCTGAAGTGCGGAGAGCGCCCAATTGGTCGAGGGAGGAAGTGACATCGGCGTCATGAATCTCCTGCTGGGTGGCGGTAACCAGCGTCGGCTGCGATTTCAAGCCGTAAAGAGCAGACACTTCGCTGGCAATCGAACCCAGGGAAGCAACTTGGACGTCCCGCTCTTTAGCCACTTCTTCCAGCCGGGAATAACGACTCCGCAACTGCTCGCGTTCAGTGCGCAACTGGTTATAGCTGGAAACCTTCAACAGCATGCGGGTGTAAGAACTGGCTATGCCTGTGAGGCTAAGGAACCCGATGGCGGCGCCGACTACGAAAACATATAAGTAATGGACGGGAATAGAGATCTTGCGCAGCTGGCCGTCATCTCCGCGGGCCACAAAAAGTATGTAGAAGCGTTTCTGCAAATGCCTTCCTTCTTCCGCTTTGAATCAGGGCCGGAACTCCAGGCAAAGTTCTGAGGTTGCAGAAAGCCTGTTCGGACAACCTGATTTTTCCGGGTCGCGCGTTCCCATCTTGGGAATGGAGACTTCTAACGCGCCCGTCCTGCCACTGGAACGCACGGCCAAAGCCTTGAAACGTCTCTTCTCTGCAATTCGTAATGAATGCAGAACTTAGCTCGGCCAGAGATCTTTGTGAATGTCTGGTAAAAGGTAACAAACTGGGTTCCCCCTGTCAACGGGAAGGGGCTGTATTAAACGTTACTTAAGGCGGGTAATCATAACTTAATTCGGGACAGATTACAGAAGTGATAGAGGGTCAGAAGAAATACTGACCGGAAGGCCCATCGAGGTCGTCGACGCGTACAGCGACAGGGTCTTATATATTTGTCTATAGATTTGTCCCGTATGACCGCCGAAAAAGCGCTGATCGCACAGATTCGCCGCCGCGCCAAAGCTGGGCGCAATGCGGCAGTCCTGACTGGAATCGGCGATGACTGCGCAGTGCTGAGGATGTCGCGGCGCTTGGGGAAAGCGGTAGATACACTGGTCACGACGGACTTTTCCCTGGAAGGCGTCCACTTTCGGAGGGAATGGCATTCGCCCGAATCGATCGGCCATCGCTGTCTGGCGCGGGGATTGAGCGATATTGCTGCCATGGGCGGGGAGCCGGTCGCGGCATTTCTTTCGCTGGCTCTGCCGCGCAACGTTTCGCCGAGTTGGATAAACCGCTTCACCGACGGTCTGCTCAGCCTGGCGAAGAAATATGGCGTGACGCTTTCCGGCGGCGATACGGCGGAATCGCCCGGTGGAATTCTGGCTGACATTATCGTGCTGGGTACCGTGCCAAAGGGGAAAGCGGTTTTGCGCTCCGGGGCGCGGTCGGGTGACCGGATCTACGTGAGCGGGGAATTGGGTGGCTCGGCTGCCGCAATCTGGAAGATGCGGAAGGATAAGAAGCTACGGCAGAAGTTGAATTCTCACGAGTTTCCCCGGCATTTTTTCCCCGATCCTCGAATTGAACTGGGCCGCGTGCTGCGCCAGAGAGGGCTCGTTTCCGCCATGATTGATACCAGCGACGGCCTCTCCACGGATCTGGCCCACATATGCGCAGAGAGCGGGGTTGGGGCGGAGATACGGGAGGAGCTTATTCCCAGGGCTCGCGTAGGCCGTCCGTTGAAGGTGGTTGGTCTCGATCTAGCGCTGCACGGCGGGGAAGACTACGAACTGCTGTTCACCGTTCCAGAGAGCAAGAAAATGCCATCCCGCATCGTGGGGACAGCCATCACGCTTATCGGCCGCGTCACGCCCGGCCGCAAGATTTTTCTGAAGAAATCGAATAAAGCGAAATCTGAACTGAAGGCAGGCGGATGGGAACACTTCACTGGCTGAACCGCTCTCGAAC
>JBAVGI010000550.1:0-2515 GCA_049684755.1 Candidatus Sulfotelmatobacter sp.
GACGTTCCATTGATTAGGCTAATTTCAATGAGTCGCACATCCCGCGATGGCGGCTTAAGTCCCTCACTTTCGAGCCAACGACAAAGCCTGTCGAGATGAATAGATAGAGCACTCATGAACAATCAGCGCTGTCTTTGACCCAGTACCGAAACTGGGAATGAGCTCCTAACTACCGGTCTGGAAGCCGCCGCTGTGAGCGATGCTGATGCGAAGATATTTATAGGGATTGACTGGAGTGTCGTTGATGCGAACTTCGTAGTGAAGGTGAGGCCCGGTAGAGCGTCCACTGAGGCCGACATAGCCGATGGTATCGCCACGATGGACGTGCTGCCCCGGTGTGACTGCGAAGCCGGATAGATGGCCATAACGCGTGGTGATGCCGTGGCCGTGATCCATCATGATGAGCTTTCCGTATCCGCCCATGAAATCTGCAAAAGTGATCACGCCATCCGCCGGCGCAATGATTGGATGACCGTAGTTGCTGCCAATATCCACGCCACTGTGAAACGCGCCTTCGCCGTTGAAGGGATCGATGCGTTCACCGAAGCTGGCGGTGACCTGACCATCAATAGGCCAGAGATTGGGCAGCGAATTGGCGCGGTACCAGTCAGCGGTTGTGGCGTTGCGCGTCATCCCCAGGCTGATGCCCACGCTGGCATCGCCCGTGAGGGCTGAAGTGCGGAGGGCGCCCAGTTGGTCGAGCGACGAAGTGACTTCGGCGTCATGAATTTCCTGTTGGGTGGCGGTAACCAGGGTCGGCTGCGATTTCAGACCGTAGAGCGCCGATACTTCGCTGGCAATCGAACCCAAAGAAGCGACTTGCACGTCCCGCTCTTTAGCCACTTCCTCGAGGCGGGAATAACGATTCCTGAGCTGCTCTCTCTCGGTGCGCAGTTGGTTGTAGCTGGAAACTTTCAGCAGCATTCGCGTGTAGGAACTGGCTATGCCGGTGAGGCTAAGGAAGCCAATGGCCGCGCCGACTACGAAAACATATAAGTAATGTACGGGAATAGAGATCTTGCGCAGCTGGCCGTCATCCCCACGAGCCACGAAAAGTATGTAGAAGCGTTTCTGCAAATGCCTTCCTTCTTCCGCTTTGAATCAGGGCCGGAACTCCAGGCAAAGTTCTGAGGTTGCAGAAAGCCTGTTCGGACAACCTGATTTTCCGGGTCACGCGTTCCCATCTTGGGAATGGAGACTTCTAACGTGCCCGTCCTGCCACTGGAACACACGGCCAAAGCCTTGAACGTCTCTTCTCTGCAATTCGTAAAGAATGCAGAACTTAGCCCGGCCAGAGAGTCTTATGAATGTCTGCTAGAAGGTAACAAACTGGGTTCCCCCTGTCAACGGGAAGGCACTGTATTAAACGTTACTTAAGGCGGGTAATCACAGATCGTCTTGGGACAGATTACAGAGGCGATGGAGGGTCGTAACAAAAACTGACCGGAAAGCCGATCGAGGTTTGAGACCCAGCTTGCGGCAGTGTCCTATATATTTGTCTATGTTTGTCCAACTGGGATGATCGCCGAGAAGGCATTGATCGCACAGATTCGCCGCCGCGCCAAAGCTGGGCGCAATGCGGCAGTCCTGACCGGAATCGGCGATGACTGCGCTGTGCTGCGGCTGCCCCCGCGATCAGGGAAAGCGATAGACACGCTGGTTACAACGGACTTTTCCCTGGAAGGCGTCCACTTCCGCCGCGATTGGCATTCGCCCGAATCGATCGGCCATCGCTGTCTGGCGCGGGGATTGAGCGATATTGCTGCCATGGGCGGGGAGCCGGTCGCGGCATTTCTTTCGCTGGCTCTGCCGCGCAACGTTTCGCCGAGCTGGATAAACCGCTTCACCGACGGTCTGCTCAGCCTGGCGGCGCGATACGGCGTGACGCTCGCCGGCGGCGATACGGCGGAGTCGCCCGACGGAATTCTTGCCGACATCGTCGTGCTGGGAAGCGTTCCCAAGGGAAAAGCCGTTTTGCGCTCGGGGGCGCAGCCGGGCGACCGGATATATGTGAGCGGAGAATTGGGTGGTTCGGCAGCTGCCGTCTGGAAGATGCGGAAGGACGGGTCGCTCGGCCGGAGCCTCAATCCACGCGAGTTTCCTCGACATTTTTTCCCCGATCCTCGAATCGAACTGGGGCGCATACTTCGCGCGAGAAGTCTGGCTTCCGCCATGATTGATACCAGCGACGGTTTCTCCACCGATCTGGCGCACATCTGCGCAGAGAGCCGCGTTGGCGCGGAGATACAAGAAGAGCTTATCCCCAGAGCCCGCGTAGGCAGGCCGTTGAAGGCGGTTAATCTCGATCTTGCTCTGCATGGCGGAGAAGACTACGAGCTGCTATTCACCGCTCCGGAGAGCAAGAAGATGCCATCCCGCATCGCGGGAACAGCCATCACGCTTATCGGCCGCGTCACGCCCGGCCGCAAGATTTTTCTGAAGAAATCGAATAAAGCGAAATCTGAACTGAAGGCAGGCGGATGGGAACACTTCACTGGCTGAACCGCTCTCGAAC
>JBAVGI010000551.1:0-40208 GCA_049684755.1 Candidatus Sulfotelmatobacter sp.
ACATGATGACCGCCGAGATGCTCGATCAAACTTGCGGGCGACCCCTCGGCTATGATCTCCCCGTGATCAACGATGGCCAGCCGGTCGCACAGCCGTTCGGCCTCGTCCATGTAATGCGTGGTCAGCAGAACAGTTCCGCCATTACGTTGAAACTCGCGAATAATATCCCAAAGCTGCCGCCGGCTCTGCGGATCCAGACCCGTGGTCGGCTCGTCTAAAAAAAGAATTTTCGGATTGCACACCAGCGCCGTCGCCACTGCCAGCCGCTGTCTCTGGCCGCCGGAAAGTTTGCCTACCCATGCGTCCGCTTTCTCCGTCAGCTGCAATTGCTCCAGCACTTCATCGGACGAACGTGGTTCGCGATAAAAGCTGGCAAACAATTCCACCGTTTCGCGCACGGAAAGTTTTTCGGACAGCCGCGTCTCCTGCAGCGAGATGCCCAGCCACTCCCGCATCTCGCGCGCATCTTCGTACCAGCTGTGACCGAAAATCAAGACTTCTCCGGAAGTCGGCTCCAGCAACCCCTCGAGGATTTCGATAGTGGTCGTCTTCCCCGCTCCGTTCGGACCGAGCAGGCCAAAGCATTCCCCGGTTTCGATCTGCAAGTTAAGCCCACGCACGGCTTCGACCTTGCCGTCGTAGGTTTTGCGCAAATCGCGACATTGAATGGCAACCGTCACGCTGGCATTCTAACCGAACCCCTCAGTGATGCGGACCCTAGCAACCCGAGGTTTGCTCCGCGCGCTCAACGGCTTTTCCCCGCGATCTCTGCGGTTCAAGCTTTTCATCGCCCTCTGCTAAAATGTCGCATCGCCGAATCTATTCTCGGCATCCTTTGAGTTATGCGCATCCTAAAGCGCGGCTTCACTTGACGACGTTTCTCCAGGACGCCCGTGTGTCGTTTCCAACCACCTTCAGCTCCCAGTTGACGGTTCTCGGTTGAGAACATGAGAGGAAGCCGCTTATGCTTGGCAAAGTTTGTGCATTTTCATCTCTCTGTTTTGTCTTCGTCCTATCCCTAGCTGCCCAGGACTCCCGCCACTTCACCTTTCATTATGCCTTCACGGTCA
The DNA here is from genome assembly GCA_049684755.1 of Candidatus Sulfotelmatobacter sp. Lineage (GTDB taxonomy): Bacteria > Acidobacteriota > Terriglobia > Terriglobales > Acidobacteriaceae > Sulfotelmatobacter. The sequence goes on from JBAVGI010000551.1 coordinate 1,071, forward strand.
AGAATCTTTCCCCTGGCGAAAAAATTAAAGTCTGGATTCCGGCCGCCCACGCTGACGCTTATCAGGAAGTGAACATCGTCTCGGCGAAAGGCGATCTGCCCTTAAAGCAGACCACCGAGTCGAAATACGGCAACCAGATTTACTATGCCGAAACCGATTCCCCCAAGCCCGAACTGCGCTTCGATATTGAATATGACGTGATTCGCCACGAGCGTATGGCGCTGGGACCTGGCGCGCCGCATCTGGTTTCGGTTTCACTCTCGCCTGCGGAACGCCAGGAAGACTTGGAGCCCGATGTTCTTGTTCCGGTAACAGGGCTACCGGCCGATCTGGCCGTGAAGGTCACGCAGGGAAAAGCTCTGCCGCTCGATAAAGCGCGCGCCATTTACGACTACGTCTTTACCACCATGCGTTACGACAAAACTGGCACAGGATGGGGCCACGGTGATGTGCTTTACGCCTGCGACGCCAAAAAGGGCAACTGCACCGACTTCCATTCTCTTTTCATTGCCATGGCCCGCTCGCAAGGCATTCCGGCCCGCTTCGAAATCGGTTTCCCGCTTCCAGTCGATCAACACTTCGCCGAAATCGCCGGCTACCATTGCTGGTCAGATTTCTATATTGATGGCAAAGGCTGGATTCCAGTGGACATTTCCGAAGCATGGAAGCATCCCGAGAAACACGACTATTTCTTTGGTTCCCACGACGTGAATCGCATGCAGTTCAGCCAGGGCCGCGACCTGCGTCTTAGCCCTCCGCAGGATGGCAAGCCGCTCAACTATTTTGTTTATCCTTATGTCGAAGTGAATGGCCGCGAGTATTCGAATGTGTCTTTGGCTTTCTCGTTTGCCGACGCAGGTTCGGCAGTCGCCATGAAATAGTCTGTGGAGTAGATTTGCCCGCGGGGCTGTGCTCTTTTTTATCGTCCAGATATTACGTCCCCGGGCCCACTCGGAGGTGACGGCAAATCCGGCGGCAGAGGAACGATTGGACGAGGAGTAGAACCGTCGTCCGCCCCCGCTCCTGGTTGCGATTCTTCACCGGGACGCTTCAGACTGGGCGCATTTGCCGGACGCACTTGCGGCTCTTGCTTCGCTTCTTTTTCTTCGGGGTGGTCCAGGATGACTTCTCTTTGCGTGCGTACGATTTTTTCGCCATCCACTTTCATGGTCTCAACTCGAACCACTTCGTCGCCTACGAAGCGAACGAAATCGACATCCGCCGGGGCCTCGCCGTAGATCCATTCTTCATATTGCGTTTCCCCGTCCCGCTCGCGAACTTTTTTCGGCGGCTTACCCTTGGCATGCAGCACCATCTCCTGATTCATTCCTACCAGAACGTGATGCGCTTGAATGGCCGCCTTCACTTTCGGAGGCACGCTGTCGAGATACGCCTGCTCCTTGTTTCGCGCCTTAAAATCAAGCACTGGATACAACAGATCGCGCACCTGCGCGGCCGTCATTTCAGGGACGTACTTGTCGAAATAAAGATCAACGCAGGAGCCATGTGCGTTGGTTTGCGGCATTGCCTCGGTTTGTTCAACCGGTCCATTGGCGCCATAAACCTGCACGCGCTGGTACCACTTCTTTCTCAGTATCGGTCCACCGTTAATCTCGAAGCGAATGTGGTCGCTCTTGATTTGCACAAACGAGATGTGCGCCGGATCACCCGGCTTCACCGCTGGCCCCCACAAGTTCAGAGCCTGCTCCATTTCCACTCCGTTGGGAGTGATCACTCCCTGCTTCAGTTGCAGTCCTTTGGTTCCCATGGGAAAAACTGTCCGCGCGTAAACCAGTTGAGTCTCGAAGTCGCGGATAATCTCGAGGCGGGTTTCCTTGGAAATGTGAGGAGCATTAGCAGGAATCGGCGCAGATGCGGGCTGCACCGAACGATCAGCCGTCTGTTGAACCGTCGGCTCAGCCGGCGATTGCTGCGTTTGTCCCGCATCGTTCGATTGGCAGAATGACGCGGAAGCCGCGAAAAGAGTCAAGCAAGCGAGAAGAGAAGTACGGCATGATCGCATACAACACCCCGGGCGTGACGCCTATTATATGCGATGGAACCCAGGTCTTGTGGGTTGCTGTCAGGTCAAGAGAAAACGAGAAGCGATCACACGCTTTCCGGACCGCGTTTCTTGTGCTGCTGGCACTTGGTCATAATCGCGGAACGCAAGCGGGTGCGCAGGTCTTCGGGCAGTTCGTACAATTGCGAGTCACGATAGATTTCAATCGTCTTCTTGGTTGTGTCGCAGACTACGTAACAGTTATGGCACCAGGAAAGGTGGTTCTCCAACTCGACCTTGGTGTTTTCGTCGATCACGCCGTCCAAATAATTGGTCAGCTCGTGCAAAAATTCAGAGCATTTCACTGGTTGCCATCTCCACTCTCGCGTTTCTGAAAGTAACGTCCCAACCGTTCACGAAGCTGCAGGCGCGCCCGCAGCAATCTCGACTTCACCGCCGGAACGCTCAACTCCAGCGCCGCCGCCGTTTCCTCGGTCGAAAGTCCTTCCACATCCCTCAGCACAAACACGGTCCGAAACCCCGGGGGCAGTCCCTGGATCGTTTTACTCAAAATCTCCCGCAGTTCAGCCTGCGTGTACTGTTGCTCAGGATTGGGGCTCCAATCCGCAATTTCACGCGGAAGAGAATCATCTTCCGTCTTAATATCTTCGTCCAGCGAAACCGTGCGCTCCGGCTTCTTCCGGCGCAATTTCATCAACGCTTCGTTGACCGCGATGCGCACCAGCCAGGTATAAAACTTCGACTGCTCCTGGAATTTCTGCAGATTCCCGTAAGCCTTAAGAAACGCCTCCTGCACTACATCTTCCGCGTCCTCGCGGTTTTGCGTGATGTGTTGCGCAATCCGAAAAACGTTACGGTCGTACCTGCGTACCAACTCTTCGAAGGCCGAGTCGTCGCCTTGCTTGGCTGCCCGCACCAGAGTTAGCTCGTCGGTGACAGGCCCTTCTAGTTTGTTTTGGATGGTTTCCATTCTCTCGGCGATGCAGTATTTTGCGGGCTGCGAATCACGAAACGCGATTACTGAAAGAGCAAACTGTTATTCTACTTGGTAACCCGCGTCTTTGCCCAATCGCTTTCAGGTTTCTAGCGGAACATGTTTTGAGGTAGAGTCGGTGAGGAGACTGTGACGCGGTCGAACACGTCCCGACGTACTCTGGGACAGTCCCACAAGTGCCGTATAATCAGCAGTTAGAACCGCGAGTTTTCGGGGTCGTCTCACGAGCAGGAACCCCACCTAGGGAAAACGGTTTTCCAGCATGGCGGAACGGAACCACAAACAAGACGAAGCGCAGGCCGGCCAGATCGAAGAGATCGTCGCCAGCGCTGTTTCTCAGGCACTTCAGGCGCAGATTCCAGCACTGCAGGCGCAAATTGTGCAGCAAGTGCTGGATGTATTGCCGCGTCGCAGCCCCGATGCCGTCGCATCGAGCGGCGCATCGTCCAAGCACTTGGTTCATGCTGTCGCCAAGATCCACACTGGCTCCACGCAGAAGGAAATTTTGCGCGGCTTGTTGGACGCTGGCAGTGAGTTCTGCTCTCGCATTGCTCTATTCGTCGTAAAAGCGGGAGCCGCATCGGGATGGCAATCCCGCGGCTTCGGCGACGACGAAATCGTCAAGGATTTCGCGCTTGATCTTAGCGCAGGCCCGGCCGCACACACCTACCAGAATCGCGCTGCGACCCCGGGAAATGTCGCAGAAATGGGCCGCCAATTTGTCGACCACTTCGGCAGGCCCGCCAACGAACAGGTTTTAGTATTGCCACTCGCTCTCAAAGACAAAGTGGCAGCGCTGGTTTATGCCGACGGTGGCGACAGCAGCCAACTGGATTCCGACGCCTTGGAATTGCTGGTGCTCGCCACCAGCGCCTGGTTGGAAGTTGTTTCCCTTCGCAAGCAGCATGCCGCGCCTAAAGAAGAATACGAAGCGCCCCCCAAGGTTGAGCATGCAGCACCGCCAGTGCAGACGGTGTCCTCCTATTCCGATCCTTTCGCCAGCCACGCTCCCAAACATGTTCCCGCAAGTGTTCCCGCCGAGCCTGAGCACGCTGCGGAAGTTGTCGAGGTAGCGTCAGCGCACGCGGCCACTGCGGCGGCGCCCGCCACGGCCACCGATCCTTTGGCTGGGCTCTCGCCGGAAGACGCCGATACCCATCGCAAAGCCCAGCGATTCGCTCGGCTGCTGGTGGATGAAATCAAGCTCTACAACCAGGCTAAAGTTGCCGAGGGCCGCCGCAACAAAGACTTGTATGATCGTTTAAAAGAAGACATCGATAAGAGCCGTGGGACATTCCAGAAACGTTACGGCAGCACCGTAGCCGCGAACGCGGATTATTTTCAGAACGAGGCGGATTATTTTCAGAACGAGTTGGTGCGAAGTCTGGCCGAGGATGACATCTCCATCATGGGGCCAAATTTCCGGCGTTAGACTTTAAGCACTCTTTGGCAGTTGGCATTTGCGCGAAAAGTAAAAAGTGGTTCGATCAGTCTCCAAGGTCTGGTGGATTTTCGCAGCTGCGCTTTTCTGCAGCTTCTCTGGCGCTCTGCTGGCCTCAGCCGATGTGCCCCCGTTTTTCGCGTCCACCTCCCTGCAGGATCAGGCAACGGAAACCTCCGCGAAGCCAGCTCAATCAACTCCACGCGCTGAAAGACACGCCGCCACAAAACCCCGCGCAAACGCGAAGCCGCCGATCGCGAAAAAGCCCTCGGCTAGCGGAGCCAAACGGCACTACGCCAACGCGAGCAGACGGCACACTGTTTCTCCCCGAGTCCGCCGCATGCGGCAGGCCTTCGTCGCATCGGCCAGCTTGCGCCCCATGGCAGAGCAACTTCTGCAGGATCGATCGCTGCCCGCCTACGCCGGAGTTCAATCCTACGCCCGCGCCCATGCTAAAGAAGATGCCGGAGCACTGGCATGGCTCGTGCTGGGCTACGCCCACGTACTCGACAAGGACTACGCCAAAGCCATCGACCCGCTGAGCCGCGCCAAAATTCACGCGGGAGATCTGGGCGACTACGTCGGCTATTATCTCGGAATTTCCTACCTGCAAACTGGACATACGGCTGAGGCGCTCGCCACTCTGGCAGACTTTGGCAAAACGCACCCTGATTCCCTGCTCGTCCGCGACGCAGGCGTAAGCTACGCGGATGCATTACTACTCGAGGGACAGCCAACAGAAGCCGTTGCGCTATTGGAGAATATTCGAAGACCTGTACGCTCCGATCTGGAATTTGCCTTGGGCCGCGCCTACGCAGCCTCCGGCGACACCGCAAAAGCGGCCACGATCTTCGCGAACATCTACTACACCATGGCCGCCGCTACCGAAGCGGATGCGGCCTATGTCGAGCTGAAGAAACTGCCGTCTGCCCCGCCCCCGACGGTCACTCAGCTCAACACGAGGGCTGAGGGCTTGGTCAGCCGCAAGCGCTACGCGGAGGCGGCCGACGAATATCGCACACTGGCAAACCAGGCCACATCTGAAGAACGACCACGGATGCAGTTGGCCCTGGCCGATGCTCTCCATCGCAGCGGCAAGAATCGCGATGCCAAGCAGGTGCTGGCCTCTGTGGGCAATGTTTCCGGCGAACTAAATGCGCAACGCCTCTATCTGGTCGGCCAGGTCGCATGGGCCGCCAATGACAACGACACTTTTTATCGCACCGTTGACGAGCTTCGCCAAGCCGACGCAACCAGTCCATGGCTCGAGCAAGCCCTGCTCTCCGCCGCTAACTTGCATCTGGTGCATCACGAGTACGATCAAGCGCTCGATGCCTTCCGCGAAGCCCAGCAGCGCTTTCCTGATGGTCCGCGCGCTTCCTACGTTCACTGGAAAGCGGCATGGCTCACGCTGCGCCAGGGACGCAACGAAGATGCCAAGAAGGCCTTCGAAGAACAGATTGCGATGTATCCCTCCGGCGCGGAAACCCCGGCTGCGCTCTATTGGCGCGCCCGTCTGGCTGAGGAAGACAACCAATTCGTGATGGCGCGCGCCTTCTACCAAAAGCTTTCCGATCGCTATCGCAACTTTTATTACGCGGAACTTGCCAGGCAGCGGATGAAGCATCTCCCCGCCACAACCGATACTGCGGCGGTTACGCAGTATGCGATTCTCGACCACGTACCGCCCATCAACAATGCCGAAAAAATAACGGAAACCGATCCGCCCGCCGACGAGCTTCGCGTGCAAAAGGCGCAACTACTCGGCAACGGCGGCCTGGTCGATTTTGCCGTGCGCGAACTGCAAGCTGCCGCCGCAACTGACGGTGGAAGCTGGGCTCCCGCGGAAACTGCCCAACTTTATGTCGAAACCGGACACTACGATCGCGCCATCGAGTTCATGAAGCACTCGGCGCCGAATTATTTCGCTCTCGACATCCCCGACCTGCCGCGAAAGTACTGGGAAGCTCTTTTTCCTAAGCCTTACTGGAGCGATCTAAAACGAAATTCAGATGCCAATGGACTCGATCCTTATCTGGTCGCGTCCTTGATCCGGCAAGAATCCGAATTCAATCCCAACGCCGTTTCCCGCGCCAACGCGGTCGGCTTGATGCAGTTGCTGCCCAAGACTGGCAAACTCGTGGCCAAAGAAGTGAAGTTGAGGCGCTATAACGCCAGCCAGTTGTATACGCCTGCGGTCAACTTGCAGTTAGGCACGCGCTATTTCCGCGGCATGGTCGACAAGTTCGGTGGATCCTTTGAGTATGCGCTCGCCGCCTATAACGCGGGATCGGACCGCGTGGACGATTGGCTCGCCCAGGGAAAATACCGCGACCCGCAAGAGTTCGTCGAATCCATCCCCTTCACCGAAACCCGGGAATACGTGCAGGCCATTCTCCGCAACGCCAGCGTTTACAAACAGCTTTATGGCACTCCTTAGAAACATTCCGAATTGACTCCCTCCTGCTAGCCGCTTGATAATCAAAATGCAATCTGGTTCGCATATGGATATCTACGAACAAATCGTGCAGCTCCGTCGCGAGGGACGACGCGGCGCTGTGGCTACCATCGTGAATGTCCGGGGCTCCATTCCTTCCTTCCGTACGGCAAAAATGCTGGTGCGCGACGATGGTTCCATCGTGGGCACGATTGGTGGAGGCTGCGTGGAAGCCGATGTTTGGCAGGCGGCCCGTGAAGTAATGGAATCGGAGAAGCCGCGAACGCTCACATTCGATCTCAATCAGGATCCGAAGTACGATACGGGTTTGGTATGCGGCGGGACTCTTGAGATTTTCGTCGAGCCGGTTCTACCTCCAGCATTACTTTATGTTTTCGGCGCAGGTCACGTGGCGGTTAACCTTTGCCAGGTTGCTGCTAACGCAGGTTTCGAATTGATCGTCACCGACGATCGCACCTCCTACGCCACCAAAGAGCGTTTTTCCAGTGCTCGTGAAGTACACGCGCTCGAATTCGATGAAGCTATACAGAAACTTGAGCCCAACGAGACTTCGTATATTGTGATCGTCACTCGCGGGCATCGCGACGACATGCGTATCCTGCGCTGGGCAGTACAGACGCGCGCCCGCTACGTCGGCATGATCGGCTCCAAGCGCAAGGTGATCGCAATTTTCAAATCCCTTCAACAGGAGGGCCTGCCTGCGCATTTGTTCGATCGCGTGCACGCCCCGATCGGCCTGGATATTGGCGCCGTTACTCCCGAGGAGATTGCGATTGCGATCACCGCCGAATTGATTGCGAACCGGCGGCACGCCACCTCGCCCCTTCCCCACATGAAGTGGGTTGGCTCGCAAAACCCTCAGCACGATCCTGAGGATAACGCTGCGGCAGCGCTCGATGATTGCAAGGACCATTGAAGATTTTTGATTGCTGATTGCTGATTTTAGGTTGACGACTTTAGGTCGAAGAATTTTCGAAACGTACTGCTTATCCGTGGTTGAACTCGGTTTAAGATTTTCAATTAACAATCAGCAATCAAAAATCATCTATTGTCTTTCATTCCTGCTATCTTCCCTGCATGACTATCGCTGCCAGCTTCGCCGGCATAATCCTCGCCGCCGGAGACTCGTCGCGCATGGGTCGGGACAAAGCCCTGCTGCCGTGGCCTCCGGCTACTGGAGAGACGCGGTCCGGCGAGACATTTCTTTCCGCGGCGATTCGCTCCCTTTCACCGGCTACTGATTTTGTTCTGGTTGTCGTGGGAAAGAACCAGCCGGCGCTGGCGCCCGTTATCTACTCTGAAGGCGCTTCTCTGGTCGTGAACGAAGACCCGGCCCGTGGCCAATTCAGCTCTCTGCAGGTTGGTTTGCAGGAAGCCCTCAACCGCGGCCGCGATGCAGCTATGGTGACCTTGGTCGATCGTCCTCCAGTAAATCCCGCGACGCTGCAACTTCTTCGCCACGCGTTCTCTATGGCGAAAGAGAACATCTGGGCCGTTGTGCCCGAATATTCCGGCAAACACGGCCATCCCTACCTCGTCGGACGTGAAATGATCACAAAGTTTCTCGAGGTCCCGCCCACATCGGTTGCACGCGATGTCGAACATGCGCACCAGGTACATATTCAGTATGTGCCGGTGGACGACCCGTTGGTAGCGCTTAATATCAATACGCCGGAAGACTACGCAGCATTGGCAGCGCGCCCTCGGAATTGATGATTGTTGATTTCTGATTGCTGATTGGAATTGCTAACTCGGCGCAAGATCTGTTCTTCAATCATCAATCAACAATCAGCAATCAACAATGTTATCGAATGTTATTACTCCGGTTGCGCATCTCTCACTCAGCCGGTTATGTTCAATACATGAACGCCGCAGAGGCCACATTTCATCCCCTTACCGAGGCATTTCTCGATTCGATTCTGCGACTCGAGCCCCGGGTGGCGGCATTTGATTGTGACGGCACGCTCTGGTGGGGCGACCTGGGCGAACGCTTCTTCGATTGGGAATTGCGCCAGGGTGACATCGTTTCCGCCGACCTTGATCGTCCCATGCGAGACCGGTATGCTGCGTATAAACGTGGCGAGGTCGATGAAACCGCAATGTGCGGTGAAATGGTCACAATGCACCGTGGCATTTCAGAAGAACACTTACTCAGCGCCGCAACCCAATTCTTCGATCGGTTCTTCGTCGAACAGATTTTCCCCGAGATGCGCGAACTGGTGCGCCGCCTGCACGAAACCGGCTGCGAGGTGTGGGCAGTTTCTTCTTCGAACGAATGGGTAATTCGCGCCGGCATGAAATATTTCGGTATACCGGAGAGTCACATTCTTGCGGCTAAAGTGGAGCTGGATCGCGGGATCGCCACAGATCGGCTGATCCGCGTGCCCTCTGGCAGCGGCAAACCTGAGGCCCTTCGCGAAATAGTAAAAAAGGAAATCGGCGTAGCGTTTGGTAATTCGCGCTGGGATACGGAGATGCTTGCCATCGCAAAACATGCCGTCGCGGTGAACCCGAATCCGGACCTGGAGACTACTGCGAAAGAACGTGGTTGGAAGATTTATTTTCCCGAAGGAACAGGACCGCGCGGTTAAGATTGCCAAAGGCTTCTGCGCTTACGAATGAGATGCAATGTATTCCCCACAGTTACTCGATCATTTTCAGAATCCACGCAATGCAGGAGAAATTGCCGACGCCGACGCCACGGCAGACATTGAAAATCCTGCCTGCGGCGATATGTTGCGGCTAACTTTGAAAGTAACTGACGGTCGAATTGTCCAGGCGAAGTTCAAGGCCAAAGGATGTGTGGCGGCAATTGCCTCCGCATCGGCATTGACGGAAATGCTTGCTGGCACGTCGTTGGAAAACGCGATAAGTTTGCGTCGCGAAGACGTGAGCATGGCTGTTGGCGGGTTACCTCAGGCTTCGACTCACGCCGCACAGTTGGCAATAGACGCGCTTGCCGCCGCGCTGCGCCAGATCAACTTCTAACTTAGAAATCCCATGACGAACGATTCGCCACGCCGCATCGCCAGCCTGCAACCCAGCGCCACCGTCATCCTCGCCGCGATCGGCGAACTCAGCCGTGTTGTCGCCTGCACAAAATACTGTTCTGATGTGGTTCCGGAAATCGTTTCTCAGCGATGCGTCGTCCTTTCCGATTCCTGGACCGCCAATTCCGAACAGATTATTTCCGCCAAACCGGACCTTGTCATCGCCTCCGTGCCCTACCAGGAAAAAGCGGTCATCGAAATCCTGAAGTCCGGAATCCGATTCCTGGGCTTCGCTCCAAAGAACCTCGCCGACATTTATTTGGACATCGCGATCATTGCGGGGGCCGTCGATGCCAGCGCTGCCGGCAACAATGTGATCGAAGCCATGCGTAAACAAATCGAGCAATGCCGGGTGCGGACCGCAGGATTGCCTCGTCCAAAGGTCTTTTGCGAAGAATGGGGCAAACCGCTGATTGCGTCGCAAGCCTGGGTCTCTGAACTCGCGGACGCTGCCGGAGGCGAATTCCTGGGAGCGCCGGGAAAACAAATCTCGGCGGAGGAAGTAGCCCGCATGGATCCAGACGTTCTGATTGCATCATGGTGCGGAGCCGGCAACCGCGTTCCGCTGGAGAAGATCGTCGCCGACCGCGGGTGGCAGGCTACTCGCGCAAGCCGCACTTCCCGTATTTATTGCATTAGGGATGAATACCTCAATACACCAGCTCCGACGCTGCTCCACGGGCTCGAAGCGCTGGCGTTTGCGATTCATCCCGAAGTATTGGCTCGACCGGAAGGAATCCGTCAAATTACGCGCGTTTCATCTTCGACGGACGCGACCCTCGCGCTCTGAGTTAAGATTTTGCATATGCCCACACAAACCAGAATGGATGAGGTTCGCCAAGACATCTCGGCGCTCGCAGCAGCGTCCCCCACAGCAAAAGCCTTCATGCAAGGCGTTTGCAAACTTTTACACGAGCGTATGTTGAAATATAACTGGGTTGGGTTTTACATACTCGAGCCGGGGACGAAGCCGGCAATACTTGTGCTGGAAAGCTTTATGGGAGCTATGACTCCGCATACGCGCATTCCTCTCAACCAGGGCATCTGTGGAGCGGCCGCTTCAAGTGGCAAAACGATTGTCGTGGACGACGTCAGCAAGGATTCACGCTATCTCGCCTGTTCGCTCGAAACCAAATCAGAAATTGTCGTGCCGATTTTCGTGAAGAACCAAGTTGCCGGCGAATTAGACATCGATAGCCACTTCCCAGCCGCGTTTGGTCCCGAAGATCAGCACCTCGTCCAATACTGCGCCGAACTCGTGGGCAAAAAGCTGGAGCAATCCTTCGTCTGAATTCTTCGCTGTTGATGTCTTTCATTTGGGAATAGATTATTCGTTGTCCATGATAAGTACAGAATCATGAAAAGGGTCGTAGCTGCGGTGATCGAGAAAGACGGCAAACTGCTGGTGTGCCAACGCACGCGTCATCAGACCATGCCGCTCAAATGGGAGTTCCCTGGAGGAAAGATCGAAGAAGGCGAGCAGCCTCGCGACGCTCTGCGCCGGGAGTTGGAAGAGGAGTTGGGAATTCACGCCAAGGTAGGCGACGAGATCGCCCGCGTGCAGCACATCTATCCCAACGGCGCCGCGGTTGAACTCAGATTTTTTATCGTGCGCGAATACGATGGCGAAATCGAAAACCGCATCTTCCGCGATTTGCAGTGGGCCGCTCCGGACGCATTGCCGTCCTACGATTTTCTCGAAGCGGATGCGTCACTGGTGAAGGATCTCGCAGCCGGAAAGCTCCCCTAGGATCCTTATTTCGCACGCTAGCCGCCGGCTTTTCCAGTGACGGAAGCCCACGCCAGCGCCAGGGACAGCCCCACGATCAGTATTGTTGTCGCCCACGCGACAGCGTTGAACAAATGCGAGTTCACATACTCGCCCATCAATTCCTTCCTGTTAATCAGCAGAAGCATGAAGATCAACACAAACGGCAACACAATTCCATTTAATACCTGCGACCACAGAACGATTCTCACCAGCTGTGCTCCGGGAATCAGAAGCACCAGAATGCCGCCGGCAACGATCAGAAGAGTATAAAGCCAGTAGAAAAATGGAGCCTCGCCGAATTTCTTGTCGACTCCGGATTCAAATCCCAATCCCTCGCACACCGTATAAGCGGTCGAAAGCGGCAAAATCGACGCGGCAAACAGTGAGGCGTTGAACAATCCCACCGCGAACAGAATGTAGGCGTATTGTCCGGCCAACGGCTTCAGGGCCTGCGCGGCATCGGCCGCATAAGTAATATCTCGAACTCCATGCACATAGAGCGTGGCGGCGCAGGCAACAATAATGAACCACGCCACGATGTCGGTAAACATGCAACCGGTGATTACATCCCAGCGCGAAGCCTTGAGGCCGCGCCGGGTTACGCCTTTTTCTACAATCGAGGCCTGAAGATAGAATTGCATCCAGGGTGCGATGGTTGTTCCCACCACACCGATTACCATGAACAAGTAAGCCTGGTCGCGGAAGGCTTTGCGCGCTGGCGGCTTAATCGTGGCGATGGCCGCATCTTTCCACAATGGATGCGCGAGCGCTCCGGCGAAGATGTAAGTGATGTAGAAAAACGAGGCCGCCAGGAAGACTTTTTCCACGCTTTTGTACTGTCCCTTCACCACGATCAGCCAGACGATTACCGCGCAGATCGGCACAGTTATATAGCGCGAGAGGCCGAATAGTTCGAGGCTGGTGGCAATGCCGATAAACTCCGTCACCACGTTCCCGAAGTTGATAATTAAAATTCCCAGCATCATCAGAAAAGTGATGCGGAGGCCGAATTCCTCGCGGATCAGATCGCTCAGCCCTTTGCCGGTCACCGCGCCCATGCGAGCGCTCATCTCCTGCACCACGATCAGCGCCAGCGTGATCGGGATCATCGTCCAGAGCAGAAGAAATCCGTACTGGGCCCCGGCCTGCGAATAGGTCAGGATGCCGCCCGCGTCGTTGTCGACGTTGGCCGTGATGATCCCGGGGCCCACGACTGCCAGGAACAGAAGGGTCCGGCTTTTCCAGCGTTTGAGAGGTCTCATGCGCACATTTCGCAGACATAAAGATAGAACACAACTTACACAGGCGACGGAACAGAATAAACGGAAGCTGCGAATCTGAAAACATTAAAAAGTATGGGCAGCGAAAAAATTATGAGTGGTGGCTCCTTCGGCAGATATACGCGTCAGCAGCTAACCTTGGACCGGCTCCTCGTGCCCACGCGACTTCGCAAATAGAATCTCGACGATCAGCAGCCCCGCTCCCACCACAATCGCACTGTCCGCCAGGTTGAAAACCGGCCACTGATACTGCTTGACATAGACCAGCAGAAAATCCACCACCCGACCACGCGCCAGCCGGTCCCACAAATTCCCCAACGCTCCCCCCATAATCAACGACAACCCCACCCCGGTGGCAATGTGAGCATGATTGTTCTTCCATAGCAGGACCGAAACCACAATGAGCGCGACTACGGAAAATGCGATAAGCAATCCCGTCTTCCAGGGAGCAGTCGGGTCAGCAAAAAGGCTGAACGCGGCGCCAGTATTCTCGGTGTGCGTAATGCGAAAAAAGCCAGGAATCACCTGAATATGCGCGTAAAGCCGGATTCGCTGCGCCACCAAATGCTTGGTCCAGCGGTCCAGCACCACAACGGCGACGACAATAACAAAATAGATGGCGCGAGCCGAGTTCTTGGTCATCTAAATTATGAGCCCGGAAATATCTTAACCCGCCAAGTGGTGTCGCTGCCCAGTTGCAGCAAAAAGGGACAATTTTTCAGAAAGAGAATCGGTATCTCTGCGCGCTCTGCGGCCGTTTCTCCGCGTCCTCTGCGTTCCAAGGTTTGAGAATTTCCGCGCCAGACAAGTATCCTTACCTTATCGATGCCTTGGAGAACACACTCATGAAAGCTGTCCGCATCCATCAATTCGGTGGTCCGGAAGTTTTGACCTACGAAGATGTCCCTGATCCCCAACCGCGCAAGGAGCAAATATTAGTTCGCGTCCGTGCGTGCTCGCTTAATCACCTGGACATTTGGGTGCGCAAGGGGTTGCCGGGAGTTAAACTGCCGCACATTCTCGGCAGCGACATTGCAGGAGAAGTCGTCGAGGTTGGAGAATACGTCAGCGGATTCAAGCCTGGACAGCGGTTACTCATCGCTCCCATGCACTTCTGCGGACATTGCTCCAAGTGCGTGGCCGGCCTGCAGAATCAATGCCGCGAATTTACGGTGCTGGGGAATGGCGTGGACGGCGGCAATTGCGAACTAATCGCTGTTCCCGCCGCCAGCGTGATTCCGATTCCTGATTCGCTCGATTTCACTCAAGCCGCCAGCGTGCCTCTCGTATTTGTAACAGCGTGGCACATGCTCGTAGGCCGCGCCGGCATTCGCCCTGGACAGACCGTGCTCGTCCTGGGAGCGAATTCCGGTGTCGGCATCGCCGCCATCCAGATTGCCAAACTCTTCCACTGCCAGGTAATCACAACCGCCGGCGACGACGCCAAACTGGCCAAAGGCCGCGAACTGGGCGCCGATTACGGGATCAACCATTATCAGCAAAAGATTTCCGACGAAGTCCGCAAGATCACCAACAAAGAAGGCGCCGACATCGTAGTCGAACACGTGGGCGCCGCTACGTGGGACGAGAGTGTCAAGTCCCTCAGGTCAGGCGGCACGCTGGTCACCTGCGGAGCCACCACAGGTCCGAACGTCAACATTGATCTGCGGCACCTATTCGCCCGGCAGCTCACGCTGCTCGGCTCCTATATGGGCACCATGGGCGAACTGCATGAGGTTCTAAAGCACATCTTCGCCGGACGCCTGAAGCCGGTAGTCGATCGCGTTTTCCCGCTCGTCGAAATCCGCGCCGCGCACGAGTATCTGGAAAACAGTCAAATGTTCGGCAAAGTGGTACTAACCATTTAGCTGCAGGGGATTCCGATCTCGCAACCTCTTCTAACACTTCTTGGTTGGAGGTTTCGCAGACTTCGATCCCCTCCCCGCCTTGCCACCGCTCCTCATCGCCGCACTGCCTGAACCCAAAGTTGTCACCGTATTCTTCCTCAGATCAATCGCAAAACTATCAATCAAGCTACCGCTGGGTCTTCCGGCGCTTGGGTAAGGCGCAGAACGGTACGTCCCTACAATCTGGCTCTTACTCACTTCCAGGCGAAGAAATCCAAAGTTTTTCTGATCGTATTGCTCAAGACTCAGACCATTTTCCAGCGTCAGTGGTACCTGGGGAGGCGCGCCGTTCACCGTATGCAGCGCCGCCAGGTTCGTGTATCCACCAGCGCCAGCCACCACATAAGGAATCTGCAGTTTTCCTTTTGGTCCCTGCACCACACTGGTGAAGCGCTGGTAGTTGTGCACGTGCCCTGACAGAATCAAATTGGGGTATCGTTTCGTCGCCTGAAAGCTGCTGGAGAGAATTTGATCCGCTACGCTGCTGCCCGAATGCTCAACATCGCCAGAAAATGGCGGGTGATGAATGGTTACGATCAAAGCCAGATTCGGATCCGCCGCCGCCAACTCCCCCTTGAACCAATCAATTTGATCCTGATGGATCTCCGCTTCCGTTTCTCCCACGTTGGAAAATAATCCGAGGATCGTCGCGAACGGCGTCGTGAAGGTCCAATACACATTCGGCAAATCCATCTGAGTTCGATTCGACGCCGTCTTGAACGAGCCCAACTGCGCAGGATTCTTCGACATGAAATTCTGTATCCAGCCATCCAGCGGAAATTTGTTGGGATCGACTGGCCCGTCCTGCGGATCATCCGGCTGGCAGTCGTGGTTGCCCGGAATCGAAACGATGAAGGCCGGATAATCCTGGTAGGTGTCGTAGAAGTACGCGCCATATTTATCGATGTCGCCGGCAAAGTAAATCACATCACCCAGATGGTAGTAAAACGCGGGCTGCTTATTCTCTGGCGAACCCTGCGCATCTTGTGTCATGAGCGCGGCCACCAGATCCTGTGGACCTGAATCTCGATAATCCCCCGTATCGCCCACGGTATGGAAAGCCATCACACCCGCGTTCTTGATTTTTGTGACGTCAGCGGCAGAGAGCAACTGCGATAAATCAAATCGATAAGGGGCAGGACCGTTCGGCACTGGAAGCCGCTGAAAGGGATAGTGAGGCAGTTGAACCTGCGCCACGGCCCGCGAAGCTTGCACAGGAAAATTCGCCGCGGGAATTGGAGGAACATGGCTTCGGCGCTTCCCAGCTCCCATCCCGGTGCTGAACGAATGCAATGGACTCATATCTATCTCCTTCGATGATTGTGCGGCGTGATCCGGTTGACAGATTTCGCGCCACACAACGAAGTAAGAAACGGCGCAAAAACACGTGCGTGGGGCCTGAACTTCTGGGAGGGGAAGACGCAGTCAGCTTATAGCAAAGAATTGGATTGTCAAGAGCGAGGATCGAGAATTTGCGGGCCTCTGTAGTTTAGAATAACCATATGGCTCCCGAACTGAATTTCGGCCCCTACGTCGATCTCGAAAACGGCAAGAAGATCGTCAAAGACTTGACCTTCGGCAATCCCACGCCTGAGGGATTGGTATTGACTACGCTCGATTCCGCTGTGAACTGGATGCGAAAGGGCTCGATCTGGCCGATGACTTTCGGCTTGGCCTGCTGCGCCATTGAAATGATGTCCATGGGCGCGTCGCGCTTCGATATCGCACGTTTCGGAGCAGAAGTCTTTCGTCCCTCCCCACGCCAAAGCGATCTCATGATTATCGCCGGCCGCGTGTCGAACAAGATGGCGCCCGTCATCCGCCAACTCTGGGAGCAGATGCCCGAGCCGAAGTGGGTTATCTCCATGGGCGCATGTGCTACCTCCGGCGGCGTTTTCAACAATTACGCGTTGGTGCAAAGCGTGAATCAGGTCATACCGGTCGATATCTACGTTCCCGGCTGCCCGCCGCGTCCCGAACAACTCATCTACTCCATCACCCTTCTGCAAGAGAAGATTCAGAAAGAGCGCGGAACCATCCGGAAAGCCCTAAACCTGACCTAGCATCCGCGCAACAGAGCCCAAGCCCACTCGTCGCTTACACGCAAATCAACTGTTTTCTCTAACCCCAATTCCGGCAATAAGTTGGCAACCTACCGTACCGAAATGGGAACCACCTCCCCAGAACTCGAAACCATTCCACGAATTTCTGAATCTAAGGGATTGAGGGTAGGACTATAGTAGAGTTCCGTAGGTAACCTCCCCCAATTCGTATGTAAGAACCAGGTCGCGTGGAAGGTGCTACATGATGGCAAGATTGATTGATGCGGTGTTTGGCTGCAGACATCCCCGTTACAGTTTCCCTGTAACACTTCGAGGCAAGGCGCGCCGCCCCCAAGCCGGTGCACTGACCGGAACTTACGTGGCTTGCCTCGATTGCGGAAAAGAATTTCCCTACGATTGGCAGGAAATGAAGGTTATCACGTCGTCCGCCGAAACACGCCAATACAGGGCTGCGCTAGCTACCAAGCAAGCCGCATAAAAAGACGCTAAGGTATTTTGGCTGAAGCCTAGCCGGCTTCCTTTTTTTGGCAAGACCGTTCGACTCAACGCGCCGTAACCGCCGCACCAGTTCTCTTCGCCATCGGCACAAATTCCCGCTCCTCATGCCCCGTATAGATTTGCCGCGGCCGTGCGATCTTCTGCTCCGGATCGATAATCATCTCCTGCCACTGGGCTAGCCATCCCGCCGTGCGAGGAATCGCAAACAACACCGTGAACATTTCCGGACGGAATCCCATCGCCTGGTACATGATCCCCGAATAGAAATCGACATTCGGATAAAGCTTGCGCTTCACGAAATATTCATCCTCCAGCGCGATCCGCTCCAACTCGAGAGCAATCTCCAGTTTAGGATTGCGCCCCGTGACCTCGAACACTTGCTCAGCGCACCAGCGGATGATCTTCGCCCGGGGATCGTAGTTCTTGTAAATGCGGTGGCCGAAGCCCATGAGCTTTACCCCGCCTTCTTTGCTTTTCTTGATATAAGCGGGGACTTTGTCCTTCGAGCCAATCTCATCCAGCATTTTCAGCACTTCTTCGTTCGCCCCGCCATGCAGTGGTCCAGCCAGCGCAGCCGCCGCTGACGCCATGGAAAGAAAAGGGTCGGTTTGCGCGCTGCTCACCGAGCGCATGGCATTGGTGCCGCAGTTCTGCTCGTGATCCGCATGCAAAATGAAAAGGATGTCGAGAGCGCGCGCAATCGCAGGATTCGCCACATACTTCGGCTCCACCATCTTCCATAACATGTTCATGAAATTTTCGGCGTAGTTCAAATCATTGTCCGGATAAACGTAGGGGAATCCCACATTATGCCGGTAGGACATGGCCGCAATCGAAGGCACTTTGCCGATCAGACGTTTGATCTGCAGCAGCCGGTTCGTGGGATCGTGCACGTGCTTTGCGTCCGGATAAACAGTGGAAAGAGCAGCCACTGTGCTGACAAACATTCCCATGGGATGGCTATCATAGCGAAAGCCTTCCATGAACATCTTCGTGCTCTCGTGCAGCATGGTGTGGTGCGTGATGTCATAGACCCAGCTCTTGAGTTCATGCTCGCACGGCAATTCTCCAAACAACAGCAGATATGCGACTTCCAGAAACGAGCATCGTTCCGCCAGAACTTCAATTGGATATCCGCGGTAACGCAGTATTCCCTGGTCTCCGTCAATGTAAGTGATGCTGCTGCGGCAGGATGCCGTGTTCATAAACGCCGGGTCGTAGGTCATCAGTCCAAAATCTTCTGCACTGGTTTTTATTTGACGCAGACTCATCGCACGGATCGTGCCATCCTCAATCGGCACAGTGTAGGTCTTTCCGGTTCGATTGTCGGTGATTGTGAGTGTGTCCTCTGGCATGGAAGAGCCGCTCCTGTTCTACGCTATAAGGCTAGCTTATCCTTAATCGCTTCCAGAACAAACCGCTGTGATCGAAATCACGGACCTTGGTGACTTAACTTCGTTGACTTAACTTCGTTGACTTGACTTCCCCATTCGATCATTCGAAACAAGAAACCGGCGGCCATGGGCCGCCGGTTCGCTCACCCGCACAGCCTTTTAGTTGGACGACGAATCATCCCGCCGTTTCAATGTCGGACGATCGTCATCCGGGTTGGTGTTTCCCGTATTGTCGCCCCCGCCGCTGGTCGAGGTGCGCCGTAAGCTCGGCTTGTTCTCGTCCCTCTGATCCAGGACCTTGTGGCGGTTTTCAATCGACGCCAACCGCGCCTTTACGTCGTCGAATTCCGAAGTGGTCACAATGTACTCAGCTTTGGCCGGCAGGATCTTGCGGATTTCTTCCTGGGTCTTTTCGATCCGGTCCGGAGTCTGTGGATGCGTATCGAACGTCTTCGACAGAGTTCCCGGCTTCTTCTTCTCCATCGCCTGAATCTTTTCGAAGAACGAAACGAAGGCCGAGGGATCGTACCCGGCGCGGTACATATACTCCACGCCAAGGTAGTCCGCTTCCGCCTCGAAGCCTCGCGAGAATTTCAAAAAACCCAACATCGCCGCCGGTCCCGCCGCTTCATATGCGCCGTAGCCAAGTCCGCCACCCACAAAGATCAGGGGAATGGTGGCCAATTGCATCAACGTGCCTCGCGTCTGCTCGCGCGCCAGATGGCACGCGGCCACGTGTGAAATCTCATGAGCCATAACGCCGGCCAACTCGGCTTCTTCATCCGCCGCTAGAATCAATCCCGAGTTCACATAGAAAAACCCGCCCGGCAGCGCCATGGCATTCACTACGTCGGAATCGATCACCTTGATTGTGAACGGCACTTGTGCGTCCGAGTTCCGTACCAGGTTCTGCCCGATCCGGTTGACATACTCCGTCACCACGGGGTCATTCACCAACTTGACCTGCGATTCAATCTGCTGCGCATACTGGCGGCCCATGGCAACTTGCTTTTCGATGCTGTACCAGTTGCCCACGCCGCGCCCGCAACCTACGTTGCGGTTCCCCACTGCATCCACGTCGGTCTTTGAGCCATCGTGCTTGATCTGGCTATCATCCTGCGTCGGCAGGTTGGCCGGAGGCTGCGCCGGAGCGTTTTGCACATCGCCTGCTTTGGGTTGAGTGTCGTTCTTGTTTTGATCCTGCGCCAACGTCCAGGGCACCGCGCTGAACGCCGCCAATCCCACAGCAATTGCCAACCAACGCAATTTCATAAAATACTCCATGCCCCACTGTTAACCGCATTATACGCTTGGCATTCCCCAGTCAGGCGCAACTTTCCTTAAACCTTTAGACGCTGTATTTGCCCTGCGGGGTTATCCGCTTTCGGCAGCGACTCGACCGCATCGAGCGCCGCCATCGCCAACTCGCCCACTCCATCCTCGCCGAAAACGACAAAACGCGGCGTCGAATCCTGGCTTTTGCCCGATCCTGCCCTCCCCTGCGCGGCTGAGAACCCCATGCGGCGACCCCATAAGCTGCGCTCGTCAAGGCCCTGTTATTTACAAAAGCATGCAGCGACTGCGATTGCACTGAGCGCCTGGAGCGGAAATTGAAAGAGCGCGGAGAGCCATCGCTCGACTCCCTCAGCGAGAAGAAATAGTGGGGCGCCTTTTAGCGGATATCTACTTCGCGAAAACCAAAGCCCTGCAACATTCCAGATATCGTCGCTCGCGCGTTGTCAGCCGCCGTTTTGAGAATTCCATCCTGCAATGCGGCCTGCTGAAGCTGGCGCTCGGCTTCTTCACGGACTTCGCTCTCGAGATTTGGGTCCGGAGATGAAAACAAGCCGGTGTCACGTGAATACACTTTTGTTCTGGCGTTATCGATTCGCGTGCTGAACACTTCCGCCGCGGGCAAGTGAATGGAAACCGTTTGCCCTTTGATCAGCACGTCCCCCGGCCCCAGACTCGCCAGGTTGATTCCGGCCACGACCTCTCCATGAACCACCAGCAGCAGGCGGTCGCCCGCCAGAAACTTCGGCAAGTAAGCGTTGTCGTGCTCCCCCGAAATAATTTTATCCATCGTATAGCTCACAGTTTCCAGACGCTGGAGCTTTTGAATCTGACGAACTACCGTTGGCTGATCAACGTTCAGCCGAGTAGGCCCGCCGTGCAAAATTCCCATCAAGCGCGCAATCCCGAGGCCGCTCGAAAACCACAGCGCACCTACCAGGATCAACGCGAGAACTGCCACCATGAAAATGCCGAGTATCCAGGAGGACGAGCTCTTCGAGGAGCCTGTCGTTCGGCCGAGTGTAGATTCTTCCGCAGAGGGCGGATCGTTAATTGTCATTTAACTTGCCCGCAGACAGAGGCTTTCGAGCAGTCCTACTCGATCCAGGCGCCGCCTACGACAACGTCACCATCATAGAAAACTGCTGCCTGGCCTGGCGTGACAGCGCGCTGAGGCTCATCGAACGTTACTAAAACCTCATCGCTCCCAGTCTTTTCCAGCATCGCCGGGGCTGGTTCATGCCTGTGGCGAATCTTTACGGAAACACGCATCGGTTCGCTGAGGTCATCGACCGCAATCAGGTTGGTCTTCCGCGCGCGAAGTGTTCGCGAATAAAGATGCTCGCTGCCGCCGACCACCACTTGCTTGTCCGCTCCGTTGATCTGAATCACATAAAGCGGCGATCCGGTAGCTACGCCCAGCCCCTTGCGCTGGCCCACGGTGAAGTTGTGCACGCCGCCATGTTCGCCGATCACTTCCCCATTCGCGGTCACTAGTTCACCCGCAGTATCCGGTAAGCTCTCGCCAGTCTCTGCCAGATAGGCATCGATGAATCGCTTATAGTCACCGCCCGGCACAAAACAAATCTCCTGCGAATCGGGCTTCTCTGCCAAGGCCAGACCATGCTTGCGGGCAAGTTCGCGCACTTCCGGCTTAGTCATCCTGCCTAGAGGAAAACGCGTTCGACTCAATTGCCCTTGCGTCAGTCCAAAGAGGAAATATGTTTGATCTTTGCTACGATCCGCCGGACGCTTGAGCAGCCAGCGTCCGCTGGGATCGTCATATTCCACCCGCGCATAGTGACCGGTAGCCACGCAATCGGCGCCGATCTGCCGTGCGACAACCAATAGCTGATCGAACTTCAAATGATTATTGCAGAGGCTGCAAGGAATCGGCGTGCGTCCCGATAAATACTCAGCTACAAACGGACGCACTACATCGCGCTCGAAACGCTCTTCGTGATTCACCACATAATAAGGAATGCCGATATGCTCGGCGACGCGGCGAGCATCATAAACATCGTCGAGCGAGCAACACCGCCCGGTAACTTGCTCGGGCATGCCCTGATGTCCAGCCATCCGCCGCTGGTTCCAGAGCTGCATCGTCAAGCCGATAATGTTATGTCCTTCCGCGCGGAGCATCGCCGCGACGGTAGAAGAATCCACACCGCCCGACATGGCTACGGCGATGGTTTGAGGTCGATTGGCCATTTTCCCTCAGCGTCGTGCCACAGGTGTTGAAGACACTGCATCGGCCGGGCTCAACTTAATCCCAGACTCAAATAAACTCGCGACTTGGCCGTCTGGCATAAATAGCATCCAGCACTCTTCATCGGGAGCGGCATCATCAAAGGGCTTGCAGCGCAAGTGGATGTCGCCATCGAAAGAAAAATCTGTAGCCATGCTTTGCGGATCGAAATCAATCTCCGTTAACGCCGTCCCATTCAGATTACCTACCGCAAGCTGCATCACGCGCTTCTTTGATTCGAAATCGGCAAGTTCCCTCGCCCCAGAAAAGATCTTCCACTCGCAAAGATACAGCCACACGTGCCACTCACCGTGGTAGTGGCCATGGTAAAGACGCTTGCGCCCGAACTCGATCGTGACAAAGCTTCCGTAGCCAACTGTTGCGCCCCAAGCCTTCTGACCCATCAGAGGTCGGAATAGAGAATCGATTTGTGATTTCAATCTCGTCATCGTGGGAACATTGCGCAACCCCAGTCTACTATCTCTTCGAGGCTAAGTCCGTGTCCGCTGATTTCGTCGTGCAGCCTTCGCCGCTCGCTCGGTGCAAGTTTTCTCGCTAGCTCGGCTTCAATTCTCCGGACGGCTTCAGCGAATTGAAGATTCTGATCACGGTTGGTCACACGAGTACGATGGACTCAACTCGCGCAACCGCGCCACTGCCTCCGGCACCAGCGCCAGCGCGAAGTCAATGTCTTCGGCCGTGTTCTGCTTGCCCAGACTGAATCGGATGCTGGCCCGCGCTCGGTCACTCCGCAGCCTCATCGCGGTAAGCACGTGCGATGGTTCGATTGCACCGGACGAACAAGCAGCGCCAGTGGAAACCGCAAGTCCTTTCAAATCGAGGGAAATAACCATCGCTTCGCCTTCGATGTGATCGAAATAAATGTTCGTCGTATTCGGCACACGCGGCGCGCCTTCCCCGTTTACACCTGCTTCTTCCACCTGAGCAACAATTCCCTGCTGCAGACGGTCACGCAATGCGGATATTTTCTTATCATCGCCGCGTTCGAACCCTTGCATGGCGAGTTCCGCGGCCTTGCCCAACGCGACAATGCCAGGCACATTCTCCGTTCCGGCACGGCGCGAACGCTCGTGCTGTCCCCCGTAAAACAGCGGCCGCAGTTGCGTTCCTCTGCGCACGTAAAGTGCGCCCACTCCCTGCGGCGCATGCATCTTATGACCCGAGATCGAAAGCACATCGCAGCCAATTCTCTTCACATCGATTGGAACCTTGCCTGCGGCCTGAACCGCATCAGTATGAAAAAAAACGTCGGCCTCCGCGGCCATCCTTCCAATCTCTTCAACCGGCTGCACGACTCCGGTTTCGTTATTTGCCATCATGATCGAAATCAGCTTGGTATTTGGCCGCAAAGCGCGACGCACATCATCGGGATCAACCAGGCTGCGACTGTCCACCGGAAGATAAGTCACCTCGCATCCCATTTCCTCCAGATGCTTACACGCATGCAGCACGGCATGGTGTTCGATGCTGGAAGTTATGATGTGATCGCCTTCGCTGGTCAACCCGGAAATCGCCAGATTATCGCCTTCGGTACCGCCGCTGGTAAACACGATCTCCTGCGCCCTGCCCCCCAGGAGCGCAGCCACCGAGTCGCGTGCGCGCTCAACCGCGGCGCGGGTTTCCCGCCCATGATGATGAATCGACGATGCATTGCCAAAATGCTCGCCAAAATACGGGCGCATAGCCTCCAACGCCTCCGGCAGAACCGGAGTGGTGGCATTGTTGTCCAGGTAAATGCGCCGCATGATCTTTTCATTCTACCTGCTTTCTATTGGATGCCCCGCAGAATCATCTGTACCAAAAGGAATGGCGCCCTGAAAGGGCGCCCGCTATAACAGTTCGCCTCACCGAATGATGGATCTATCCGCGTTTCTCCATGGCAACGTAGTGACTGGGATAGTCCGGTCCAAGGTATTCCGCCCGCGGACGAATCAGGCGGTTATCGTCCAGTTGCTCGATCACATGCGCCGTCCAGCCACTGATGCGCGAAACTGCAAAGACGGGCGTAAACAAATCCTCATCAAGGCCCAGCGTGTGGTAAGTCGACGCGGAATAAAAATCAACATTCGCGTTAAGCTTCTTTTCCGCCTTGACGAACCGCTCGATTTTTTCCGACATGTCGTACCACTGGGGCTGTCCGCTGGAGCGCCCCAAATCGCGCGACATGGAGCGAAGATGTGTGGCCCGGGGATCTTCGGTGTGATACACGCGATGCCCAAACCCGGGAATTTTCTTCTTTTGCGCCAGCATGTTGCTAACGTATTCAACCGGGTCAGCTTTTTCTCGATCAATCGTATCCAGAATACGAAAAACCGCTTCGTTCGCTCCCCCGTGCAGTGGTCCCTTCAGCGCACCAATGGCGGAAGTAATCGCCGAGTGCATGTCAGACAAAGTAGCCGCGGTCACCCGCGCAGCGAAAGTGGAAGCGTTCAGCTCGTGGTCCGCATGCAGGATGAGTGCGATATCGAGCGCGCGCTCCGCGGTTGCCGTAGGCTTGGTGCCATTCAGTTGCAGCAGAAAGTTAGCGGCATGTGAGATCGAGCGGTCAGCTTCCACCACGGGCTTGCCCTTGCGGATGCGGTCGTAAGCGGCAACGATCATTGCGATCTGCGAAGTCAACCGGATCGCTTTGCGAACGTTCGCGTCGTGATCGTTCTTCTTATCGTCAGCATCGTAAAATGCCAGCGCCGAAACCGCCGTGCGTAAGACGTCCATAGGCAGCGCGCTCCGTGGAACGTTGCGCAGAAACTGGATGATCGCAGGATCAAGCTGACGCTCTTGCGCCAGACGCCCTCGCAGTTCGCTCAGTTCCCCGCGTTCTGGCAATCGGCCGAACCACAGCAGGTAGCAAGTCTCTTCAAAATTGGAATGCTCGGCTAGTTCATGAATGTCGATCCCGCGATACGCAAGAACGCCGCGATCGCCATCGATATAGCAAATGCTGGAATTGGTGGCAACAATGCCTTCCATTCCCTTCGCGCTTGTAGCAGTGGGTGCGTGAGTGCTGGTCAGGCTGGACATAGGTTCTCGCTCAGTAAGATCAATTGTTGTTGCCGAGCCGCGCCAGGCAGGGGACGAGGAGTGCAACTTTCTTTTATACGCCAAGAGGCGGACGCCTTCCAAATGGAAGCAGCGCTTCGGCCAGTTCGGAAATGTTCTGAATATATGACGTTTTTCCAGGTCGTCACGCCGGCCAAATATCGAGAGCGGTTTTACTCAATATCTGCTGCTGTAATTCGGTGCTCAGCGGAAGCGCCTGGAATTCATCCAAATTCTTTTTGATGTCCGGCACGCCCGGCCCCGGCCAGTCGGTGCCAAATAAAGTTTTGTGAGCAATCTCTTCGAGGCGCGGGAAATACTTCAGCAAAGTCTTAGGCGGAATGCCGCTGATGTCGAGATAGACATTCGGATGCCGACGCACGAGAAAAAAAGCTGTCTGCATCCATAAAGGCCGCCCCCCGTGCGCCAGCAGGATTTTCAGCTTGGGGAAATCGACAGCCACATCATCCACATGCATGGGATCGCCATATTTATTTCGCGCTCCGGGAAAAATAGACGTTCCTGTGTGAAACATCACCGGCACGCCATTGGCCTCGGCAGCGCGATAAATAATCTCGAGTTCTTTCACGCCGTTCAGATAATCATTCGGAAACAGAAGCTGGTGCGGAGGATGGATCTTGATCATGCGAATGCCCAGCCGCAGGATCTGCTCCATATCGGCCAGAACATTCGTGGTGTGTCGCGGATGCAAGCTTCCGCAGGACAGCAGGCGTTTGGGATTTTCTTTGACGTAGTCCGCAATGAACTGATTCACGCCGTTGGTAAAACCGATCACTTCGGGAGCCACGTAATTGATGAGCACCGCGCGGTCAATGCCGCAGGCGTCCAGATAGCTGAGAAACTTTTTGGGGGAATGGCAGAACTCCACAATCTGCTCGAAATTCGGACGCTTTTGTCTCATCAGCTCCAGCGCATGCGGCTTGAACATCTCCATTGGCTGGATATGGATGTGGCAGTCGGTAATCATTCGACGGAGTTCACCCGGTTTGCCCTCAATTGCTGGCTGCGGCCAGAACAGCTCGCTTCGCAAATACCCGAATCATTTCCCGCCGGTACTCCGGAGTGAGTACTGACGTGGTCAAAGGTTTGGCAGTACGCGCCGCCAGATCGCCGACCGTGTCCGCCAGGGCTTCATCCACAACTTTGCCGATTAACATCGCGCTCGCCCGCTGCACCAGCAGCGGCGCAGGATTCACCGCCGTGATCGCGAGGCGCGCGTCGGCAATATGTCCGTTTGCGCGCTTCATCACAACCGCAACCCCCGCAAGAGGATAGTCGATCGATCCCCGCACCCTCAGCTTGCGATAGATTCCGCGATAATCGGCCGAGTCAACCGGCAGGAAAACTCGTGTGACCAATTCCGAGGGCAACAGGTTGCGGTATTTTTCTCCGTCGCCGGTGTAGAACTCCTGCAACGGAAGACGCCGTGTACCGCCAGTGCCGACAATCTCAATTTCTGCATTGAGACAAAGCAGTGCTGGCGGCGTGTCACCGGAGAATGCCGCCCAACACTTCGTACCACCCGGCGCCACGTGACAAAGGTCCCCATCTTTCTTAATGCAAAAGCCGCAGCCTTTGCGCCAGGTGAGCGATTGGTTGTACCAGAGGCAGCGAGTATCGAGACAGATGTTGCCACCTACCGTCCCCATATTTCGCAGAACCGGCGAAGCCACGGTCGCCGCCGCTTCAGTGAGCACGGAAAAATGCTGGCGTAAATATGCCGATTTCTCGATCGCGCTGAGCGTGGTGAGCGCGCCAATTTCCACTCCACCGTCGGATTGAGGTCGGACTCCACATAACTCAGCGACGCCGCGGAGGTCGAGTACATATTCCGGCTCAAACAATTTCTGCCGCATCGACGGAATTAGATCAGTCCCGCCCGCCAGCACGCGAATATTCCCTGCATGTTTCGCAAGACTTGCAATTGCCTCATCGACGGAGCGCGGCCGGAGCAGTCGGAATTGCGGAAGGCTCAATCCGCACCTCCGGCTGGCGCCGGCACTTCACGACGCGCCGGATCGAGAGCATGCCGCTCTGGCCCTTTGCCCCTAAAGCAGAGCGCTCCGCCATGCTCGCGAAGGCGCGCAGGCGCAGTCGGATCCACGCCTTCCGTCAGATTCAACACTTTGTCATGTCTCTTCGCCCGAAGTGCAGCCAACACGCGCTCCGGCGTGAATGGAGATTCGTGCAGCCGCACACCCACCGCATCGTAAATCGCATTCGAAATCGCCGGGATGGTCGCCGCCAGCGATCCTTCGCTGCATTCCTTCGCGCCAAACGGACCTTCAGGATCGATGCTCTCCACAATAATGGGCTCTACCTCCGGCGACTCCACCGACGATGGACTGCGGTATTCCAGCATGCCAGCGTTCATCAGCATCCCGTCTTTCCACACCATTTCTTCGGTCAGCGCCTGTCCCATGCCCATCCATACCGACCCGATAATCTGCCCCTCCACTGAAACCGGATTCAAAGCCCGCCCACAATCATGCGCGGCCCAAACTTTATGCACCGTAACCTCGCCCGTTTCCTCATCCACACTGACTTCGGCAACCTGGGCCGAATAAGAATAAGCCGGTGATGGTCCTACTCCGCCGCCTTTATGCTTGCCGCCGCGTGCTTCAGGCGGAGGTGCGTACGAACCGGTCCCGGTCAGCGCCCCATGAAAGTCAATGGCAGCCACCACCGCTTCGTCGAAGGTCATCCATTCTCTCGAGCCTTCCTCTTTGCGCTTCTGTTGTAAGGAGCCGCGAAGGATCTGCCCTTCGACGCGTCCACTGACCGACGCGCCCGTCTGTGTTACTTCCCTTTCTTCCGATTGATTCTTATTTCTGCTCGGTGGAATACTCCCCTTCTTGAAGACGAGATCGTCGCGAAACATCAGATCGTCCGCCGCACAATTCATCTTCTTCGCCGCCGCCGCGGCGATTCTCTTCTTCACATCTTCCGCCGCACGCAAAGTCGCATTACCCGCCATGAATGTGACCCGGCTGGAATACGATCCAATGTCGATCGGTGTGAGATCGGTATCGGCAGCAATCACTCGCACGCGTGGCAGCGAGCAGCCAAGAATTTCAGCGGCAACTTGCGCCGTCATCGTGTCCGATCCCTGGCCAATCTCGGACGCCCCCGTGTAGACCACGACCCCACCATCCCGGTCGATTTTGATGTTCACTGTCGAATGTGGCATATCGGAGCGAATAATCGAATTCGCCGCCCCACTCACATAATGGCTGCAGGCAATCCCCAGACCGCGTCCCCGGGCCAGCTTTCCTCGGCGCTGTTTCCAGCCCGAACGCTCGACGGTCTTCTCGATGCATTCCGGCAGTCCATAACTTTGCACGCGCAAGCCATTCACCGTGATGCACGGAGGCTTCAGAAGATTTCGCTGGCGAATCTCCGCCGGATCCATTCCAATCGCCGTCGCGAGTTCATCCAGCTGCGATTCAAAAGCAAAACGTACGTTCACCGTGCCGTGGCCGCGCATGGCGCCGCAGGCAGGCTTGTTGGTGAGGACACGATAGCCGTCATATTGAATGTGTGGAATATCGTAGAGCGCCCCGAGCAGTGCTCCCGAATAAAGAATCGTGACCACCCCGTAGGAGCAGTAAGCGCCGCCATCCTGCACCACCCGCGCTTTCACGGCAGTAATGCGGCCATCGTTCTTGACTCCAGTTTTCAAATCGATGATCGTCCGCGGCCGTCCGCGATGCGCCCAGAAAACCTCTTCGCGCGTATAAGTGATCTTCACTGGAGCCTGCGCCTTGCGCGCCGCCACCGCCGCAATAATCTCCAGCGGAATCACTTCACTCTTGCCACCAAATCCGCCGCCCACCAGTGGTTTGATCACGCGAATCTGCGCCATCGGCATTTCCAGCACCAGCGAGAGTTTGTGCTGCAAGTAGTACGGAACTTGTGTCGAAGACCAAACCGTCAACCGCCCAGGCTTGCCAGTGTGTGGATCGAGTTCGAACGATGCCAGCGTCGAATGCGGCTCCATCGCAGCATGCGTCACTTCGTTGGCAATGAAGCGTGCTTCCGCGATCTGATCCGCTTCGGCAAAACCCTTATCCGGATCGCCAAAGACGTGGTGATAATCTTTTTCCAGGTTGCCCGGCTTGTTGTCGTGGATGAGATCAATCTTCGCTTTCATCGATTCTTCGGGATCGAAGTAAGCGGGCAGCACTTCATAAGCGACGTCGATGAGTTCCAACGCTCGTTCGGCGATTGCCTCAGAAATCGCAACCACACACGCGACATTATCTCCAACATAGCGCACCTTATCGAGTGCCAGCGCATGCTCGTCGTGACCGACGGGAAGGATTCCGTAAGGATTGGGCGCATCTTTGCCGATAACCACGGCCACGACTCCGTCCAGCTTTTCGGCACGCGCAGTATCGATATGTTTTATGCGCGCGTGCGGATACTGCGAATGCAGAATCTTCCCAACCAGCATGCCCGGGACGCTGAGATCATCCGTGTACTTGCCGCCGCCCGTGGTCTTTTCCGCCGCATCGATCATTGCGGTGGGTTTGCCGATAACTGAAAAATCGCTCATGGTTTTACTTGGAAACCATCCCCGCTCGCTCTGCCGAAATGGCCGAACGAACGGCTGTGTACATCTGGCCGTAACCCGTACAACGGCACAAATTACTACTCAGAGCGGCGCGAACGTCGTCTTCCGTTGGATCAGGATTTTCCGCGAGAAGCGATTTCACCGTCATGATGAAGCCCGGAGTGCAAAACCCACACTGGGCTCCGCCCCAGTCGCCATAGGCTTTTTGAATCGCGGCCAGACTTCCATGTTCGCTCACTCCCTCAATCGTTGTGATCTCCAGCCCTTCACAACTCGCCGCCAGCAGCGTGCAGGACATCATCGCAACGCCATCAACCAAAACCGTGCAAGCCCCACACGAAGATTCGTCGCAGCCGCGCTTCGAACCTGTGAGGCCTAAATCCTGACGCAGCACGTCCAGCAGTAACGCGCTCGGCTCGATTGCGAGTTCGTAGCTGCGTCCGTTAATCCTTAGTTCAATGAGTTCTTTCTTCATTCAGAAAACCAGCTTCACCTTGTACCGATCAGCCAATGCTGATGCCGGCTTAGCTGGTAGCCGTAGGCCACCGGCTAGCAGCTTCAGTAAACCGGCACGGTCCTATCCACCACACGGGACCAGGCATCGATCCCACCCCGCATCGACTGCGCTTTCTCGAAGCCCTGCTGGCGCAGCCAAGCGGTCACATTCATCGATCGCACACCGTGATGGCACACGACTACGATATGATCTTCCGGATCCAGTTCCTCATGCGCCCGCGATGGTATGTCGCCCATCGGCAACAGCTTCGCGCCATCCATATGCGCGGTCTCAAACTCCCATGGCTCGCGAACATCGAGCAGCGTAAATCCCTGGCCTTGGTCGAGCTTGCTCTTTACTTCTTCGGGGGTGATCTCGTAATCCAAATTCATCGCCACATCTCGTTATGCAATATCTATTTTGCTTCCCACTTCGGCGGGCGCTTCTCGATAAAAGCACGAATGCCTTCCTGCGCGTCCGCCGTCTTCATCAACTCTTCAAAGTAAATCTTTTCGGTGCGCGCCAGACCTTTGTCGAAGTGCGCCGCATCCCATGTATAGATGGCTTTCTTAGCGATCGCCAGCGAGCTTTGGCTCATCCTCAGCACTTGCTGCACTGTCTCTTCGACAGCGCTCTGCAGCTCTTCATCCGCGACGCTATGATTGGCCAACCCGATTTCCGCGGCCTCGGCTCCAGTAATCGTTCTCCCGGTCAGAATTAATTCCGCGGCCCGCTTCTGTCCCACCAGAGCGGCCAGTGCTGTGCATGCCACCGGCGGATAGCATCCCAGTTTGATCTCAGGAAATCCCCATAGCGCTGAAGTGGATGTATAAACTACATCGCAAACCATCGCCAATTCCGCGCCTCCACCAAGACAATGCCCATGCACGGCCGCTATCGTCACCTTTTTGCTGCTGAGCAGCGCACGAATCACAGCATGGAACTTGGTCAGCATCTCTTCGACTCGATCAGGAGTGTGGGCCGCAACGTCGACTCCAGCGGAAAACGCCTTGCCTCCGCCACTGATCACCACGACCGAAACGTCAGAGCGCCGCTCGATATCGGCCAGTACTTGAGCCAACTCTTCCATCATTGGAATGTCGATAACATTGAGCGGAGCATTGCGCAAAACAATTCGAGCCGCCGAAGAACGAAGATCGACGGTGAGCCGAACTAGAGTGGATTCCAGCAAATCGGTTGCCATACTTTCTTGCGCTTCTGTAGCTCTGTAGCAAAAGCTCCTAACTCACAAATTGATCGCGGACTTTCGAACCTCGCCGATGCTGGCAAGCGGATCACGCGCTCCAGCCTTTTCTGCGATCCATTTCTTTTCGTTGTCGATAATTTCCAGCAGCAGCTTCTTGTCTTCGGCGGACGGCATGATCTCTTTCAGGTGCTCTGCATAAGAACGGTCATCAAGCTGCTCGCCGGTTTGCGCATGAAACTTCTGTCCCTTCCAACGTCCAATGTCACGATTGAACTTAATGTCCGGAGCGTACAGTTTCGGCTGGCCCGGCTTTAAAGAGCCATTGAATCGCTCGATCAGGCCTGCCACTTCGTTGCGGTACAAATTTCGGTTGTAGTCATTCAGATCGTCCAAGTCCGGAGCTTGCTCATTCTTCGGTTCGTCGTACCGTCCCTTAACTCCCCACACGTAGGCCCAATGCGCCGACGAGGAATGATCCGTCCCGAACAAATCATAGGAACTGGAGATCCATTTGTTGAGATATTTCTGAATCAACCATCCGGGAATGATGCCGGCCTCCACAATTCGGCGCAGACCATCATTGCCGGTACCCATGTGAAAGGCCTCTTCGCGCAACATGTAAGACATCGACCGACCCAGCGGGGCGAACGCGGAATATTTCAGCATCTGCAACTGAAATTTTCCGTCACGGTCGACGAAGTCCGTGTACGTAAAAAAATCCATCCAGTTGTCGACATCCACATTGAAAGCACCGAGCAGACGCTTATTGTCGAAGGCGCGGCGCTCCAGCATTTTTTGCGCCTCCACCTTGCCCGAGTAACCGAAGTGATCCACCAGCAGCGCGCACATCTGCCAGCCGTGGCGCATTTCTTCGATCATGACTCGTGTGATAGCGCGGCGGTCCCAGTCCGTGGGCGCGTTCTCCAGCAGGTTGCGCTGTTGTTCCACGCTGGCGAACTCGGTATCGCCCTGGTAAACGATCATGTTCATCAACGCATCGCGCATCTGCTGCGTAGGAATCTGCCGCAGGTTCTCCCACTTGCGCCGCCCTTTGTACGATCCGAATTCAATTTCTTCGGTATCGATCGCGCCATAGAGAGTGTCGAACTGAAATGCTTCAATGTCCTTCGTGTTGACGCCAATATCTTTGCGCCAATCGTTGAACATGCCGACCCAGTCGCTGAATGTGCCGATTTTTGCTACTTTTCCTGGCATAACTCCCTCGAAATACTACGACTCAGTACTCCAGCTATTTAGCTTTGAAAACCGCAGGCCTCTTCTCGACGTAAGCAGCCAGCCCTTCCTTCGCATCTTCACTCTGGAAAAGTATCTGTTGGTTCTCGCGCTCCACCGCCAGCGCCGACTCCATCGGAATCTCCCATCCCGTCTGCACTGCACGCTTGATGCGTCCGACAGCCTTCGCGGCCTTGTTTGGCGGGCAGAACTGCTTGGCATACTCCATCATGTTTTCCATGAAACCATCTCGCTCGTAAATATCGTTGATAATTCCGAGTTCCTGCGCTTCTTCAAACGAGAACGTGTTTCCCGTCACCATGAGTTCGATGGCTTTGCTCTTACCCACCAGCCGCGACAGCCGCTGCGTGCCGCCGGTGCCGGGAAGCACTCCCAGATTCACCTCAGGCAAACCAATCTTGCCCGCATCCTTGCGTGCAATGCGAATGTCCGCCGCCATCGCAATTTCAAGGCCGCCACCCACGCAGTGGCCGTTGATCGCCGCAATCACCAGCTTCGGCGTGTGTTCCAAACGCAGCAGCATCTCATTGGCATGCAGGCAGAAATAATATTTGAAGGTCGGATCGACGCTCGACAGCATCTTGATATTCGCGCCCGCCGAAAAAAACTTGTCGCCCGCGCCGGTCAACAAAATGACGTAGACATCATTGTCCATGCGCGCCCGCAGGATTGCCTCATCAAGTTGCCGGTTCATCTCGTACGTATAAGTGTTGGCAGGCGGATCGCACATCTCGATTACTGCTACGCCGCCGTCGGTACGATAGTTGACGAGTTGTTTGGTGGTTTCGTTGGTTGCCGGCTGCATCGTGGTGGCCATTTTTATAACTCCTTTTTCAGATGATCTCTTTGTCATTCCAAGCGACGCGAGGAATCTCGGTTTTCGCCGGAAGCACAACAAATTAACTTTTAACGCGCGTCTTTGCGCCCCTTGGCGCCATTCATCACACCGCGCAAAAAGATGTCGCCCATTTCTCGAGCAATGTGTTCAGCATCCGCATCCACGCGCGGGTTATGCCAGGTATAAATCCAATTCATCATCCCAAACAGACTCAGAACCGCAATGCGGCTGGAGAATTGCAAGCCATGGTCACGCTTTAACTCATCCAGCAATCCTACGCAGATGCGGTAATACTCGCGCTTAATGGCGGCAACCTCTGAAGCGAAGCCGTTTTTCAGCGCCTCGGCCTCATGCGAAAGGACCTTCATCGCCGCCGGGTTGGCCAGAAAATAATCCAGGTGATTGAGTATGAAGAGCCGGATCCGTTGCTCCGGATCATTTACCGCTTCTAATCGCGATTTCAGCCGCTGCACAATGGTGGTGAAGGTGTGCTTCTGAATCAGAAAAAGTAAACGTTCTTTCGATTCGAAGTAGTAATAAAGCCCCGCCAGCGACATACCGCTGGCGCGGGAAAGATTACGCATGGAAGCGCCTTCATATCCCTTTTCGCAGAAGACGTTGGTGGCATGGATCAGGATCTCGGATAGCCGCCGGTCAAAGCGCGTGGCTGGCGCAATCGCGGTACGACGCCGGCCCGAGGAGACTCGGCTTGCGGTGGATGGACTGGCCATGGCTGCGAAAACTAAACTGGCTAATTCGAACGTTCGTTCGGAGCTAGTATATGCCCTTGTGATCCAAGTCACAAGGCTTGGATTAGTCATTTCCGCAAACGGAATGGCGATTTTAGACCGAAACCGGCGAAGTTAGTTCCTCACATCCTTCAACAGGCGCTCGATCTCGCCCTTTACCTCTCCGGTAAGCGGCAACAGCGGCAGGCGCGCCGGGCCGCCAAAGTAACCGTTAAAGTCCATGCCATATTTCACACCAGGAATTCCCAATTCGCCCACTACGCGTTGCGACGCACGTACGATTCGCTCTTGCTTCAGCTTGGCTAATTCGGAATCACTCTCTTTCCAGGCCGCGTAAATCTCATAGCACGCGGTCGGCGCCACACAGGCGAATGCAAGAATCGCGCCCACTGCTCCGACATCCAGCGAGGCCTGTAGTTTGTCGGCAGCCCCAACCATCACCTGGAAGCCAACTTCTTTCTGCCGCGTCTTCATCTTGCCAACCATAGTGACGGCGGCCGAAGAAGGTTTGTTGACAGGCGACGAGCCCGCTGAACCGGCCATCGCACCCACCTGCACCAGTTCTCCTCCCTCTGCATTCGAAGCGCTCGCTGCTGCCGCCAGCATGCGCGGCGTCACCGCTTCAAAAGTTTCCGTCACTGTCGCGCTTCGCCGTATGTGCCGCGTTCCTTCCACCATCGCGCGAACTTTATCCACGTCACCGCTCGACTCTTTGATCCCAATCAGGTTGGGATGCTCCGCCAATTCGATCACGAGCTCGGCAGGAATGTTATAGCCAGTTGCTTGCGGAAAGTTGTAGATGATGACGGGCAATGGCGAGCGATCGGCCACTGTTCGGTAAAACGCCAGGATATTCTCTGGCTGCATTTGCTTCTTGTAGTAATGCGGCGTGCGCACCATGGCGACGTCGTATCCGAGTTCCACAGCGTATTCGGTAAGCCGCAGAGTCTCGATCGCCGACTCGATTCCGGTGCCCGCGACGAGCACCTTATTCGGAGCAGTCGCGTCGCGCGCGGACTTCAACACGTCGCGCCGTTCCTGATCGGAAAGCAGAATCGCTTCGCCGGTCGAACCGAGAACAACAATTCCCGCGCAAGGTGTCCGCGAACAGCGCTCAACATTGCTTTCGAGTTTCTTAAAGTAGACGTTACCGTCGGGATAGAACGGCGTAGTAATGGGAGGAAAAAGTCCGTGAAGTAACATGAAGACCTCGCGCACCAATTATTGCACGCGCGGCGCAACCCTGCATGGTTTTAGCGGCTCTTAACCGTCCGCTCCGCGTGCAACTGCTGCAGCGCTCTGATGGTAACTTCGCCGCGCTGCAGAGCTGCGATTCCTTCAGCCGCCGCGCGTGCAGCCGAAAGCGTGGTAATGGTAGGAACACGCGCCATCACTGCCGCACGCCGGATCGCCTTCTCATCAAACCACGGCTCGGGCCCGGTCGGCGTATTCACGATGAGATGAATGCGCTGGCCCTTGATGAAATCGACCACGTTCGGACGTCCCTCTTTTACTTTGTAGACGCGCTCCACTCTCATGCCTGCAGCTTCGATCACATCGCCCGTTCCGGAAGTGGCGACGAGTTTGAAACCCATATCCACAAACTTTCGCGCGACTTCGGCCACGTGCCGCTTATCGTGATCGGTCACGCTGATGAAAACCGTACCCTGTGTTGGCAGCTTCTGGCCCGCAGCCAATTGGGCTTTTCCAAAAGCCTCGCCAAAGCTGTCGCCTACGCCCATCACTTCCCCGGTTGATTTCATCTCCGGCCCTAAAACTGTGTCGACTCCAGGGAATTTATTCCACGGAAACACCGGCGACTTTACGTAATAGCAACTTCCAGTATCAAGATCGGCGCGCCGCTCAATATTCTCCGGTAGAAATTCGCGCAGCTTCCGCCCGGTCATGAGCCGCGCCGCGATCTTCGCCATCGGCACGCCAGTCGCCTTCGAAACATAGGGCACAGTGCGCGAAGCGCGGGGATTCACTTCCAGGACATAAACTTTTCCGCCCTCAGGGCCGCTAATTTCACCGCGCGGGATGGCGAACTGGATATTCATCAGCCCCACAACTTTCAACGCACGGGCCAGTTTGAAAGTGTAGTCGCGCATGCGCTCCATCAGCGGCTGGGGAATATCTACTGCCGGCAGCACGCACGACGAATCGCCGGAGTGAATGCCGGCTTCTTCAATGTGCTGCATAATTCCGCCAATCACCACATCTTCGCCATCGGAAAGCGCATCCACGTCCACTTCAATCGCATCTTCGAGGAAGTGATCGATCAACACCGGGCGATCGTGCGAATACTCAACCGCTTCCTTCATGTAGCGCGTCACGGATTCCTCGTCGTAGGCGATCACCATGGCGCGTCCGCCGAGCACGTAGGACGGCCGCACCACCACCGGATATCCCACGCGCCTGGCGCCTTCGATAGCTTCTTCAAGCGAAGTCGCCATCACTCCAGCTGCCTGCGGAATTTCCAATTCCTGCAGAAGCTTGTTGAAGTGCTTGCGATCCTCCGCCAGATCGATCGACTCGGGCGATGTCCCAATAATATTCACGCCTGCGGCTTTAAGTGGCAGAGCAAGATTCAGCGGCGTCTGCCCGCCGAACTGCACGATCACGCCGCACGGAGCACCTTTAGATGTCTCGTGCTGATAAATCGCCCACACATCCTCAAACGTGAGCGGCTCGAAGTAGAGGCGATCACTGGTGTCGTAATCGGTCGAGACCGTCTCCGGATTGCAATTGATCATGATGGTCTCGTAACCATCTTCGTGGAGAGCAAACGAAGCGTGACAGCAGCAGTAATCGAACTCAATTCCCTGCCCGATGCGGTTCGGCCCGCTACCTAGGATAATGATTTTCTTCTTATCCGTCGGCGCGGCTTCGTCTTCATCTTCGTAAGTCGAATAAAGATACGGTGTAAAGCTTTGGAACTCCGCCGCGCACGTGTCGACGCGTTTATACACCGGCAACACACCGTGCTTCCTGCGCAGGTGCCGAACTTTCTCTTGACCTTCGAGCCTCCAAACGCTGGCCAGCCGCCCGTCGGAAAAACCCATCCGCTTGGCCTCGCGCAGCACCTCGGTTGGAATCGACTCCATGGGATGCTTCTCCAGCTCAAGTTGCATGTCAT
The DNA here is from genome assembly GCA_049684755.1 of Candidatus Sulfotelmatobacter sp. Taxonomy (GTDB): domain Bacteria; phylum Acidobacteriota; class Terriglobia; order Terriglobales; family Acidobacteriaceae; genus Sulfotelmatobacter. The sequence goes on from JBAVGI010000551.1 coordinate 38,831, forward strand.
TAATCTCTTTGAGCTGGTACAGGAACCACGGGTCCATCGAAGTCATCTTCGCGATTTGCTTTACCGTGTGCCCTTGCCGCAACGCATACTGCACATAAGCCAACCGCTCCGGATGCGGCGTGACCAGCCGTTGCGTCAGAATCTTTGGCTCGATTTTGTCAGAGCCCATGCGCTTGCCGGTATCGAGCGACCGGATACCCTTCATCAGCGCTTCTTTGAAAGTGCGGCCGATCGCCATCACCTCGCCCACCGACTTCATCTGCACTCCCAGGCTTTCGTCTGCGCCAGGAAATTTTTCAAACTGCCACTTGGGAATTTTCACGACCACATAGTCGAGCGTCGGCTCGAAACAGGCGGGAGTCTTGCGCGTAATGTCGTTGGGAATTTCGTCGAGCGTGTAACCGACGGCAAGTTTCGCCGCAATTTTGGCAATCGGAAACCCTGTAGCTTTCGAGGCCAGCGCCGAAGAGCGTGACACTCGCGGATTCATCTCGATTACCACCATGCGCCCGGTTTCTGGATTCACGCCGAACTGAATATTCGATCCGCCAGTATCCACGCCAATCTCGCGGATCACGGCAATCGATGCATCGCGCATCGCCTGATACTCGCGATCAGTCAGCGTCTGCGCCGGCGCCACTGTAATCGAATCGCCGGTGTGTACGCCCATGGGATCGAAGTTCTCGATCGAGCAGATGATAATGACGTTATCTTTCGTGTCGCGCATCACCTCGAGCTCGAATTCCTTCCATCCGAGAACCGACTCTTCAATCAGCGCCTCGTGCACTGGAGACATATCCAGACCGCGCGTGAGCACCTCAAGCAGTTCTTCGCGGTTATAAGCGATGCCGCCGCCGGAACCTCCCAGCGTGAACGACGGCCGCACAATCACCGGAAAACCAATCTTGCCCGCGAACTCCAGACCGTCTTTTGTGCTGTTCACCAGCGCCGACTTGGGAACGTCGAGGCCGATCTTTTGCATCGCGTCTTTGAAGAACAGACGGTCTTCCGCCTTCTTAATGGCCGCGACGTTCGCGCCGATGAGACTTACGTCATATTTTTCGAGGACACCGCCATCGGAAAGTTCAATCGCGAGATTGAGCGCCGTCTGCCCGCCGACAGTTGGCAGAACGGCAAAACCCGCGCCCGGCGATAGTTCGCGCTCAATACGAATGATCTCTTCCAAATATTCGAGTGTCATCGGCTCGATATAGGTGCGGTCGGCAATCTCCGGGTCGGTCATGATGGTGGCTGGGTTCGAGTTGGCCAGCACCACTTCATAACCCTCCGACTTGAGTGCCTTGCAAGCCTGCGTGCCAGAGTAATCAAACTCCGCCGACTGCCCGATGACGATGGGCCCGGAGCCGAGGATCAGGAT
>JBAVGI010000552.1:0-2281 GCA_049684755.1 Candidatus Sulfotelmatobacter sp.
CTGTGCTGGTTCAGCCGGAAATGGAGAGAGGGCGCTTTCCGTTAGTGAGTAATCCGCCCTTTCGGGCAAGATCATTGTAGCCCCATTGTTCATTGGTCTCAACTTCCGGATTGCCCGTAATCTTCAGTTGCCGACGATCACAAGATATAATCACGCGCCATGGATCAGCCGTCGCTGACTCAACTCAAGCGCAAGTTGTGGATCGCGGGGCTGGCGATCATCTTATTTCTTTTCTCTGCTCTTTCATTCATTAAGGTCCTAGCGGCTGCAAGTATTTATAGTGCGTGGTACGGCGTGCCTCGTATGGCTGGCGAACTCGCCGATGTGAACCGGCGCGGAGATGTTTTCTTCCTTATCTCTGTTGCTCTAGTCCTACTCGCGGCAGGATGCGTCACGTACTTCATCCAGATTGAAGCAATATCATCTGATCGATTCAGGTTGGTTGCACGTTATGTGATCGCATTGGCCCTGTCTGTCGTTGCTACGGGGATGCTTGTTTGGCTCTTGGGCAGTCTTGGAGTGGGAGCCTTGCCTGGCGCATTTTCAAAGTGAGACCTCCGAGAACCTGACTTCGCCTCCAGTCCCGAATTGTCGGCAAACCGGAAGTAACCCGTTTCATCCGTCACGCGGCCTGCTGGCGACGAATCTGCCGCTGTTTCCGCGCCGCCTCCAGCTTCCGATCCCGCTCGGCCTGAATCTCCTGCTGATGCCCGGCGAGCATGTCCTTTGGCGTGACGTATCCGATGGCGCTGTTCAAACGCACGTTGTTGTAATGCTCCACGTAAGCCTCCACCAAACGCCGCGCATCTTCGAGTGAAAGCGGCGTGCCGGGGCGGATGCACTCCCCTTTGAGTGACTTGTGCCAACGTTCGATTTTGCCATTCGATTGCGGGTAATACGGCGAAGTCCTGACGTGCGTCATACCTGAGATACGAATGAACTCCTTGAAGTCTTTGGCGATGAATTGCGGCCCGTTATCAGAGATGATTCGCGGTTTAGCGTCGGGGTACTGCTCTTTGGCACGTTCCAGAACGATCTCGATGTCAGCCTCGGTCATCCGCTCGCGAAGATCCCAATGAACCAGGAAACGGCTGTAGCCGTCCAGGATACTGCACAGGTAGTAGAACGTCGCGCAAACGTTCAGGTAGGAAACATCGATATGCCAATGCTGGTGCGGCTGCGGCGGTTGTTCAAAACCCGTTCCTTTCTTCGAAGGCTTTCCTTTCCACTTCCGCAGCAGCCCTGCCCGATTCAGCACCCGCCACGCACTGGCCGGACTCACCGCCACGATGTCGGCGTCCAGCATCATGAACGCCAGCCGCCGATAGCCTTCCAGCGGATTCTTCAGGTGGAACGCAATGATCGCCTGCTTCTCCCAATCCTCCAGCCAAAAGTCTCGGGGAACCCAGCCGTTATGCTCGTTGACCCTGCCGTACCGCTCGCGCCAGCCGTAAAACTTGCTGCCCGAGATGCCGAGCCACCGAATAAACCGCCCGGCGCTGATCTCAGTCTTCTCCGACCAGCGCCGGACGAAATCCACGATCTGGTCCCGCGTATCATGCGGAACCCAGACCCCGGTCAGAGTTCCCCAACTCTTTTTTTTAGGGCCACATGCTCCGCCATCAGTTCGGCCAGCACTTCGTCCTTCGTCTGGACCTTCTTTTCCAGATACGCGATTCGTTCCTGTTCGGGCTGATGGTTGGTGCGGCCTCTCTGCTGGAAAGCAGCGGCTCCGTTCTCGAAGAACTCCTTCTGCCAGCGATAGAACACGGTTGGCTGGAGTCCCGACTCCTCACACAGGTCCGAGATCGGCACTCCTTCCACCAAATGCCTCCTCAGAATGGCGACCTTCTCTTCCGGCGTGTAGTGCTTCCGTCGTTTCCTCATGTGTTCGCTCCGTTATCTTAACGGACGAACGCTTTCTCCATTTCCAGCTGAGGCAGGACATGGCCAGGCGCAATTCTCATACAGCGGTCAGGTGTTTGCTGAGTCTCCAATGCTGGAAGCAACGATGGAACTGATGGAAAATCTACGGCAAATCCTTCTCATAGGGAGGCCTAGCCCAAGACGCGTACAGGAGTGGTGGGAATAGGCGTCCCTTCGGGGAGGGATAACATTTAACAGCGAATCGCTGCTCGGTTAACTTGTGACGGCCCTAGGGCAGGGAAGCAGGAAACACATTTTTGGTTAGATCGTGGGGATTGATCGAGTGTCTTCTAAGGAAGGATGTTCTGACGAATTTGCAGCCTTTTCCTGTTGCTCGTTCCGGTAAGCTTCTAAC
>JBAVGI010000553.1:0-22059 GCA_049684755.1 Candidatus Sulfotelmatobacter sp.
CCTTTTTTATTTGAGATTGTGCCAACTAATAATTATGAGGTTACGGTTCCGTCTTTTCCGGAATGCGCTCTCGGGGGATGCTGGAAATATCGGCATCGTCGGCGCCCATCTGAAAAAGAGCGGCCTGCTCGGCAGCATGTTTCTGCAACTCAATCAAATCCAGATCGCTGGAATCGCTCGAGGTCCCAGTCCCTAACGGCTCCTCGGTTTTGCGTTGAATCCTGCGCTCGGCTTTGTCGCGTTGTTTTTGCTGGCGTGTGTGTTCTTTCTGGCGTTTGGTAAAACTAGATCGGCCTCGTCCTGGCATTCCCCATCTCCAATTGTGTATTTAACCTCAGCGGCTGAAGCGCTTCGCATTTTTATCAAGTGCAGAACTCAGGTCACGGCAATTTAGTACGAAGGAAGCCGCTCCATGAGTTCATTGAGCATGAGTTCATTGAGTATGGCTTCGTTGAGCATGACCTCGTTGATACCAGTTCAACGATATGACTACATCGATCAGCGGTATTTACCAGCGGGGCTCGCGCGGTTGACGCGCATGCCCCTGATAATCATCGCGACTGCCCCCGCCACCGCCGCCAAAACGCTTGCCACCACCTCCGCCGCGTGGTGCGTCGGTCTTCGGCTTTGCTTCGTTGATCTTAAGTGCACGCCCGCCCATCTCGGTGCCGTTCAGGGCCGCGACTGCCTTGTCCGCTTCCGCCGGATTGGTCATTTCCACAAAGGCGAAGCCTCGCGCGCGCCCGGTCTCGCGATCCGTTACAATGCTGACCCGCTCGACTGCGCCGTGCGCTTCGAAAGCGCCGCGCAACTCGGCTTCGGTGGTACTGTGGGGTAGGTTGCCAACGTACAAATTCTTCATAGGATTTCTTCTCTTTCTGCCGATCTTTCTGCTGAGACGGTTTCTGCCGCAATCGCTGCTGAAAAGGTTGGTTGAGAACGCATGTCTTCCGGTTCGGAGTGCCGTTCAATTGCTTCTGCCCAGCGAGACGGCCGGGGTGTTTCCCGGATGGCACGTGAACGAGCTTCGCTCACCGAGCGCACCGAGGAAATTTTTTTGCAAGCTTCCAATATTCCCCACCGCTGCGATGGATTTCCCGAACTTTCCGCAAGCAGTGCGGCAACCATCTCCTTGTGAAGCGCGTCTGCATTCACTTCAGAAGGCGCAGTATCGGAATGCGGCGTGGCCGCGAGATACTGAGGACTGCCCACGAAGAACGCGATTTGCTGAGTGGGCTTCGCACCCCGAATGTCGGTACAGAACTTGTCCCGACTCTCCGCTTCGGCGCTGGCGTTAATCAGAACCAGATTGTATAAATCTGCTCGCCACCAGCATCGGGCCTCGAGTACGTCGGCAGCGCAATCGACCTCAATGCCGAGCTTTCTCATCACGTCGGCCCGCAAGTCACGTTTTGTCTGTGAAGTATCCAGCAGGAGCACTCGCTTCTTCTTTGCAATACCACCGATCGCGGCGGCGTTTGGCAATGCCACAATGGGCGTGGTCATGCCGTTTTTTCCTTCTGATCCACCTGCGACCCGGCAGGTACAAGATTCTTCTCAGCCAAACTCTTCAGCATCTTCTGATTGCTGATGCGCCGGCTGATCTTTTGCCTGCGTCGCCGGTTGAATCTCGCTTTGTCTCCGTTGATTCCGGACATATTTGTCGCCTGCTTTCTGGCTGGCTAAAGTAAAAAACCTGGCGGTGCTCTTGGGCTAAGAATCCGCTCGCAATGAGCCTTGAATTGTTTTTGAAGGTGAACTAACAGCCCAATGGAACCCCGCTGGCCATTCTGAAGACGATATTCTGCAGGAATGGCAGAAGCGACTGCCGGGGGTATTGGATGTGACCACGTTATCGCCTTTCAGAGAAGGTTCTCAATCGCGAAGGCGCAACGTGCTGTTTGGGTGTCTTCGAGGTTAAGATCTCCAGTATACCCTGCATTCGTAGATTTTGCTGAAGTTTCGCCGCACACGAATGCCCGCAAAAAGTCATGTAAACGGCTCTTACGGTTGCGAAGGACTGACGTTGCTTTGGCTCTTTCCTTTGCACAAAAGAAGACAAAGCACAAGCGCACCCCCGCCCACTCCGCCGCCAATTTCGAGCCATTTTGTGTTCAGAGCGTGGCCGGCGCCCTCCGGCGGCGACGGGGCTCCGCAGACCTCCGATTCGTCCCGTTTTGCTTGCTGCCCCTCGTGTACGACACCGGATTGGGAGGAACTCGACTCAGCCGATGGTTTGTGGAGGCCTCCGGCTTGCTTAATATTAACGTCGTTCTTTCGCGCTGCCACCTGAACCGACCCGCTCACATCAGTGACTTCGTACTGCGTCCGGTCGTTCGAGAGGGGTTCCACCCTGAGACAGTTCACATGCACGCTCATCAATGTGGAAGTTCCAACAGCCAGACTTCCGTGCTCGAGGGTCAGATAATTCCCTTCAAACTTCACGATAGATTGTCCCTGGATCAGCACAGACGACCCTTCAGCGTCGAGATTGGCGACGAATCCTGGTTTCGTCTCGAGTGAATCTCCGGGGAATATGACGGTGGAATCCGCTACCTCCGCGCCGTTTACCCATACTCCGCCATTGCTATGTAACAAAGCCGATCCTGTGTCCGCTGCCAGGAGCGACCCAGGAAGCAGGACGATCAGCATCCACGAAACGAGATTGCGTAAAACGGACACACTCATCACCCAACCAATTTTCCGCACTGGTCCTCAGAGAATCGTAGCGACAGGGAGCCGGGTCGTCTATTAGCTGCGCAGGTGCCGCTCACACAGAACTGCTTCGCGCGGGCCGGGATAGTTTTCTGCGGCGGGTATGGCAAGTCCGGTATGCTTGGCAATTACATTTTAGGGCTGTCCGATCGCCGGAATTTTGATTTGAACATGGAACCAAATTCAACCGACGGGGCGGTGATTGAATTCAGGGACGTCACCTACGCGCTGCCGAATGGCCAGCCATTACTGTGCGGGTTGAATCTTCAGGTGCAGCGCGGCGAGACTTTGGTGCTGCTGGGACGCAGCGGCTCGGGAAAGACGACGTCATTAAAGCTGATTAATCGCCTGCTGAAGCCCAGCGGCGGGGAAGTTCGCGTCGACGGCACCGACACGGGCAAGACCGACCTCATTCGCCTGCGTCGAAGCATAGGCTACGTCATTCAGGATGTCGGCTTATTTCCGCATCTCACGGTAGAGCGCAACATTGGTCTTGTGCCCCGAATCGAAGGCTGGAGCGCCGATCGCATCCATGTCCGCGTTGCCGAGTTATTGCAGTTAGTCGGATTGGATGGCGAAGTCGTTTCCCGTTATCCTCACCAACTCTCGGGTGGGCAACGGCAGCGCGTGGGAGTCGCCCGAGCGCTGGCTGCTGATCCTGCGATCCTGCTTATGGATGAACCATTCGGTGCGCTGGACGCGCTGACCCGCGATCAACTGCAGCGTGAATTTCTGGGGCTTCAGCGTCGACTCAACAAGACCGTGGTTTTCGTAACGCACGATTTGCGCGAAGCTCTGCGGCTTGGAACGCGCATCGCGCTGATGGAAGCAGGTCAGTTGGTCACCGTGCTACCGCCGCAGGAGTTCCTGCGATCCAGCGACCCACTGGCCGCCGCGTATGTGCAAGCTTTCGGAGAGGGGTTGAGTTCGGTGGCAACTCGAGGAACGGAATGAACCTCATTCACTTTTTAGCACAGCATCATGAAGAAATTCTGGAACTCACACTCGAGCACCTGTGGCTGGTGGGAATTTCCACGTTGCTGGCGGTGCTTATCGGGATTCCGCTGGGCATACTGAGCGCCCACTGGCCGGTCTGGAATAAGCCAGTGCTAGGCAGCGCAAACATTATCCAGACGATCCCCAGTCTCGCATTGTTTGGTTTTCTGCTGCCCGTGCCGTGGATTGGGGCCCGCGCTGATCGCCTGGCGATTCTTGCTCTTACGCTGTACGCGCTCTTGCCGGTGATTCGCAATACATACACTGGAATCCGCGGAGTCGATCCGTCCGTCGTGGAAGCCGGCCGCGGCATGGGGCTTACCGGCCGGCAGCTCTTGTTTCAGGTGGAGCTGCCGCTCGCCGTCAGCGTGATTCTTTCCGGGGTGCGAGTTGCGGTTGTGGTCTCCGTGGGCCTGGCCACGATTGCAGCTGCGATTGGCGCCGGAGGCCTGGGCGAATTTATTTTTCGCGGTCTGGCGATGGTTAATAATCAACTAATTCTCGCGGGAGCGATTCCCGCCGCATTGCTGGCGCTATCCGCAGATTTCAGTTTGGGATGGCTCGAGAGGCGGCTGCAACCGCAATGACGAAAGGCAGGCGGGCAACGGTAGTATTCGCGGTTCTTTTCTCTTTGTTGCTGCCTTCATGTGCTCCGTCGCGTGCGAACCGCATCGTAATCGGATCCAAGAACTTTACCGAATCGCTGATGCTTGGCGAACTCCTGGCGCAGATTGTGGAAGCGCGCACGCACCTGAAAGTCGAACGGCGCTTCTATCTGGCAGGAACTTATATCTGTCAACAGGCGATGCTGGCGGGGCGCATTGATATCTATCCCGAATACACGGGAACAGCTCTGACGGCAATTCTGAAAAAGAAAGCGGAAGGCGATCGCATGGCAGTCTATCAACAAGTTAAAAGCGAATATGAAACGCGCTTCGGGCTTACGCTAAGTCCTGCATTCGGCTTCAATGACACTTTCGCGATGGAGATTCGCGGCGCCGACGCGCGCCGCCTGAATATCAGAACGCTATCCCAAGCAGCCGCGTTCGCTCCTAAATGGCATGCCGGTTTTGGCTACGAATTCATGGAACGTCCCGACGGGTACGCAGGACTGGCTGCCGCTTACGCGCTGCATTTCGCTGGAGAGCCGCGAGTAATGGATTTGGGCCTGCTCGCCCCGGCGTTAAAGGATCATCGGATCGATATCGCGGCGGGCAACGCCACCGATGGCCTGATTCCCGCGTTCGATTTGTTCGCACTAGAGGACGATCGCCACTACTTCCCCCCGTACGAAGCGGTCGCCGTGATTCGCCAACAGACCTTGCAGGAGCATCCCGAAGTCGGCGCAGCGATTGCCGAGTTGGGAGGAAAGATTTCCGATCAGGAAATGCAGAAATTAAATTATGCCCTCGACGGGCAGCGTCGCGATGTGAAAGAAGTCGCGCAGGAATTTCTGCGGAACAAGGGATTGATCCAATAGCCTCTGATTTCGGCACTCTGAGTTTAGATCAGCAATTCACCGCGCAACGTCAGCACGGCGTTTCCTTTGAGAATGACTCGCTTCTCGTTAACTTCGCACCAGATTTCTCCACCGCGCTCCGAAACCTGACGGGCGAATAGCTTCCTCTTGCCAAGTCGCTGCGCCCAATACGGGGCCAGTGAGCAGTGCGTCGAACCGGTCACTGGATCTTCGGGAATCCCGTAGCTGGGAGCAAAATAACGGGAAACAAAATCAGCATCCTTCGCAGGAGCGGTGATGGCGACACCGGCAGGATGGAGTTTCTCAAGCAACCTGAAATCAGGACGAATGCTTCTGACTTCTTGCTCGCTCTGATAAACCGCAAAGTAGTTGTCTTCTATTTGCGAAACCTCAGCCGGAGGGTTTCGCAGGCCCTCAAGTAATGCTGCGGGCGTGGCCGCGCATGGCCATGGCGGAAGCGACGGGAAATCCATCGCGAACAAGTTGTTATCACGGGAAACCGTCACTGTTCCCGAGTAACGGGTTTCGAAGCGAACTGATTTGAGTCCAGGTGCAAGAATTTGCATCAGTACAAAACCGGAGGCCAGGGTTGCGTGTCCGCAAAGTTTTACCTCGCAACGCGGCGTAAACCAACGGAGTTCATAATGTTGGTCCCGCGGAACGAAATATGCGGTCTCAGAAAGATTGTTTTCGGCGGCGACCGAAAGCAACACCTTGTCATCTAACCATTCCACAAGGGGGCATACCGCAGCTGGGTTGCCCGCGAACGGTTTGGCGGTAAAAGCATCGACATGAAATATCGCAATCGGCATTCCCTTATGGTACCCGGAGCGAGATGCGGATAGAATTGCCGGACTGCAATCTGGCCTGTTTTGCCCAGGCTTTCCTCGTTCGTCGTTAGACTTTCAGATTCGGAGACGCGCATGCCTGCCATTTACAGCGAAGCTGCCACACGTCACCCACTCATTGAGGAACTATCGGCCGCCCGTCAAAAAACCGATGAGCTTTTTGCCGTCGTGATTTCCGATGCGCTTTACGACCGCCCCATTGCCGAACGGCACCGCATCATTTTCTACATCGGACATCTGGAAGCGTTCGATTGGAACCTTTTGCGTGATTGCGCGCTTGGACTGAAAAGCTTTCATCCAGAATTCGATCGTCTCTTTGCTTTCGGTATCGATCCGGTGGGGGGAGGATTGCCGACCGATCAGCCTGCGCAGTGGCCATCGGTTGCCGCGGTACGGGAGTATGTTCGAAAAATTCGCGCTGCCCTGGACGAAAAAATTCCGGAGGCTCTGGATTCCAATTCCACCGGCAGAGACGGATTTCCACTCAGAACATTGCTCAATGTTGCCGTCGAACACCGCCTGATGCACGCGGAGACTCTGGCATACATGCTTCATCAGCTTCCGCTGGATCGCAAAATCGGGCAGGCAGAAAATACAAGTGTGACGAGTGCTCCCGTTAATCATCGCAGCATCGAAATTCCTGCCAGAGAAATTACGCTTGGTTTGTCGCGTGGCAGCAATAGGTTTGGTTGGGATAACGAATTTTCATTCCACACGGTAAACGTTCCTACTTTTGCCATCGGTCAGTACAAAGTGACGAATCAGCAATACCTTGCATTCATCGACGCGGGCGGCTACGAGGATCGTTCTCTCTGGATCCCCGACGGGAATGAGAACAACCGAAATAAGAACGACTGGAGCTGGATATCCGAGCGCAAAATTTCTCATCCTGCATTCTGGAAACGCGAAGGCAGTCGATGGCTGTACCGGACCATGTTCAACGATGTTCCTCTTCCACTGGATTGGCCTGTTTATGTGAGCCAAGCCGAGGCAAAGGCGTATGCGAAATGGGCAGGGAAGTCGCTACCCACCGAGGCCCAGTGGCAGCGAGCAGCGTATTCCACGCCCAGTGGCGACCATCGACCGTACCCCTGGGGCAATGAACTGCCTTCGAGCGAATTCGGCAACTTTGATTTCGCCAGCTGGAATCCCGCGCCGGTGAACGCTTTTCCACGCAGCCGCAGTGCCTTCGGCGTGGAAGGGATGGTAGGCAATGGCTGGGAGTGGACTTCCACAGAGTTTGCTCCATACCCTGGATTCGAACCGTTCCCGTTCTATCGCGGATACTCCGCCGATTTTTTCGATGGCAAACACTTTGTCATGAAAGGCGGATCGGCGCGCACCGCTGCTTGTATGTTGCGGCCTACGTTCCGCAACTGGTTTCAAGCGCACTACCAATTTATCTATACCGGATTTCGTTGCGTAAGCCGCTGACTCATCATAAGGAGCTTCTAAGATGCTCGTTCACGCTATCACTGCCGACCTGCAGTACGAATTCGCAGCGGACGTTCGCGCCGGCCTCACTAAATCGGGCCAGAAGGAATTGCTTTCGAAGTATTTATATGATGACGTGGGCTCGGCATTGTTTGAGGTAATTTGTCACCTTCCCGAGTATGGCCTTACGCGAGCCGACGAGCGTTTGCTGCGCCGGCATGCGGGCGATATCGTGGATCGGCTTGCCACTCCCATTGCTGTAGCTGAACTTGGCAGCGGCAGTGGCAAGAAGACTCGCCAGATTCTCGAAGCTTTGTGCCGCCGTCAGCGCACCCGTTACTATCCTATCGAGATTTCTCCCACTGCTCTCGCCATGTGCGAGCGTGAACTGAGTGACATCGACTGCATCAGCATTCTTGGCTTCGAGCGTGAGTATCTTGACGGGCTGCTGGAGGTGGCTGCGGAGAGGCGTCCCGGCCAGCATCTTCTTGTACTTTTCCTCGGGAGCACAATCGGAAACTTTGATCGCATGGCCGGACTGAAATTCCTGAACCAGGTTCGCCGCATTCTCCAGCCGGGAGATTCTCTCCTGCTGGGTACCGATCTGGAGAAGCCGAGTTCCCAACTGTTGGCAGCGTATGACGACGAATTGGGAGTTACAGCTGCATTCAACCTAAATTTGCTTGCCCGCATCAATCGCGAACTGGGCGGCGATTTTGATCTCGCTTACTTTGAGCACGTGGCGAAAATCAATCACCACAATCGCAGCGTGGAAATGCATCTGCGCTCTACGCGTCGCCAGACGGTAAATATTCCCGCCGCTGAACTTGCCGTCGAGTTCTTCGAGGGCGAGACCATCTGGACCGAAAGCAGCCACAAGTATTCTCCCGACGAAATTTTTCGCATGGCGAGTACCGCAGGCTTTCGCTGCGAGGTTCAGTGGATTGATGATCAGTGGCCATTCGCGGAGAATCTATTGGTCGCGGAATAAATGCTCGCAGAATAAGCGCCTGCGGAATACTCGCATCTTCCGGACGCCTCCATCAATCTGTGTTGTTAGTGTGAAAGAATTCTCATCTTGAAGTAAAACTTTGTAAATACCCCATCCCCTGGGCTGCGCCGATGTAGATTAATAGAAGTTATGAACGCAGCCACGAACCGCTTTCTGGCGATTGCATTCTGCGCCGCAGCCGCGATTAGCGCGCTTCCCACTTGTCACGGCCTACCAATCGGCCCGGCAACCCAGGAAGGCTCTGCCGCGGTCAGCAGGCGTATCGGCGTCGTGAAAGCCGTCAATGGAACGGTGATCAGCCTAACGCCTGATTCCGGCCCCGTCCTCAACATCACGGTGCAACCTGCAACTCGTATCGTCCGCATCGCGCCAGGCGAAAAGAATCTGAAGAATGCAACGCCGATTCAGTTGCAGGACATTCAAGTTGGCGACCGGATTCTGGTCGGGGGCAAACTATCTGACGATAACGCATCGCTACTGGCGTCATCCGTTGTGGTAATGAAGCACTCCGACCTTGAGGCGAAGCACCAGGAAGATCTGCAAGATTGGCAAAAGCGAGGGGTGGATGGTCTCGCCAAGGCAGTCGATCCGGCGGCGGGTACCGTGACAATCTCCGCACGGGGCAAGGATGTCGTGCTTACCACATCGAGCAACACCGTGATTCGCCGCTACGCGCCAGATTCGGTGAAATTCGACGACGCCAAACCTGGGACTTTGCAGGAGATTCATCCCGGCGATCAAGTTCGCGCACGCGGTGACCGCAACGCTGACGGATCGGAATTGACGGCCGACGAAATTGTTTCCGGAACATTCCGCAACATTGCCGGCACTATCAACTCCGTCGACGCAAGTTCCTCGACAATCAACGTTCACGATCTATTGTCGAAGAAAAACTTGCCCATCAAAATTGCTCCGGACTCGCAGCTTCGGCAATTGCCTCCAGAGATGGCTCAGATGATGGCCAAGCGTTTGAAAGGAGCGGCGAACGCCGCTATGGCGGGAGGAGGGGCCAGCGCCGTGGCGACGACCAACCAGAATGCGCCGGCGGCAGGCGGTCCCGGAGGCCCCGCTGTAAACGGGATGGGCGCACGCTCGGGCGGCGCACCTGATCTGCAGCGATTGATCAACCGTGCTCCAGCGACTTCACTCGCCGATCTGCACAAGGGCGATGCCGTGGTCATTCTCTCCACCGAAGGGACGGACTTGGGAGCAAGCACCGCAATCCAATTGGTCAGCGGCGTCGAACCCATCCTGCAAGCCGCACCTAACGCTGGCCAGGCAATGATGCTGGCGCCTTGGAGTCTGGGCGCGCCCGCCGCAGATAATGGTGGCCCGTAGTTCACACCTCCATCAATAATCAGTCAATAGAATCAGCTGACAAAAGATATGGCAGAGGCTCACTTCGGGGATTGGAATATTTGATGAACGTAAGGCGGTACTTTTCCTTCATACTCGCTTTCTCGCTGCTTCAGTTTTGCGCGATGGTCGCGCACGCTCAAACTGGCGCGTCACAAAATGCCTCTGGAGCCTTGCGCGGGCAAGTAAGCGATCCCTCGGGCGCTGCGATTCCGAACGCCAGCGTCGTCCTTACCCCTGCGGCGGCTGGCTCAACGCCGATTAAGGCGCAAGCGAACGGTCAAGGACAATACGAATTCAAAGAGCTCGCGCCGGGTCAATACACATTGAACGCCGTTGCCCAGGGATTCTCAGTCTACGAAAACGATAACGTAGTCATACCTGCGAACCAGTCTCTGGTGCTCAATGTACCGATGACTATCGAAGTCGAGGAGCAGAAGATTCAGGTCGAGGACACAGCCCCCACGGTCGATGTGAATCCCTCGAACAACGCTGGTGCCATCGTCATCACGGGTAAAGAGCTGGAGGCTTTACCCGACGATCCCGATGAACTGCTTACGGACCTGCAGGCGCTGGCCGGACCCTCTGCCGGTCCCAATGGCGGGCAGCTTTACATCGACGGCTTCACTGCCGGACAGCTTCCCCCGAAGGAATCGATTCGCGAAATTCGGATCAACCAGAATCCGTTCTCCGCTGAGTTCGACAAGATTGGCTACGGCCGGATCGAAGTCTTCACCAAGCCGGGGACAGATAAGTTTCACGGTCAGTTGTTGGTGGACGGAAACGATTCGCCGTTCAATTCGGCTAATCCATTCGGTGGCGCCAACCAGCCGGGCTACGATTCCACAATCTTCAGCGGCAACATCGGTGGACCAATTAATAAGAAATCCTCGTTCTTTTTCGATTTTCAGCGGCGGAACATCAACGATTTGTCCGCCGTCAATGCCATTACGCTGGATCCCAGCACTTTCACTGAGACTCCGTTCATTGAGGCCGTTCCTTTCCCCAGGCATCGAACCAACCTCACACCCCGTATCGATTATCAGCTCGGCAAGAACAACACTTTGACGGCGCGCTACCAGTATTACCGCGATACTGAGGATAACAAGGGCATAGGCACCTTTACACTCCCTTCTCAGGGTTACAATTCCGACTCCACCGAACACACGCTGCAAATCAGCGATACGCAAGTCGTTGGGGCGAAGATCGTGAATGAGATTCACTTTCAGTATTTGCGCCAGTTGGACAAGCAATTGGCGCTGAATACCCAGCCGACACTTAACGTTCTGGGATCCTTCGACGGCGGGGGCAATAACGACGGCAACATTCTCGATCACCAGGATCTTTACGAGCTGCAGAACTACACGTCCATCCTCCACGGCAATCACATGGTGAAGTTCGGAGCGAGGCTGCGGGGCGTCCGAGACGCAAACAGCCAGACCTCCGGATTCAACGGCGAATTCACGTTCTCTTCGTTGCTGCCCGACGCGCAGGAAGCCAGCTGCGTGCCTGCTCCGGGGCAAGCGCCATGCCCGATTTCCTATGCGACTGCGATTCAAAACGCGGGAAACATGAACACGCCGATCGCGACTCAACTTACATATACGAAGGGCAGTCCGCCTCTGGTGGTGGGGAATTTCGACGCTGGACTTTACTACCAGGACGATTGGAAGGCGCGCTCCAACATCACTCTCAGCTACGGACTGCGCTTCGAAACTCAGACAGGCATTTCGGATCACGCAGACTGGGCGCCACGCTTCGGGTTTGCGTGGGGAGTTGGGGGCAGAAGTACGCCGCCCAAAGTTGTTCTGCGTGGCGGCTTTGGTATTTTTTACGAGCGATTCCTGGAAGCCCAGATACTGGAAGCGAATCGCTTGAACGGCATCACCCAGGAACAGTTTGTCATCGACAATCCCCAATGCGCGTCCCTCACGGATTTCTCTTCCTGCACCGGCGCGGCTATACCGGCTACGCCGACGACTTACCAGATCAGCCCGCGACTGCATGCGCCTTACACCATGCAAACCGCTATCAGCGTGGAGCGCCAGCTCACCAAAGTCTCAACCTTAAACCTGACTTACCTGAACTCGCGCGGCTTTGACCAACTGCTTACCGTCAATGCTGACGCTCCTTATCCTGGAACTCCGTGCAGTCCGGGTTGCGCGACACCCACAGCGAATTCTTACCGCTATGTATCCGAGGCCGTGTTTCGGCAGAATCAACTGATTGCCAATACGAATTGGCGGATTGGATCGAAAGTGCAGTTGTTTGGCTACTACGTTCTGAACTATGCGGACAGCGACACTTCCGGCGTTTCAAGTTTTCCTTCGAACTCGTACAACATCAGTGCGGATTACGGACGCGCTTCGTTTGACTTCCGTAATCGATTCTTCCTGGGAGGATCGTTCGCGCTTCCTTTCAACTTTCGCCTCAGCCCGTTTATCGTTGCCAGCTCCGGCTCTCCCTTTAATATCACCACACGAAATGACCTCAACAGCGATTCGATCTTTAACGATCGTCCTGGGCTGGTCTCAAATGCCACCTGCGCCTCATCCATGACGCTGACGCCGACTTCAAATACTTACTGCACGCCGCTGGGAACTTTCAACGCTGTTCCTCTCGCCGGCGAAAAACTTGCTCCTATCGATTACGCGACCGGTCCATCGCACGCGGTGGTGAACCTGCGGCTTACCAAGACCTTCGGCTTTGGGCCTAAAGCTTCAGGTCCTACGGGCAACCAGGGACACGGCGGGCCGGGTGGAGGCGGTCACGGCCATGGTCCGCTGTTCGGCAGCGGTCCGATCGGGATACCGAGTGGCTCTGACCGTCGCTACAACCTTTCCTTTGGCGTCTCAGCCCGTAATGTGTTTAACAAAGTTAATCTGGCGAATCCCAGCGGCATTTTAGGTTCGCGATTCTTCGACACGTCAAACGCACTTGCGCAGAACGGACCATTCTCGAACGGCGCAGCCAATCGCCGGGTTGATTTAATCGCGACCTTCAACTTCTAATGAGTGACCATAGGTGCTAACACGAGATCTGCGGTTCGGGTTATCCTGAAAGAGCGGAGTGCCAGTCGCCAACGCCCGCCGAACTGATTACGTTTGTCACTGATTCCCACCACGAGACGTAGGTTTCTTTACTCTGCTGCAGCGGCCGTTACGGTTGCGATTGCCGGCGACTCCGTCCTGCTGGAGCCGAATCGCCCTCGCGTGGTTCGTCGGGAGTTCTCGCTGCCGCGCTGGCCAGAGCGGCTGAACGGCTTTACTCTCGCTCTGTTAAGCGACTTTCACTACGACCCATATTTTTCCGTCCACCCCTTACATGCTGCAGTTCCGCTGGTGAACGGGCTGCATCCCGATCTGATCGCCTTGACCGGCGATTTTGTTTCCGTACCCCCGGTAGGAGACCCTTCCAAAGCCGCTTTTGCCGCCGAACCTTGCGCTAAGGTCCTCCGCCAAATGAGCGCTCCGCACGGATTGTGGGCGGTCCTGGGAAATCATGATTGCGAGACCGACCCGGAGGAAGTTACACGTGCGGTGAAGGCCGAGGGCATTCGAGTGCTTAAGAATCAATCCCAGGCGATTGAGCATGATGGTGCGCGCTTCTGGCTGGCGGGCGTGGACGACGTCCTCAGCGGAACTGCCGACGTCGCGGAGACACTGCACGGTATTCCCGCCAATGACGCAGTGATCCTGCTGGCTCACGAACCCGACTTCGCCGACGAAGCAGCAAAATTTCCTATCGATTTGCAGCTCTCCGGTCACTCCCATGGAGGCCAGATCCGGATCCCATTCGTTCCTCTGTTTTACTTGCCCGATCTCGCTAAGAAATATGTGATGGGAACCTACCAGGTGGGTCCGCTGCCCCTCTATACCAACGCCGGTATCGGGACGGTCAACATCCCGGTGCGATTGAATTGCCCTCCGGAAATTACGTTCATCACCCTCCGGTCTGGTCAGAAAGCGTAGTGTGGAACTAGGGATAAAAAGTGACACAGCCTCTCCGTCCGTCTGCCAAGTGCAACCCCCTTCACACAGTTGCCCGGTGACCGGGTTCCACCCCACCGCAAGCAATTGACAATACGTATTTTAGGATGTGGATAGGCTGGCACTAGACTTGCCGATAGAGCCATAGGGGAGTGTAGTCCGCTCCTCCTGGGTTGCAACATGCTTCGTCGCATCTGGCCTTTGCTACTAGTTCTCGCCGTTCCTGCTGCCGCCAGCGTGCGGCCTGTGGTCCCGCGTTTTGGCCAGGTGGTCTTATCCGAGCGGGAACAGAAGCTGTGGAAGACTCCCGTTCGCGCTTCCGAATATAGCGATGTGCCTCACGTCAGTGCGCGTGCGCGCTGCGAGGATACTCACCCTCCCGAAGCTTTGACTACACCTGATCCGTTGATAGTGCCGGTGGTTTCTGGAGCCAAGGTAAAGGTAAGCTTCATCATCGGGTCGGATGGCCGCGTACACAGCCCCCTTATCCTGCAGAGCGGTGGAACCGTGGGCGACCGCAATGTGCTGCAAACCGTGGGCACCTGGCGCTACCGTCCGGCTACTTGTAACGGCGTGCCAACTGAGGCCGAGGGCAAGATTGAGTTTTCCCGCCGCTAGCATGCTCTTGGACTAGAATGAATCGTTACTCGCCCACTCGGAGCGTAGTTCAAATCGTGGATAGCGAAAACCAACTCGGCAAACCATCTGGCGCCACTCCGGCGGAGGATTCTCCGGCGACAAGGCCCGGCGCAGGCGCAGACGATGCAGAAGCCCGTCAGCGTCTCTTCCCCGAAATGCGACGCCCCAAGCCCAATCAAGAAGCGATTGCGGCGGCTTTGCAGGCCATGCAGCGTCTTACTATGAAGATGGATTCCGAATCCGCAGCAGAGGAAAGTGCGGCGCAAACCACTCGCGCCGCTTTTATTATTTGCTCCTCTTGCGGACATAAGAACCGCGAGGCCAATAAATTTTGTGGCATGTGCGGCCTTCCAGTGGAAGCCTTGCCCGATGAATCACCTGCTTCCGAATTGCCGGAGCTCGAGTTGCCAAATTTCGGCCTGCCAGTTCCTGCAGCGGGAGGATTCGAGGATGAGCGGCTCCCGTCTCGAATACCGTATGCCGCGCAGGAAGCCGAGCGCGAAGTGCATCCCGCGCCGGGTGCGTCGGCCGGTCAGCACCACTATCATCATCATTACCATCACCACTATTTTCAGGGTGGAGCGGAAGGTGCCCCGGCAGCCCCTCGAAATAGCGCTCCCGACAGCGCTCGCGAAACGGACCGGATGAGAATCGCGGCCGCCGCCAAAGGAGAGCCGATGAGCCGCAGTGAGGCCGCGGTGCGGCGGGTGACTCAGGAGTGGGTTCTAGCCTGCAACACCCGGCAGCTGGACGAGTTGCTTGATCTTTACGCGCCCGATGCCGTGGTGGTGCGGTCCAACCTGCCACTGCTGCGGGGAGCCGCGGCTGTGCGCGAGTTCTTTTTCTCCGCCATCGAATCCGGTCTGGGAGAAGTTGCGGTGGAACCCATCCGCGTCGAAGTGCTTGGCGACCTGGCTCACGAAGTGGGACGCTACAGTGCGCTGGTTCCAGGAACCGCGGGCAAGCGCCGCGAAGAGCGGGGAAAGTATTTGT
Source organism: Candidatus Sulfotelmatobacter sp. (assembly GCA_049684755.1). GTDB lineage: Bacteria > Acidobacteriota > Terriglobia > Terriglobales > Acidobacteriaceae > Sulfotelmatobacter. Next base: position 15,463 of record JBAVGI010000553.1, read on the forward strand.
GGGTGTTCGCCAAGCAGAGCAGTGGCGATTGGAAGCTGGTCTCGGAATGCTGGTCGAGCGACCTCACGCTGGCCAGTGCGGAGTCTGACATTCCGAAGTCCGCGGTCCCTGTTGCGCCAAAGGGATTGCCCCGCAAAGCATAGACGTCCGACTTACGGCCTCACACCAAGGTTTTCCAAGTCCTTGCGCAATTGATCCAGCGCTTGCATCTGAATCGTGCGCATGCCCAGCTTGGCGGCGCATTCCAGGTTCAGGGCCCGGTCGTCTATGAAACAGCATTGCGTGGGATCGATCTGCGTAATCTCGATGGCCAGCCGGTAAATACCGCTCTCGGGCTTGCGCAGTCCCACGAAGCAGGAACTGACAAACACGCGGAAGATTTCCCGCAAGCCGAATTTTCTGATCCGGTATTCGTTTAACTCGCGGGACTCGTTATTGATCGTGCCCATGAAGTACTTGCCAGAATCGGCAAGAGCACGCGCGAAGGCCAAAACGTCGGTCATCGGTCGTGATAAGGCAAACATGTAATCTCGAAACTCATCTCGCGTGAAGGGACGAGCGGTGTAAAAGACGGTGCGATCCAAGTACTCCTCGAGCGTGATTTTGCCTCGTTCGAACGACGACACAACCATCTCGTGCCGTGCTTGAAATTCTTTCTGGTCGAGATGAAAGTGTTCCAGAGCTTCGGCGCGTTCATTGTGATCCCACGCGTTGGTGAGGAGAACTCCACCAACATCCCAGAAGATGGCGTAAATGTCAGACACTTATCAGTCCCTCTCTTCTTGTTTCCAACCGTATAGTTTAGATGATTCGAGAGGTTTGCTTTCAACGGTCATCTCCGGCCTTCCCGAGACTCATCGTTTGTAGACTGTGGTGTCGGGATGGTAATTGCGCCAATCGAACCAGTAGTCCTTCAAAGCGGGGATCCGGTCAAGACATTTTCCTTGCGCGGGGCCGGAGATGGCGCAGCCTTGAAAGTTCCATTGACTGGCGGTGGTGGAGTCGACCAGCGTCCACTCCTTGCTGTCGGCCTGCAGAAAGAACTCGGTGTCGCGGCCATCGATGCGGCTGTTGAAGGCACGGAATGATTTGCCATCGGGGCCGAGGACGAGTAGTAAAGGCATCCCGTTGACCCGGTCCACAACCGGCGACTGCTTCGCAAAAGTTTCCCATGGATAAGCGCGGGCGGTTCCGTTGCTTGTGAGTCCGATTACAACATCACGCGACTTCAGTTCCGTGCCGGGAAAACTGATGACGACCGGGAGCTTGGCAACGTCCGGCTCCCAATTGCTGTCGTACTTCTTTGTATATTTGGCCACCGGAGCAAGCACCTGGCCGGAGGGATATTCAGTTTTCCACTCGCCGAACGTGAGTTCATCGCTGAGAACAAGACTTAGCGCCGCGCCCTGCAGCGGGCCGTAGATGGCCTTGCCAGTAATCTGCTGCCACCAGGTTCCGGTTTCTTTATCGCGCATGAGGAAGTTCTGGTTGTTGATTCCAGCCAGATAAAAGTGCAGCACTTGTCCGTTAATCGTTCGCGTCCACACCAGACCGGTGTGACAGAGCGTTCAATACGTAACCGTGATGGGCACATCTCCCACCACATCGTTGAGAACGTGATGGTACGCCATCTGGCTTATGGGATAGGCGCGCGTATCGTCCTTCAAGCGAACCGACATGATCATCTCTTTCGAGTCCAGTTTGCTTTGCGCTTGGGCCACGAATTGCGCTCCGGGGATGGGACGGAACATCCATTCAAAGTAGTTGAGGCGAGCCATAACGGCGGAGAAAGTGACCACGATCAAAGCAAACACGAGCACGGATTTCAGCCAGCGGTTCGCGCGCCTCCACAATGCCAAAGCAAAAACGAAACAGGCGAGAGCTGCGATCAACGTGCCGAGTGGAGCGCGCTGCCGCAGCGCCATCGCGACTAAGAGTGCACGCGGCGCCTGATGGCGAAACGGCCGAATAATGAAGGCGGGAATGAAGAACAGCCCAATGGCGGCGACGCTGCACAAAAAGAACGCACTCCATACCCAGCGGGAGGCCCGGGGTTCGGTCGATGGACTGCTGACCTGCGGTGTGGATGGCGAGGGCGCGCTCATAGGCTGATCGGGTGGATTACTCGAAAGATTTTAATCCGCGATGGTACGGGAAAGTGATCGACGGTAGGAATAGTACAAAAAAATGAAACCCCGACCCGGAGTGCGGATCGGGGTTTTAAATTGTGAGGTTATTGTGGGGTGAAGTTTTGATGGAAGCCCAAACTAACCACGTCCTGGAACATGGGAGTTCCTGGAGGCAGGTTGGAGGGGTTCAGGAATTGCGTGTCGAAGAAATAGTACCGGTTGGGGGCGCCGTAGACGGAGCTACAGCACTTGAAATTGCCCGTCGCGTATTGCGAATAGTACATGCTGATCAGCGATCCGGCATAGTAGGCGTTGGTTCCGCCGCGATCTTCCAGATAGCGGAGGAAGTTATGCATTCCACCGTCAGTGCCGAAGTCCTGCGCTCCCCAAGCGGGCTGAGGAAAGGGAATGTTCTTCCCAGCGGCAATCGCCATGCGATAGTAGCTGGTGGTCGCCGGCCTGCCAGCGATGGCGGAGGGGGAGCTGAAACTGCTGCTGTCCTGCCAGTTCGGCGAGAGCAAAGTGACCGCATCGGCGATAATCGCGGCTGCGGAGTGTGGAGTCGTGGCATTGGCACCCGAGCTAGCCCAGAATGGATCGGCCGAGCTGCTGTTGTAGTTGCCCCAAACGTATACAGGTTCCTCTGAGGCAACCGTGAAGCCGTTGCCGGAGGTTGCTGGTGAAATGGGCTGCGGCAGGTAGCTGACTCCCGCGGCGCTCATGCCGCCATCGACCAGTCGCAGTACGTGGCGCGGCCCGGTTACCACATTCCATGTGGCGGTCGTGGGCCCAGCGATTCCGCTGGTTGTGCCGGGGATGTAGTAGGGTTGTGACATGGCTGCCCCGCTTAACCCAAACCCAGCGCCAAGATATTTTTCTCCAAAAGTGTCAAGAATCCCGTTCTCATCCACGTCTTCCGGCGAGTAGGTATAGTAAGTCGTTCCTTCCAAGACGCCGTCGGGAACTCCGGTGGCTGATCCGGAATTAACAATATCCTCCAGACCGGAGACGCCAACGAAGCCGTTGTAGAATCCTGTCCGGTTCGCATCCGGGTCCGGTTGCATCCCGCGATGGTCCGAGAAATACAGAATGTAGCCGTTCTGATTGGTATTGTTTACCAGGTGACCGCTACCCCCAGCGTAGGCAGTTCCAGCCTTAGATTGCAACCAAAGCCAGAGATTGCCCACATCCAACTCGACTGCGTTCATCACGCCCGACGTACTGACATTGGTTGCGGTGCCGCCGCTTCGAGTGTCGCGCGGTTCGCCTTCCCGTGAATCGTAAAAGTTGATTGGAATCCAGTTGTATTGAGTCGTTCCGGAGGCCGGTGTTTCATAGCCGCTCGTTGCCGCCTTACCACTTTGCAGCTGCTGAAGAATCAGAATGGCGGGGCTAATCTGGTTGGCGCCTGCGGGAGCGCCGCCGGTGCCGGTATAGGGGACGCTCGGCGAGACGCCGTACACACGTCCGAAGCCGTAGCCCAGCCATTCCTGTGTGACTCCGATCCACTGGTTGGCAGCATTCAGATATTCCACTCGCAGCCATACGCTTTTGCAGGGGGTTGTCCAGGTAACCTGCCCGAGCAGAGGCCATGGGCTGGCAGCGCAGCCCGTGGGCTTGGTAAAGCTTCCCGTGCCGGTTTTGCCCATCCCGTAGTACATGTAGTCAGTGTTAGGAACTCCGGAGAGTCTGAAGTAGCCGGTCGAAGGCGTGCCCAGTTGAACGTCGTTGGGGTCGAGTACGCCGGCGCTACGCTCGGGGTGGAGCTGGGAAATGTCGTCGGCCAGCAGAATACGGATCTCAGCCTCGCTATACAGGCGCGAATTCGTCAGGAGCGTGCTGTCGGTAGCCTGGGGTCGGCGAATGATATCGATTGCGCCAATCTGGGATGAATTCACGAAAGGCAACTGCAGCGTGGTAGCGCCCGTCTGGCCATTGATAACGAAGTTTTTAAACGTGCCGGTCGAGATGCCGACCCATCCGAAATTGGCCCCGCCCGCCCCGGTCGGCATCCCGCCAGACCAACTGCCGGCCGTGAGCTGGGGGCAGTAAGTTGCCGGGCCTTCTGCTGGCGCGGACGGGCATCCACTGGCAGCACTGGGGGCGTAAATGCCGCCACCGTAACCAGAGGACGTGAGGTGATTATTTTCCAGGCGGTCCAGAACGATATTGCCCACGGCGGCGATCTTATCGGTAAAAGTCAACTGCGCGCCTGAGGCCAGGAACAGATTTCCGTTCGTATGTACGCGTCCCCCGAAATTAAAGGGCGGACCGGCAAAATAGTCGCAGTCGCCGTCGCAAAAGACTCCGAACTCAAAGGCGGGAAGCAGAGCAACTTCCACCGTTCGAGTAAGGTTTACGGACGCGCCCGTGGGCGCGATTGCTGCATTCGTAGTGGACTCACCCGCCGTAGATGCACGAGTAGCGGTCACCTGCAACGTAAAAGGAATCAGAGACGCGACCATGCCTTGATCGGGCCCGGACCCGACTATGTCCCAGGCACCGCAAGGATTGGGAAGATTGGGACAAGGCTGCCCATTGGTTTGAGTGGATGGCCAGGTAATGGACTCCACATAATTCATGCTGGTAATGTTGGAGCCCGTAACCGCAGTGGGATAATTTGCCGGGCTCGCCAGAGCCGTAATAGCCGCTGCCGTGGGGGTTTGCGACGTTTGGTACAACTGAGAGAGTTGGGCAGTCAGGTTTTCAATGCCAGATTCCGCCCCATAGTAGGCCAGGTTGCCTTCCAGGTCGTTGCCCCCCATGCGCTGCTCATTGTTCACGAGGTATAGAAGGCCGACGGCCATAGCAGACAATAACAGGGTCAACAAAAGCGCCGCAATCAGCGTGAAGCCCCGTGAATCTCGTCTCCTCTTATTCATGTCTTTCCCCCCAAACCGCGGACAAACAGGCCTAAGCAAGGCAATCATTGGCACACCGTGCTGTTGGCGCTGTAGGAATTGCAGAAACTCATGTTTCCAGTACTGGTGGAACTCGCCAGATACATGCTTTGGGTTTTACTACCTTCCGAGAGCGAACTCTGTCCCATGACCCACATGTTGACCTTTTGAATCAGAGCCGGAGAAAGTCCGGCGCCAACCGGATTCAACTGATTCGCACTCATGGTGCCGCCTACCGAATTAATCACGTCGTAGGTGAATTGCAGGTTGATGATGTTATCGGCTACGGGGACCGCATTCAGGCCGTTCACCTGGCGCATGAGTCGCGGCGTCTGCACGGTTTTGCCCGCCGCAGGAACCTCTAAGAAATAAGTGACGGCATTGAGGCGGCAAACGGTAATGGTGGTACCCGCAACGTAGGCGGCGGCAACCGCAGCCAGACTATTGGGACCCGTCTGGTTGAAGTTGAGTGGATCGGCACCTGCAAAATTGATTTGCGTGTTGCTGGGAAGCCCGGTGATTTCCGCCACCGCGGCCGCCGTTTGAGCGTCGCTGGTACCTCCGCTGCCTTTGCCGTTGCCCGGAGTGCTCACCAGAAACAGCATCAGATCCCCAACGTTGAGGCCGCCAGGCGCGAGAATGTTATTCGGAGTGACGCCCGCGTTCACGACGCCGACGTTGACCTGAGTCGTGCTGGGACTGGGAAATGTGAAGGTGAAATTGGTGAGCGGGAAATTGTAGTCGCAGTAGATGGAAGTAACGCTGTCGTTCACCGCTGCCGGAGCGCTGGTGATGACGGCTCCGTTTTCAACCCCATTGGCGAAGCCGGGCAGAATGCCATACATGAAATTGCCGTTGGGGTAAATGTCGCCGGCTACATAACAGGTACCAGTCTGGTTGCAGGCGACTTTGGAGTTGCCGCTCGCAGTCGCCAGTTGCAGGCCGCCCGAGGGCAAGCCCGCGCCCGCCATGCTGAGGTCCTTGGTCATCAATTCGATGGCGGCGCGCATGTTCTGCTGGGTTTCAGCGCGCTGCGTAACCATGAATGTAGCGTTCATTCCCTGGCGGAAAAGACTAGTCATAGCCAGAATCCCGATCAGGCCAATGGTGGAGGCAACCATCAATTCCAGAAGGCTGAATCCGCGTTGCGATTTTGCGATGGGAATCTTCATGGTCTGCTCATGTCCTCTGCCTTAGTGGTAGCTGGAGATCAACCCGTTCACTGTATAAACGCGGGCGGGCCATCCCGGTTTTTGATAAGAAACCGAAATTGTTACTGCAATAAGATTTTGATTCGTGCTGACTACGCCGTTAATCGTCTGCAGCACCGGATTGAAGGTGATGGTGCGGCGGAAGTTGCCCAGGCCTTGGGTGACGTCGTCGGCGGTGCCGAGAACACCATCGGGTCCGGGCAAAACCAGGCATTCCACTCCGCCGGGGCAAGCGGCGCCAGTGTCAGGCGCGGTGCAGGCAACATCGTCCGCGGTGCCCACAAGTCCGTCGGGTCCGGCGCAAAGTAATTGCTGTGGTCCGCTCTTGAAGACTCCGCCGTTGGCGATGTTATTGAT
>JBAVGI010000554.1:0-2006 GCA_049684755.1 Candidatus Sulfotelmatobacter sp.
AGGCCTGCCGCTTCCCGGGTTTATCAAGGGCCTCCGCTACGTTGCAGCGTTCCAAAATCCGCAACAGGCTATGCACAGCCTGAGGGAGACGGTTATGAGAAATTCCTTAATGAAGCAGAATCAACAGTCCTTGGGAGCGCTCGCGCTGGGCGCCCTTGTTCTCTTGGCGTTGGTTGCGATGAGCAAGAGTTCCTGATGCGCTTTCTCGGCTGGCTTGCATTTCTCATCGTGACGTTCGCTTCCCATGTCTCGGCGCAGCAACCGGCCGGCGGCCAAGTTGCCGCACCGGCCACAACCATCGCGGATCCTCGCGGTCCGAACCTCACACCTCCCGTGATTCGCTTCGCGGTCGCTCACGTCGCCGAGCTTGGAAGCCGCTGGGTGACAACCGACCAGATGTCGGAGTCTCAGGAAAGGTGGTGGGAGAAAAAGGGCCAGAAGCAGTACAGACAGATGCGCATCGACCAGCTTCACCCAAACTATCTCATCGTGTGGGGCAGTGAATTGGAGAACCACGCTGGCGTGCGATTTGCTTGGCGTCCCGGAACCACGAGCCAGACGGCCATGTCAGGAACAGCGACAGATCAGAATGGCAATCGCACGGACCTGAGCGGCCAGGCGACCACCACGACGCCCGGCTCGCTTGAAACCGTCCCCGCGGTTCGGACGCTGACCCATGTGCACGTTTACGTGTTCACTTGGGACGACGCGAAGGGTTCGCTCGAAGGCCCAATCTGGATGAGCGACCGCACCGGAGAGGGATGGGGGGAACGCAGCTGGAACCAAACCCACTCGGCCAGTCAGCAGCTTCTCGACGACGCGCTCAAGTTCATCACGAGCTCCACCGAGAACGCGAGACGCGAAGAGGAAGCTCAAGAAGCCGCACGGATGGCAACGGTGAGCGCGCTCATTGCCAAAATCCACGAGCTGGCCGTCGCAAACAACCTTCCGGCAGGTGATGAGTCCGCGTGCGACCAAAAAATCTCGCAGCAGATTGGAGCGAACAAGGAAATGCTCGTGCGGGCCGAGCAACGCGACTTCTCAGATCTCGAGAGATTGTTTCTGGATCTTTGTGCGACGTCTCGGGAGCGCCGCTAGCACCACACGGTTTCCGGGGCCAAGGAGCGACTCTATGCCAATCTCAGGCATTGCCTTTTGGACTGACTTGCGCCCACTCATTTATGTTTTCTTCGGATGGGCGCTACATGAGCTTTCAGACCTGGTGAAGCTGAGGCGCGAAGACCGGCGCGCGATCGGAAAGGCGCTGAGTGAACTGCTCGGGCTAAGACACGACATCAACGTGGTGCCTTTAGCGATGAAACTCGTGGAAGCCCATTTGCCCGTTCCACCCGAATCCAAGTCCAAACTGCGGCCGTTTCTAGGTTCGCTCACGGCGCCAACCATGAAGGGAATCCACGAGCGATATAACGCGGCGATCGATTGCGTTGCCGGTCGGCTCCCGTTGCTCGCATTTCAGCTTCGCTCGAAAGACGCCGCTGGTCCCATACTGCAGCAGCTTCACACACTCGCTGCGGGAGATCCCCAAGCGGCGATCGTACTGTCGAAGTTCGAAGAAAAACTGGTAGAAGAACTGCAACCAAGCTTCGACGATCTCGCATTGACTCTGGCACGATCCCATGGGTGGTGGACCTGGTGGTGCACCAAGGGGGTGTTGAAACCATCGCCAGGCTCTCCGCAGGAAGTGCAGCGCCTGATGAGTTGGCTTGTTGAGATTGTGAATGAGACGAACGGTATCCCTCCAGCCAGTGATGGCTCATAAAACATCTGATTTTGGCGGGAGCGAAACGCTTTCAATCGGCCGCGATTTTTGAAGCACTTACGGCAGCCTGGCGCAGCGGGATTTTGGCGGATACCGCCGCCCGGTAGACCGTACCCTCGCCGACATTCAGCTTCGCCGATATCTTCGCCCAAGAGAGTCCCTGGCCGCGCAACGCAGCAATTTCGTGAGCGTCCACGATGGCTCGCGGTCGGCCGAGCGTCTTGCC
>JBAVGI010000555.1:0-14003 GCA_049684755.1 Candidatus Sulfotelmatobacter sp.
GCCGAGATGACCAATGCCGGACTGCCCGTTCCTCCGGGCTTCACCATCCAGACGGAAGCCTGCCGCGATTACATGAGACAGGGACATGTGTCGAAAGAAGTCGATCAACAGATGGAGGAAGCGCTCGCCAAGCTCGAAGCGTTGCAAGGTCAAAAATTAGGGACAGGCGAGAATCCGTTGCTGGTCAGTGTCCGCTCGGGCGCAAAATTTTCCATGCCCGGCATGATGGATACGATCCTCAACCTGGGATTGAACGATAAGAGCGTGGAAGCGCTGGCCAAGCGCAGCAACAATCCGCGATTTGCCGCTGACTCTTACCGGCGCCTGATCCAGATGTTCGGCAATGTCGTGCTGGAGATCCCGAAGCACGCCTTTGACGAAGTATTCGATGCGAAGAAGAAACAGAAAAAAGCCAAGCTCGATACCGATCTCGATGCGAAGGCTCTGAAGGAAGTAATCGAGGAATACAAGAAGGTCGTCAAGAAACACGCCAAGCGCGACTTCCCGCAGGACCCGCATGAACAATTAGTGATGGCGCGCGATGCCGTGTTTCGTTCCTGGCAGAATGATCGCGCCAAGCATTACCGCCGCATCAACAATATCGACGACATGCTGGGTACGGCGGTGAATGTGCAAGCCATGGTCTATGGCAACCTGGGCGACACCAGCGGCACTGGCGTAGGTTTCACGCGAAATCCAGCTACTGGTGCAAAAGAATTCTACGGCGAATATTTGATGAACGCACAGGGCGAAGATGTCGTCTCCGGCGTTCGCACACCGGTTCCGATTCTCGAACTGCAAAAACTTATGCCTGATGTGTATGACCAGCTGCGGGATATCACAACGCGCCTGGAGAAGCACTATCACGACATGCAGGATTTCGAGTTCACCATCCAGGACGGCAAGCTCTACATGCTGCAGACGCGCAATGGCAAACGCACCGGCCTGGCCGCCGTGCGCCTGGCACTCGAGATGGTTGAAGAAGGTTTGATCAGCAAAGAAGATGCGATCTTCCGTCTCGATCCCAATCAGGTTGTGGATTTCTTCGTGTCGCGGCTCGATGAAAAAGATGTCAAACCTGAAGACGTGCTCACTGCCAAAGGTTTGGCTGCCTCTCCCGGCGCGGTTGTCGGACAAATCGTTTTCACCGCCGACGATGCGGTGGAAAAAGCTGGACACGGTGCGGAAAAGAATCCGGTGATTCTGGTGCGCGCCGAAACCACTCCTGAAGATATACACGGGATGGAAGTCGCTGTCGGCATCCTGACCTCGCAAGGTGGTATCACGAGTCATGCCGCGGTTGTCACTCGCGGCATGGGAAAGAGCTGCGTTGCCGGAGCCGGCGAGATTGCCGTCGACGAGCGCGCACGCGAAATGCGGGCGCGCGGGCAGGTTTTCAAAGAGGGAGACTGGATCACAATCGATGGCACGACCGGACGCGTGCTGAGAGGCAAGAGGAATCTGCTGCCGCCCGATCCTGAGAATCTGGCCAAGCTCGAGAAATTTATGAATTGGGCCGAGCCATTTCGAAAAATCGGAGTCCGAGCCAATGCGGATATTCCTCGCGACGCAAAAAAAGCGCGCGAGTTCGGCGCCGAAGGCATCGGTCTGTGCCGCACCGAACACATGTTCTTTGCGGAAGATCGCATTCGCTACATGCGGGCAATGATTCTGGCCAACAACGAAAAAGACCGGCGCGCTGCGCTAAAGAAGTTGTTGCCCATGCAGCGCGAGGATTTCATCGGACTGTTCAAAGCGATGGAGGGCTTGCCAGTCACGATTCGTTTGCTGGATCCGCCTCTGCACGAGTTCTTGCCCAAGCGCGAAAAACTGATGGTCGACATTGCCAGCTTAACCAGTGCCAGCGCAAAACAGAAGAAAGCTTTAGTCGAAGAATATAGCGATTATGGGGCGAACGCGGCGGGAGATCTAAAAAAACTTCTTCCGCAACTCTTGGCGCGAGTGGAAGAATTGCACGAGTTCAATCCCATGCTGGGGCACCGCGGATGCCGGTTAGGAATCACCTATCCGGAAATTACCGAAATGCAGGCACGGGCCATTTTTGAAGCGGCCGTGGCCGTCGAAAAGCAAGGCGTAAAAACCCATGCTGAGGTAATGATTCCGCTGATCGCCACCGTCAAGGAAATGTCGAACCAGGGAGCGATCGTTCGGCGCGTGGCCGAAGAAGTTTTCAAAGAGAAGGGAAAGCACGTTCATTACTTGGTAGGCACCATGATTGAGTTGCCTCGCGCCTGCCTGGTTGCGGATGAAATCGCGAAAGAGGCAGAGTTCTTCTCGTTCGGTACGAATGACCTCACGCAAACCACATTCGGTTTCTCGCGCGACGATGTCAACAAAATTCTGCCCACGTATCTTGCAGAAGGGATTTTGAAGCAGGATCCATTCGCTTCGATCGACCGCGATGGCGTTGGCGAACTGGTTCGGATCGGAATCGAACGCGGGCGAAAGACGCGTCCCAAGCTCGAGGTTGGAATCTGCGGCGAGCACGGCGGCGATCCCTCTTCAGTGGAGTTCTGCCACCAGGTGGGAATGGATTATGTGTCCTGTTCTCCGTTCCGCGTATTGACGGCCAGGCTGGCGGCGGCACAGGCTGGCGCTTCCGACGCGCTGAAAGTTGAGGGCGGACGAACGAAATAAGATTAGAGAGCAGAGGGTACTGAAGTCATTGTGCACTCTTCGAAGCCGCAATAAAACTTCCGTGCCCTCTGTTTTTATTTCTGATTGCTATTGATCTTCGATTATTGAACCTTCTTCGATTATTGAACTTTCTGTAAGCGTGCGATGAGTTTCTGCGCCAGACTTTCTTCCGATTCAGACCACAGAAGTCGCGAACTCGTGCCGCTATTCTTTTCTATACTCACTGAGAAGGCCACCAGTTTCGCCACATTGTCACGAATCTTGTCGCGAGTCTGTTCGCTAAGCGGCGTCTCGGGCTGGAGAAAATAAGAATCCGGACCGAAATCCACCTGGATGTGCCCCGTCTGCTGGTAAGTTCCTTCGTCGAACTGTTCTCCCTGCACAACAAATTTCACCTGCGCAGCTTCCGACACCCAATTTCCGCTCGCTAGATCCGGAGTCCATAAATCCCAATACGCCTCGAATACGAATGCATAGTCATCATGAATCAGTTCGGCGGCAATCAGCGTAGCCTGCCCGGGATCGATCCCGGCAGGAAAACGGCGCTCGAGAACCGTAGCCTCGCTCCACGAAACCGGATGCACCGCAAAATAACTGATCCCCGGACGCTGCTCGGAGAAAGGAAACTGCTGCAGCACGGCGAAAGCGTGCGGCAACATCTCTGGCCCGGAAAAATCAGGAAACCAAAGACTGAGATAGATTGGATCCGACACTTTGACCTCGAATGTTTGTAGAGCCGCGCACTGGCTTCCGGCTTCCACAATTCTAAATTGTTTGAGAGCAGCGCGGACTGAACCGAACCTGTTCAACTCTTCGTTGCCACGTGCAGTCATAAGCGACCGCCAACTGTTCTTTCTAATGGATGGAGTTGAAGTCCACCTGGGTTGAAGTCCACCTGGATTGTGGCGAAGGACCGAAGAAGTATCGCCATGCATTTCTGCCGCCGACGCGAGCGACCGCCCGTCATCGCTTTTGACACGGCTACGACACCTTGTTACGATCAAACGTTGCCACGCTAATCTACCTTTCACTGTCCCTGTCGTCTAGCCTGGCCTAGGACATCGCCCTTTCACGGCGGTAACACGGGTTCAAATCCCGTCGGGGACGCCAACTAAAATAAAAGCCTTCCGCAATGCCACCGCTTTTCTTCATGAATCCAATTTGATCCAGTTAGGCCGGCTTGATCTCCAAAACCGCGCCCTTTCGCACCAGTTTGACCAAATTGCGCCAGATTCGATGATTCACAATTTTACGTCGTCGAAAAAAGCTAGGGCGCAAAGATGGATCGATCACGAGCAAACAACTCCGCGAAACTGTGGGTCGGAAACTTCAAGCATCGTCCGATGGATACGAACATTAAAGCGGATGCACTAATTCGGTATGTCGCCAGGCAGGTTAAGCGAATGTGTCCGGTCGGGCTCGACTTCGCTGGAAAAGCGCGACGGCTGTGGGCGGTATCCGCTGCGCGTGCGGATCTTGTGTTTCTTCAGATGCTCGCCCACTAGTTTTACCGTGATCGTGCGCCAGCCGGAGTTCGGATTGTACTTGGGGTAGTAGCTCAGCGAATAGAGATGCTCCAAATCGTCCCGTACCGAGGCGAAAGCCTGCTTCTCGTCCCTCCAATTCCTGGCAAAGTAGGCTTTGCCACCTGTCGCCGCAGTCATGCGATCAAATACGGCGGTGGATACCGGTTCCAACTTGGCTTCTTGCGTACTGATCATGTATATGGAAACACCGGCGGACTGGGCGAATTCCGAGACATCCTCTGGCGGCACTACGCTGGAGTTGTCGGGACCGTTCGAAAACACGACAACGACTTTTCTGCCCTGGGATTGACTCGCATCCTTGAGCGTGAGCAACAGCGTGTTATAGAGCGCAGCCTCGTCTCCCGCGACCGTAGAGCGCACGGCGCGTAAAACTTGTGCGCGGTCTGAGGTAAGCGCAGCAGCCCGGGAGAGATCTCGACTGTAGGAATAGAATGCAATCTTGTCCGCAGTTCCCAGAGAACGAACAAACTCGGCAATCGCATCCTGCGCGAACACGAAACCGCGATACATGTAATTGCTGGTATCAAACAGAAGGAAGACGTTCGCTCCGGCGACCAACGGACCGAGAGAGTGAGGCGGATCTCCGGCGGAAGAGCCCTTATCCGGATTACTGGCAGCGTCTGAAGATCTCGTCGGGTCTGCAGACTCAATGAGACTGAAAGCGGGTTCATTGCCTTCCGCAAAAGTCGCGATCTTCTCCGCAATCCCGTCTTCAGTGATGGAAAAATCCTTGGGTTGGAGACCCGTAATGTAATTTCCATTCTTGTCGGTCACAGCGACGTTGAGCTGCACCAAATTGACAACCACGTGTAGGTCGGGACTCTCCTGAGATTCGACTCCCCTTCCATAGCAGATGAAGAGACTGGCAAGAAAACAAATAAATAGAAGGGTTTTCCGTAGCATCGTGCCCGACTTCCTATTCCGCGAACCCATCGCTGAGATCATTGTGTACCTCACTGCCGAGTGGCATCCCCAGGCGTAAGCGATGCAACCTTGCTGTGCTGAAACTGTTCGCCCGCTTCGTGCATCGCTCGAAGAAGCGCCGGCCAGTCTTCCAAATCGGTGGCGAAGATTTTCTCGATCATGGATCGGGTCAACTGCGGTACGAGGCGATTTAGCGTTACCGCCGGAAGCCCCGTCTCATCGGCTAGTCGGGCCCAGTACAGATTGGGCGAATCCCAGGACTCACCCAGGAAACGGCTGGCGTATCCCGTAAACGCGGGAAGAGGTCCAATATTCAGCAGTTCCCTAAAGTAGGTCTGATCCAAGGTCGGATGTGGCACGCCAAAATCGAGCGACAAGCGCCTCCAGTTAACTTGTTCGGGATCTCGACGCGAGAGAGCTTGCAGTTCCTCGCTCGCCTTTCCCCAGGTACGGGTATCTCCCGGGTAACTGCGCTGAAACTCTGCCGTCAAATAAAAAGTGTCAGCCGGCGTCATTCTTGGCAATATCTCCGATGCATGTCCGGCCCTTAGAGCCTGGTCGATTTGCGCCAGCCGCCGGGGAGCCGTACGATCCGAGAGGATCGTCATCACCTTCGCCCGCAGTTCCTCATCCTTCGCCGAAGCGGTGAGAAGTTCCTCGCCGACTCGCTGATATAGTGCGACCGCGTGAAGCTCGTTCTGACTCACATTCCACCAGCGTGGCAATATCGCATTGGTCAGCAGGACTGGCGTCAATTCTTTCCAGACGAGGGCTTGCACGTTTTCCGGCGAAATAAAATCTTGTTCGAGATCGGCAAGAACATACGGCAGATCGGCAAGCGACCCAACGAAATGAGCGCCTCCACCGGCCGGGAATCCCTGGCCAAGCAGTTGCGGAGTCTGCCAGACACTTTTGATTCCGCTTACCGTCTCTGCGTTAAAGTCGTGAGAGCGAACCAGCAACGGATTGCTATGCAGAGCCTGGGAACCCGGTGGCTCATAATAGGCATAATTCAAACCAACCAGAGTGTCCCTCAAGAAAGAAGCAAGCTGGCCGCGCGCCTCTTCCAGTTGAGCGGGCGAAGGCGCGGGGGATTTGAGTACTGTCGCCACGTCACTGCGCATTTGTACTTCGGTGTGATGGTTGTTGTACACTCCCGACGACCATTCCGTTCTTTCGCCATTCGTGAAGATCGGTCGCGGCATCTCGAATTCGCGTATTTCGCCCGCCTGATGCATCACGAACTCGTCCAGCGGTTTGCCTTGACCCTTTGCAGTTAGGGCATCGCCTAACGCGAGCAGTGTGTCGAGAGAGACCAGCCGCTGTCCGTCCAGTACAGAACGAATTCTTATAGCAAGCTCCTTGTGAATCCTGGTGGCTTCGGCCGTAGTCTGCCGAGGTCCCGCGAGCAGTTCGATGATTTCATCCTGAGAAACTCTCGGTTGGCCACTAACAAAGCGAAACAGTTCTTCCAGCGAGGTTCTTCCCGCGGTGTATAGCTGCGGAGCGGATCGAATTCGTGCGAACGGCTTGATCACCTGCTGCCACGAATCATTCAGCCGCAGACTGGGGATTTGTCCCTGCCGGGCCAAGATCTGCCAGATTCCAACGTTTGCCTGAAAGGTGCCGAGCGCATTGCCACGCACAGGATTGGGAACGTTATTTAGCGCTTCAGCCGTTTCCAGAAACATGACAATCGATCGGTCATTTAACTCCTGAAATTCGGAGAAGATCCGATACTGATCACTAAAAGCGGCAAACTTGTCCGCCAAGGCGCGTACCGTCCCTGGAGCTAACCGATGTTCGGGAGTACGCCGGCTCTCGAGCGCGCTGATCATCATGTACTTCTGCAGCGGGCCGTCATCCGTGGTCGCCCGCGAAAGAGCGAACATCGCTTCCACGAGCTGATCCGGTGTGGTTATGTGGGCGCTGCGCCGACCCCACTCGCGGACGGTGTGTGAGTCGCTTCTTTGCCGAAGGATCTCTCTCCATACCTCGAGATTTCCTGGAACCAGAGGTTCGCCGGTAGATTCGAACTGCAGCCGCGTGGCCAATAACAACAGTTCGGGAGCCGGTCTGAACACGCCGACTGTGGCCCCGCCTGAAGGATCTGGAGCCCGAAGAGTTTCGTAGAAGCGCCGCAGCCGACGCGGTTCGGCGAAATATAGCTGGCGACTTCTACTCACTCGTGAGAGCACGTCAAAATAAGCGGTCAGCCATCCTTTGTCGGTGGCTAACAATTTCTGGATAAATGCTGCCGGAGATGCCGGGCTAACGCCTACCAAATCCTTCCATGCATATTCCGCCTTCGGCCCTCCGGGAACGATTACTCCTCCGTCGCGAATGCACAGGTGGCTTCCGTAGAAATCGAGGACGGCGGCGTAGTTCAGCAGTTTCCTGATTCCAATCGATGCCTGCAAAACCATATCGGTTTCGGGATCAAGCTTGGAAAATGCCCAATACAACCGTGCTAACGCCGGGTCGTATAGGATTGTGTCGATCAGATCCCTGCTCACTTCCTTGTGATTCTTGGCGCTGGCCATAGTCCAGTTGCCTGCCGCGAATAGTACCGGCACGGACGAAGACGAGTAGGCGTAGGCGAAAGGCTTGCCTCCTTGCAGCGTCCGCTCCAATTCTGGAAGAGGAAATCCGGAATCGATGGTGACAAATGCCCTCTCGGAATCGGCCGTTTGCAAGGACGTGTCCGCCGCCCCACAGTTTGGCCGGGTACGGTAGCCAAGGACGGTCAGAAGTGGTTTCGCGTCGTCACAGTTCGTAACGTGAATCTTGCCATCTGTGCCAACCAGCAGCGAAAGCTCGCGTGCCTGAACCACATACCTGCTCAACAGAATAAGAAATTCAGTTCTTTTGGAGCCCTCATAACCTTGCATAAACACGTTTCTGCTCAGCAGAGGAAGCACTTCTTCGGGCGCAACCTTCTGACTGATGCCGGCCATGCGCAGAAAGGAGCGTAGCGGACCAGGGATCATGAACTCGGACGAGTTCGGTACCACTCCATCTGGAGGCGAGGTCGCAGCCGCTTCGGATGGCTTTGAAGCGTTTGGATCGGCAGAACTCACGGCGTTCGCAGACCAAGATAAGGAGGAAAAGACTAGCGCAACTACAAGAAGGGACGGGCAAAGAGGGACTTTCACGGAAGGATACCTCTTCGAGCCGGTAAGACTAACTCATCCGGGAGTACGTCGCGGAGAGCAGGGGATGTGATTCATCCGCGAAACTGGGTCGTTCGCCGTTTCCGAGTTTGTGATCCGGCCCCGATTCCAAATTCAATGCCGCCCACAATAAACCATGCTTCTCGATTATCCAAGCAATTTCGTCAGTTGGTGATCGGTTTTTCGTCTACCGGCGGGAATGTCGTAAACGAACAGCCGGAGCCGAGCGTTCGGCTAGGCTGCTCGCGTTTCGTTCTGACAGAATCCGGCGGCCCCTTATTCCTTTGGGCTGCGCGACCACATGGGCACGTTCGGGTTCGAGCCGCCTCGGAAGTTCAGAGGTGTTGCTTGACCCTGAGCCACGGCGACGGGTTCATTCGACGGAGATCGCAGGAGTTCGAGCGCATAGTCTTCAACCTGTTTGCGGACTTTGGGATCTTTCAACGCCGCCACTAGTGCAGGCGTGCTAACGTGCGTGAAACCACCGCAAAATGGGCACTTTACTAAATCATCGTTGACCATTGTCGCCTCCTGAGGATCATCGCGCCGACCTCTCTTGGGATCTTGTACAGCCTGATTGCATTGCATCCCACGAAGTGCGGGCAGGCAGTGATTCGCATCTCACCGCCCCGTGATCGGCGTCACCTACTGGCTGGTCGTCAGAAAATCGTGAATGGAGCGGGCGGCGCGGCGGCCGGCGCCCATGGCCAGAATCACCGTAGCCGATCCGGTCACGATGTCGCCTCCGGCAAAAACTCCCTGGCGCGTCGTGCGCTGGGTTTCAGAATTCGCCTGGATGTAACCACGCTTGTCCGTGCCCAGGCCCGGCGTAGTGCTCTGCACAATGGGATTCGCGGTGGTCCCGATCGCCATGATCGCCACGGATAACGGCAAGTCGAACTCTGAGCCTTTGACCGGAACGGGCCGTCTGCGGCCCTTGTCATCCGGCTCACCCAATTCCATACGCACACAGCGCGCTGCGCTAAGCCAACCCTTGCCATCGGAAAGTAATTCCACAGGCGCGGTCAGCATTTGAAAGTCAATGCCTTCCTGCCTGGCGTGGTGAACCTCCTCGGCGCGCGCCGGCATTTCCGCATCGCTGCGCCGGTAGATCAAGTAGGCCTTGCGCGCTCCCAGGCGCAACGCCGAGCGGATCGCGTCCAGCGCGGTATTGCCACCGCCGATTACGCCAACATCTTTGCCGTGCAGGTCGAGCATGGGCTCATCGTAGACGGGGAACTTGTAGGCCTTCATCAAGTTGATGCGTGTAAGAAATTCGTTGGCCGAGTAGACCCCATTCAGGTGCTCGCCCGGGATGCCCATGAATTGCGGCAGTCCGGCGCCGGTGCCGATGTAAACCGCGTCGTATCCCTCTTCTTGCTGGAGTTCGTCGATGGTGACGGTGCGGCCTACGACCACATTGGTTTCAAACTCCACGCCCATCTTGCGCATGTAATCGATTTGTTGGCGAATGATCTGCTTGGGAAGGCGGAACTCAGGAATGCCATAGACCAGCACTCCGCCCAGTTCATGCAGCGCTTCGAATACGCGCACCTTATGGCCCTTCTGAATAAGGTCGCCCGCCACAGTGAGACCTGACGGTCCGCTGCCCACCACCGCAACTTTCTTACCGGTCGGGGGAACACTTGGCAGCACATCGGTTCCCATGCGCTGCTCGTAATCGGCGACAAAGCGCTCCAGATAACCGATGCCGAGTGGCTTCACTTTTTTCGAAAGCAGGCATTTGCCCTCGCAGTGATCTTCCTGTGGGCAAACGCGTCCCGTCACGGCGGGCAGCACATTGTCTTCGCGAATCTTCGCCGCTGCCCCTAGAAAGTCCCCAGCGACGATTAACTCGACGAATTCTTTTACTTTCACGCCGACCGGGCAGTTCACGGTGCAGGTGGGCTTGGCGCATTCCAGGCAGCGCAGCGCCTCCTGCTGCGCCAGTTCCGGACTGTAGCCGAGGTTGACTTCGCTGAAATTCTTGTTGCGCTCATCGGCGGCTTGCTCCGGCATGGGCTGCCGCGGAACTTTCATGCGCTCTTTCATCGGCAATGGAGTCATGGAATTTGTCGCTGCCGGGTTCATCGCACACCGCCCTGCGCGATCGCACACGCGTCTTCGTTCCTCTGTTCCTGATAGGCGGCGAGGGAGCGACGCTCGGCTTCGCGATACATTCCGGCACGTTGCACCAGCACCTCGAAATCCACCTTATGCGCATCGAACTCCGGCCCGTCTACGCAGGCGAACTCGCTCTTGCCATCGACCAGCACGCGGCAGCCGCCGCACATTCCGGTTCCGTCAATCATGATCGGATTCAGGCTGACGACCGTGCGGATATTGTCCCTACGCGTCATCTCGGCCACGGCCTTCATCATCACGACTGGCCCGATGGCCAGCACCAGGTCGATACGTGTGCCGTTCTGAATCAGTTGCCTAAGTTTGTCGGTCACGAAACCTCTGTCGGCATAGCTGCCATCGTCAGTCGTAATGAGGAGCGCGTCGCTGACGGCCCTCAGCTCCTGCTCCAGAATGACCAACTCCTTATTGCGTGCGCCGATGATAGAGATCACGCGGTTGCCAGCTTTCTTCATTGCAGCGGCGCTGGGATAGGCCATCGCGGTTCCGACTCCGCCGCCGATCACAACCACGGTGCCGAAATTCTCAATCTCGCTCGGCTTGCCCAATGGCCCCACCACATCCAGAATGTGATTGCCGGCCTGGAACGAGTTCAGCAGGCGCGTCGTCTTCCCCACCGACTGAACCACAATACTGATGGTCCCGCGCGCCGGGTCGGAGCTTTCGATGGTAATGGGGATGCGCTCGCCTTCTTCGTAAACCCTCAAAATCACGAACTGCCCAGGTTTCTGTTTTCGGGAGATGCGAGGAGCTTCAAGGACGAACCGTTTGATGCCGGGTGCAAGAAATTCGGCGTCGATGATTTTGAACACGAAACCTCCGCTAAAGAATCACAATCTGATTGTGCGGGAAGGCTGCCGTAGTGGCGGTGATGGAGATCACAATGAGATGTGAGCTACGGCGTTTTCTAGCTGGTTTCCGGCTTGAGGATTACTCCCGTGCCCGTGCGGCTGTTCATAATTACGCGGATGGGATCGTCGAAGTGAAGATGCCGGACGCAGCCTTTCTCGGCCAAGGATGGCTGACGGCTCAGCCAATCCCAATCGATCGAGCCTTCGCCCGCTTCTGGATTCACGGTGAAATAGCCGATTTGAAACGCAGTCAGGTTCTGGAAGAAATGGCTGCCCTGCGACGGGGTAACCTGAAAATCACGGAATCCAGCTTCAACAATTACGCGCGCGCCAGAGATTTCGTCCCACTCGACCGGAATACCGAGCCACGGATCGTTTGATCCCCAGCGGCCGACGCCGATCAGGAGGTATGGATGGTTCTCCGCACTCAGCGAAGCGTTGAAATTCGCCACGGTTCTGGCGACTTCCTGACTGCGTCCGTGCTCAAAGCGTTCGGAGTCCACTACTACGATGTCGCGGAGATTTTCGATGCGGCCGTTACCCAGCACTCTGTTGCTTTGGCAGATTAAATCCTCCGCACGAACATCGCCAATGTTCAAGTCCTGATTCTCGCGGGCCAGCGTAAGCGGTCGAATCTGCAGGAAGGCAAACTCCGCCACCTCGTCGGCATGCTGCGACAGACGCACGGCAAATTCGATTTCCACTGGATTGCCCAAGGCATCTTCGCCCGCATGCATCAGCTCATCGAGAATCTCTGCGAGAGGGAAAATGCCATGCTTGAGGATGTATGAAAAACTCACCAGGCGCCAACCGGGACGGCCAAGCCCATCGTAGACAGCGTGGTTCTCTCGTGAGTATGTGGATCCTACGCGCTGCAGAGTACCGTCAACTTCGGCCGCGTCGAGGCCGAAGCGCGTCTCGTGCAAACGTGCGCCGCTAGTTCCATCGAGTTGCAGGGCCCAGAATTCCGACTGCGAGGTTGCAAGCATATCTTCGACGGATGAGAACTGCACCAGATTGCGCGGATAGCCCGGGCAGAACGTCAAACATTTTCCGCCATCAACCACGGCGCGGCCCAGTCCCAAGGCTACGGCCGCAACCCCATCTTCAAATTTCATGGGCGGCACGGGATAGAAATTGCGGGAGCGCACTACGCCGGAAATATCGGGATAGAAGCGCGACCCGTGCTCCGCTCCCGCCAGTTGCTGCAAAATCGCCGCCATCTTCTCTTCTTCCAGGCGGTAGGGTGTGGCCTTTACGTAAGCCTTGGCATGACGACTGAAGGTGGAAGCGTAGACCAGCCGTATTGCCTCGCTCACGGCTTGCACCCGGTCATTCAAGTCAGGTTGCCGGTTGCCTAGCATGAAAGTTTCGTAGACGCCGGTGAAGGGCTGATATTGCGAATCCTCCAGCAGGCTGGAGGAGCGCACGGCCAGCGGATGCTTCACTTCTGACAGGAACGCTTTCAAATTTTCATTGAGAGAGGCGGGTAGCGGCGCGGCCAGAAATCTTCGTTGAATTTCCGCATCGTCGGCGCAATGCAAGGCGAAATCCAGCAGGTTGTTCTCGGATACGAATTGATCGAAAACATCGGTGGAGAGGACGACAGACTGCGGCACTGCGATGCGGACTCCGGGAAAACGGTGGGTGAGGCGACGCTTGCGCAACAGGTGCCGCGCAAAGGCCAAGCCGCGCGCCTTGCCGCCTAGCGAGCCGGAACCAATGCGCAAAAAACTAGATGGCTCAGGCTCGAAAGTATCGGCCTTAAAATCGCCGATCAGTGCCTCATTCTGTTCGCGGCGATAGGTGCGGATCGATTCGATCAGATCCCGGCGCAGATGTTCCGGGCTGGCAAAGTCTGAAACTTTTCGTGGGCGAAGCTTGGCCGCCAGGCCGAATTCGGTACGCGTCATCAGCCAGTGGGAGAAGTGGTTGCGCTGGGCGTGGTAGAGCATACTCTCTGCGGGGACTTTCTTCAGCTGATGTTCCAGTTCGGTTAGGTCTTTCGCGCGGCCCACTTCGAGCAAGTTGGGCCCGCGAAACACAAAGTCGCCAAAGCCAAACTCCTCGGTAAGAATCCGCCGCAGATCCTCCAGCAGAGTGGGCGAAAGCTTCTGCAGAAATGAATAACCCTCTGCGTAGGCGCGTTCCCGGAATGCCGGCCGGCTGGTTTGCAAAACCACCGGCACGTCGGGCACAAGGCTTCTTACCAGCCGCGCCAATTCAAAGCCAGCCTCGGAGTTGAGTGTGCCCTCCCAGGGGAACTCCACGTCCGATACCAGGCCGATCAGAGTATCTCGATATTGTTGCACCAGTTGGGCGGCTTCTTCGAAACTGGAACTCAGCAAAATCTTGGGGCGAGCCTGCATGCGCACCAATTTGTGAGCTGTGTTGATGCCTTCGTGGATCACACGGCGAGATTGCTTGATCAGTTCGGCATAGATCACCGGAAGAAATGAGGAGTAGTAGCGGATATTGTCTTCCACCACGAGCAGCACAGGAACTCCCATGGCTCGAGTGTCGTGCAACACGTTGCGCTTGTCTTCGACGTATTTGACGATCGCGATCAGGATACGCGCATCACCTTGCCACAGGAAAATTCGCTCTACGTCCGTCACTGGATTGCGAGCGATAAAGTTTTTAACTTCGCGATAATCGTAGGCCAGCACAACCACGGGAATATCGAGCCCGGCGAGCTTTATTTCACC
>JBAVGI010000556.1:0-5026 GCA_049684755.1 Candidatus Sulfotelmatobacter sp.
ACCTCATGCGCCGTCCGCGTCGCACCTGATGCCGCCCGGTAAAGCCGCGCCACCTTGCGATGAAACTCCTCCCGCGCCGCCAGATCCCCGGCCGTCATCGACCCTTGTCCCTCCGTCACCACTTTAAAATTCTGCGCCGCACCCAGCTCCGTTACCACGCCATCGACATTCTGGAAACATCGCACCGAGTACGATCCCGGCAGCACCAGCGTTCCATGGCCTGAAGCCGGAGGAAAATCTTCCTCGTCGTCGTGATGCTCCGGCAGCGTCACCACCGGATATCTTAAATCCCACGCCGCCCGCTGAAATCCCGAATCAATATTCCCGTCCACCCGGCGAATCGGCGTTCCCGAGTCGTCGTAAACCAGAAAATAAACTTCCGGCTTCCGCTCCTCAGCCTCCGTTCGCAATTCATCATTCGCCGGATAAGCCAGCGTCTGATTTTTCTTTGCCGCCTCTTTCTCCGCCGCCTGCCGCTTCTCCTTCTTGGTCTTCAACTTCTCCTTCAAGTAAGCCGTGAACACCGCTCCATACGGAGGATTCTCCGCCGTATAAAACGCGTCCCCCTGAAACCCTTTCCTCGGACCACCCAGCGGATGCCGCTCGATATAAAGCAACGCATCCTTCACCGGAAAAGTTGCCGCCGTCTGTTCCAGTGACTCCGCCTTTATCCCCCGCAGCGCCGAAATATCATCGAGCACATAAAACCCGCGCCCAAACGTCGCAATCACCAGATCGCCCTCCCGCGTCTGCTCCACCACATCGCGCACCGCAATCGTCGGCAGCCCGCCCTTCAACTGCACCCAATGCCCTCCACCATCGACCGTAAAGAACGCTCCATACTCCGTCCCCGCAAACAGCAGATTCGGATTGACCGCATCTTCCGCGAACCCCAGCACCGGACCATTCTCCGGCAAGTTCCCCGCAACCGAACTCCAAGTCTTCCCCGCATCCGTCGACTTCAATAAATAAGGTTTGAAATCCTCATTCTTATGATTGTCGAAGGCCGCATAGACTACATTCGCGTCATGAGACGATGCCGCCAGCCGGCTCACGTAAGTCATATCCGGAACGCCGCCAAACTTCTCATACTTCGTCCACGACTGCCCGCCATCCGACGTCACCTGAATCAGCCCATCATCCGTTCCCACATAAATCAGCCCTTCTTTTTTCGGCGACTCCGACAGCGCCACAATATTTCCAAAGAAAGAAGTGGACGCATTCTTCGCCACCGCATCCGGCTCCCACACTCGTCCCATCACCGGCAGCTTATTTCGATCCATCTGCCGCGTCAGATCGCCGCTGATCGCCTTCCACGAATCTCCCCGATCGTCGCTGCGAAATAATTTATTCGCCGCAAAATACAGCCGCGTATGCGAGTGCGGAGAGATAATCACCGGCGAATCCCAATTCCACCGCAACGCAGGCTCACCCTTACCCTCCTGCGGCTGCAAAACCATTTCCTGCCCCGTCACTCTGTCATAGCGCACCAGCACCCCATACTGCGACTCCGAATAAATCGTGTTCGCATCCACCGGATCCACCACCGACCGGAATCCATCTCCACCCGTCGTCACGAACCAATCCGAATTCATAATCCCGTCTACATTGCGCGTCCGCGCCGGACCGCACCAGGAAAAATTATCCTGCGTTCCGCCGCACACGTCATAGAAGGGAACTGCATTGCTCACCGCGACATCGTAAAACTGCACCGTCGGCAGATTCGCCTTGAACTGCCAACTCTTCGCGTCATCCCAAGTCTCATACATCCCGCCATCCGACCCCAGCAGCCAATGCTTCGTATTATCCGGATCGATCCAGATCGCGTGATTGTCCCCGTGATGATTCACCTCCGCAACTTTTTTCAAAGTCTTCCCGCCATCGAGCGATTCCCGCAAACTTACATTCATCACAAAGATGCGATCCACATTCTTCGGATCAGTCACCACCCGCGCGTAATACATCGCGCCTAAATCAAATTCATTCCGCTTCTCCCAGGTCGCCCCGCGATCATTCGAGCGAAAAATTCCACCCTTTCCATCCGCCGCCTCGATGGTCGCGTAAGCCACATTCGGGTCCGCCGTCGAAACCGCCAGCCCAATCCTTCCCATATCCACCGTCGGCAATCCGGATTTCAATTTGTTCCACGTCGCGCCCGCATCGGTCGATTTATAAATCCCGCTTTCCGGCCCGCCATCGATCAAAGTAAAAACATGCCGCCGCCGCTGGTAAGCCGCCGCATAAACAATGTCCGGATTCGACGGATCAATCGCCACATCCACCACGCCCGTGTTCTCGCTGATGGTCAGTACCGCCTTCCAATTCTTTCCCCCGTCCGTCGACTTATATAAACCGCGATCCCCGCCCGCGCCCCACAACGGCCCCTCCGCCGCCACATAAACCACTTTCGAATCCCGCGGATCAATCACCACCCGCCCAATATGCTCCGACTTCTTCAGCCCCAAATTCTGCCAATCTTTTCCGCCATCATCCGACCGGTAAATCCCATCGCCATACGAAACGCTGCGCTGCGAATTGCTCTCACCCGCCCCCACCCAAACCACCGCCGGATCATTTGGATCAAGCGCAACCCACCCAATCGAATACGACGCTTCCTTATCAAACAGCGGAGTCCACGTCGTCCCATCATTCACCGTCTTCCACACCCCGCCCGAAGCCACGCCCACGTAATACTCAAACTTATTCTTCGGATTCACCGCAATCGACATCACCCTCCCCGATGCCACCGCCGGACCAATCGACCGAAACTTCAGCCCAGAGAAAGTATCGGCATTCATCCCCGGCTTTTTCTCTTCATCTTTCTTATCCGGCGTCTTGTCGGGCGAAGACGCAGCCTTACCTTCATCCTTCTTCTGATCTTTCTTGGGATTTTTCTTAGCCGTCGGCGCCGGCACCGCAGTCTTATCCGAATCCTGCCCAGCCACAATCAAACCAGAAAACGCCAAAAAGAAAACAGCAAGCGCAACCGCGAGGCGAATTTTCACGAGAGCTCCAATCCAAAGTTTTCCAAAACCGATATGTATACAGCATCCGCCCAAATCTGAGAAGCCTAGTCATCCTGAGGAAGTGAAGACCTATGCAACTCGCGAGCGCTATCACCACCGTGGGTGCCCCACATCTCGCTTCCTTTGCGAGATGTGGGAATCTTTCGTCCGCCCTAATCCCTCCAGGCTGTGAAGATGATCTCCAATTTCCGAGTCTTGTCATCTTGAGCGAAGGCTGCGCTTCGCAATCGCGAAGCACAACCGCAGTCGAAAGATCCCTGTCACTACACCACCCGCACCTCCACAACTGAGGGTGCCCCACATCTCGCTTCCTCTGCGAGATGTGGGTCTTTTCGACTTTCGGTTCTGAGATACCTCGTCAGGGTGAGCCTCCTGCCTGGGTTTCCTCCGCGTCCCCCGCAGCCCTTCTTCGCGACCTCGGCGCTTAAAAGCTTTTTGCTCCGCAACCACGCCGCACCTGCCACAGGTTAAAATCCCTCCATGCAACCGAAGCCCCAACCCCAAGGCCACGACACCCGCTACACAAAAATGCAAAAAAACTACTGCTTCGTCTGCGGACAGAACAACCCCCACGGCATGCGCCTCAAATTCATCCTCGACGAAGAACGCCAAACTTTCATCTGCAAATTCCGCCTCAGCAAGCGCTACACCGGACCTCCCGGCCACACCCACGGCGGCGTCATCGCCTGCATCCTCGACGACGCCATGGGCAAAGTAAACAAACTCCACCATGTCGTCGCCCTCACCCGCGAAATGACGGTCGAATACCTCAAGCCCGTCCCCTTGAACAAGCCGCTCCGCGTCGAAGGCCGCGAAGAAAAAGTCGATGGACGCCAGCACATCAACGTAGCCGAAATCCTCAACGACAAAAACGAAGTCCTCGCCCGCAGCCGCGGCATCTTTATCGCCATCGACCCCGAAAAAATGTTCGCCAAGTATGTGGAACGTTAGCTCGTGCGGTTTGTCATCCTGAGCGAGGATTTTGCTTTGCGATTAGCAAAGCAAAACCGCAGTCGAAGGACCCCTTTATGCTTATCCTGACGACAGCTACTCGAGGCACTTCTTCCTCGAGCCTTCGTTTGCGCGACCCCGCAGTACCGCGAATGATGAACACCCTGTAAAATAGAAGAAGCCAGCGTCTGTGTGCCGCCGGCCTATCCTTCGCGATCGCGAAAAGAGTCCACCATGTCCAAAACCAACGGCTCCAATAACACCCCCACCTCTCTCCGCCTCAAAACCGGCCTCGCCGAAATGCTAAAAGGCGGCGTCATCATGGATGTCACCACCGCCCAGCAGGCCGCCATCGCCGAAAAGGCCGGAGCCGTCGCCGTCATGGCCCTCGAGCGCGTCCCCGCGCAAATCCGCGCCGAAGGCGGAGTCGCGCGCATGGCCTCGCCCAAAAAAATCCGCGAGATCATGGCCACCGTTTCCATCCCGGTCATGGCCAAGTGCCGCATCGGGCATTTTGCCGAAGCGCAAATCTTGCAGGAACTCGGCGTCGACTATATCGACGAATCCGAAGTCCTCACTCCCGCCGACGAAGCTCACCACGTCGATAAGCACGCCTTCAAAGTCCCATTCGTCTGCGGCGCGCGCAATCTGGGCGAAGCCCTGCGCCGCATCGCCGAAGGCGCCGCCATGATCCGCACCAAAGGTGAGGCCGGCACCGGCGACGTAGTCCACGCCGTCAAACACATCCGCCAGATCGTGCAGGAAATGCGCATCCTCACCGTCCTCGGCGAAGAAGAACTCTACGCCAAAGCCAAAGAACACGGCGCGCCCTACGAACTGATCAAGATGGTCGCGAAAACCGGCAAGCTCCCCGTTCCAAATTTCTCCGCCGGAGGCATCGCCACCCCCGCTGACGCCAGCCTGGTCATGCAGCTCGGCGCCGAAGCCGTCTTCGTCGGCTCCGGCATCTTCATGAAAGACTCAACCACCTTCGCCGACCCGGAAGAAGCCGCCAAGCGCGCGAGAGCCATAGTCCAAGCCGCCACCCA
>JBAVGI010000557.1:0-1894 GCA_049684755.1 Candidatus Sulfotelmatobacter sp.
AGTTGAGACAGGTCAATTGAAGTTCGTGGTTTCCCAGATCCCCAAGTGCGAGGGACCTGGGGCACCCAGGTTATTGATTAATCCGACATCGCCGATTGCTATGCGGTTACCGGCTCGCTGGAGTCGACCTTGACGGGCGTGAGCCAGCCGAAGCGGTCGGGCTTGAGGCCGTTGGCGATGCCGAAGAACTCGTCGGCGATCTTGCGAGTGATTTCGCCCGTCTTCCCGTCGCCGATCACAATACGGTCGATGGATCGGATGGGCGAAACTTCGGCCGCGGTGCCGGTGAAGAAGACTTCGTCGGCAATGTAAAGCAGTTCGCGCGGAATGGACTGCTCAGTGACCGTTAGGCCGAGATGGCGGGCGATGGTGAGCACGCTGTCGCGGGTGATGCCGGAGAGCGCCGAGTTCGAGAGCGGCGGCGTAAACAGCACGCCGTTACGGACGACGAAAATGTTCTCGCCCGAGCCCTCGCTCACCAGGCCGTTGACGTCGAGCCCGATGCCCTCGTGGTAGCCGTTGACTTCGGCTTCCATTTTGATGAGCTGCGAGTTCATGTAGTTGGCGCCCGCCTTGGCCAGCGCCGGCATGGTGTTGGGCGCCAGGCGGTTCCAGCTTGAGATGCAGACGTCTGCGCCGCCGGTGCCGGCAATGTATTTGCCCCACGGGTAATTGGCGATGTAGACCTCGATGGGCGAGCGCAGGGGATTGACGCCGATTTCGCCGTAGCCGCGCATGACGATGGGGCGAATGTAGCAGGGCGCAACGCCGTTGGCCTCGATTGTGTCGACAACCGCGGCACAAAGCTCTTCGAGCGAAAAGGGGATCTCCATGCGGTAGATCTTGGCTGAGTCAATGAGCCGCTGCATGTGCTCGGGGAGGCGGAAAACCGCCGAGCCCGAAGGCTGACCGTAGCAGCGGATGCCTTCAAAAACGCTGGAGCCATAGTGGATCACGTGGCTCATGACGTGGATGGTGGCCTTCTCCCAGGGGATGAGGGTGCCGTTATGCCAGATTTTTTCAGTGGGTTGGATGGGCATTGGGGATCGAAAAACTCCTTCGTGCGCGCAGCACGCACACAAAGTAAGGGTATCGCGAATCGGAGTTACGTGTCACTGGCGGAATTGAAGTTTTGAAAACACTTGGCTTAACAGCCTAATGCAAGAATGGGCGCACGCCGATGTTTTGAAAGGTAAGACCCGGCTGTGGGCTGTTGGTTGGTCACTTAGAATACCGGGAACCGGCACTGCGGCCAGCGCCCTATACGGCAGGATTGGCAGCCGGGAACGTTTATCGAGAGGCTATTTCAGGATTGGGGGTGATACACCCGCGGCGGCTACTTGGGCATACTGGCGAATTACTGCTGATCGTTGTGGTGGACGGCCACCCAACATGATTTCGGGGCCTGGACACACCCGTCATTTGCATCTAGGAGATTTCCGCCCAGATCATTACGAAACAGCCTCTTCGCTTTAAGTTGGTCATACGTTTTAAGAATTGAAAGTTGCGGTACAGATATTTCGCGCAACTCAAAGACGCCCATGCTGTCGCACACGCTCACATTCGGGACTTGCACTGCGGCAAGCAGGTGAGAGGAGTCGAGCCACTTTACTGCCGCCGTTAACGCCCATTGGCTCGCAGGTAGTCCGCCATCGCAGCGAATTCCAGTCTCGAATCCACGCGCTAGTGCATGTTTCACATTCAAATCTCGCACACCTGACTCCGACACCTCGTAGACATTCAGATATGGCGAGAATCCCGAACAGCAGTAGGTGTATGTTACGGCGAGCCATCGCGAGTCCGGTGACCAAAGAATTTCAGCTCCCCTTCCTTTAATTTTCAGAGGAACAGTGCGGCCACCCACGGTGACGTCTATCTGCTGAATTTCCCCCTC
>JBAVGI010000558.1:0-1642 GCA_049684755.1 Candidatus Sulfotelmatobacter sp.
ACTTTTGGTTATCTCGCATACCCGCCAAATTGCCTGGCAAAGTCGGGAGTCTTCGCGGCATACACGGCGCACGGCGTGATCCCCATCATCGCCCAGGCTTTTCGCGACGAATTCGACGGACTCAGAGATGGAGTCCACGTTTTGAGCCCGCACACAGCGCGCGAGATAAAGCCGGAGACTCTGGACGAGTGCTCGCAGGCAGCCCGGCACTGGTACTCGGGACACAGTTTGCGCGACCACGCTGCCATGTACGATCTATGGCTTAAAGCCGCAGGACAGAGCATGGAGCCAAGCGCAGAGCGGCAACATGCATAAGCCCCACATTCTGATCTCGCACCCGACCGGCAATCAGAATGTGCGCAATGCAGTGGCGAGTCTCGCCGAGCGCGAAATGCTGGCAGAGTTCTGGACGACGGTCGCGTGGAATGCGGAGTCAGTCTGGAATCACTTGTTGCCATCGCGGCTACAAACGCTGCTCGAACGTCGCTCCTATTCGGAGATACCTGGCGACCGCGTCCGCTGCGTACCTTCAAGAGAGATCATTCGCCTCGGCGCCGGGTTGACTCCCTTGAAGCAATTCCTGACCGCTGGCGAGGGACCATTCTCGATCATCGGCGTATACAGGCACTTCGACAGCAAAGTGGCGCAGCGTCTTGCGGATCTCCGCCCCGACGCGGTCTATTGCTATGAGGGCGGCGCGCTTCAGACCTTTCGCGAAGCCAGGCGTCTGGGCATCACGACCATCTACGAGCAGGCAAGCTGTTACTGGTATTGGGTGCGCGATCTGCTGAAGCAGGAGGCCGAGCGCAGCCCTGAACTCGTCGCGCTTCTTCCCAATCTCGCAGATTCTGACGAGCATCTTCAGTGGAAAGATGAAGAGCTCTCGCTTGCGGACTACGTGTTTGTCGCGAGCGAACATGTCCGCCGGACGTTGGCAGGCACCGTCGCTAACGACAAAATTCGGGTGGTTAACTACGGAGCTCCGGAAGTTCACCACCGCGAGCGGACGGCAGCTGATCCTTCGCAGCCTTTGCGGGTTCTGTTTGTCGGCGCACTGGTGCAGCATAAAGGAATTGGATATCTTCTCGACGCAATTGACCAAATCGGCCAGCTGGTCGAGCTCACGCTGGTGGGACGACGATTTCAGCCGAACTCCCGCGTCGACGATGCGTGCCGCCGCTGGCGCTGGTACGAAACGCTTTCGCATCGCGAGGTGCTCGATATCATGATGGAGTCAGACGTTCTGGTGCTGCCCTCGCTGGGTGAGGGATTCGGACTTGTAGTCGCTGAGGCATTGGCGTGCGGCCTCCCGGCGATTGTGACGCCGAACGTCGGTGCGAGCGATTTGATTCGTGACAAGCATGAAGGTTTCCTCGTACCCATCTGCTCCGCAGACGCGATCGCTGAGAGCTTGCTTGCTCTTCATCGCGACCGGGAGCTGCTGGCCAGCATGTCGCGTCAAGCGCAGGCAACCGCCGCAAAGCACTCCTGGGCGAGTTATCGAACAAGTTACGCAGATACATTGAGGGTCGTAGCCGCGTGCCAGTGATCAGACAACTTCCAGCCATACCGCGCAGCAAGATGCCCTTGCTGAAGAAGCTTTTCTGGGCCTACTTTCTGCTTCTGATCTTTGAAGGCGCAC
>JBAVGI010000559.1:0-15949 GCA_049684755.1 Candidatus Sulfotelmatobacter sp.
TTTTCCATTTCGCGGATCTTGGTTTGCTGCTCTTTTCTTCCTTCGAGGGCGAGGCGCGTTTTTTCTTTTTCTAATTCCTGTTCGCGGGTGTGCAGCCGAAGCCGGTCGTTTTCGGCCTCACGCAGGCTGGCATGGAGTCTGTCCAGAAACTCGCCAACATCGCGTGCCTGCGTTCCCAGGCGTGCTCGCGCCGCTTCGATGATTGTTGGATTCAGTCCTAAGCGCTGCGCAATATTGATTCCTGCCGACGCTCCGGGTACGCCGATCTTCAATTCATAAGTGGGTTGCAAGGTGCTTTCGTCGAAGCCCACCGAAGCGTTGAGCACGCCGTCAGTATTCGCGCCGTAAACTTTCAACGAAGTGTGATGAGTTGAGATTACCGTCATGCAGCCAATTCGTCCGAAGTGCGACGCGATCGCCACCGCCAGCGCGGCGCCTTCTTCGGGATCGGTGGCTGAGCCTAATTCGTCGAGCAGCACCAAAGAGCGCCGGGTCGCAGTGCGCGAAATGAAATCGATGTTGGTGACGTGGGCGGAAAATGTGGAGAGGTTCTGCTCGATGGATTGGTAATCGCCGATGTCGGCGAGAACCGCGTCGAATACTGGCATTTCGGCCCGATCGGCGGGGACTGGAATTCCTGACTGGGCCATTAAGGCCAGCAGGCCGATGGTTTTGAGGGTCACTGTTTTGCCGCCGGTATTGGGACCGGTGATGACTAACTGCCGGCGGTTGCCCTCGAGTTCGACTGTGATGGGAACAACGGTTGCGTTCTTAAGCTTGAGATTCCGCTCCAGCAGCGGGTGGCGAGCATTGTGCAGAAGCAGGCGAGCTGCGCTCGCGGACCCTTCGACTGCGCTCAGGGCAGGCTCCCGGGGGCGGCCGTCCCCACACGAACCCTGAATATCTCCACTCAACTGGACTGCTACGCAGTTGTAGTCTTCGGCGAAGCGGGCTTTAGCAAATTGCAGCTCCAGTTCACTCAGCACCGAGGCGGAGGCGAGAATTCCATCCGCTTCTTCGGCGATGCGGCGCGTCATTTCGAGCAGGATGCGGTGAACCTCAGCCAACTCTTCGTCGAGCAGGCGAACCAGTTCGTTGTTCTGTTCGATCGTCTCCAGCGGCTCTACAAAAACGGTTTGGCCGCTGGAGCTGGCGCCGTGTACTACGCCCTGCACGCGCCGCTTTTGTTCGATCTTCACCGGGATGACAAAACGCTCGCCACGGATCGTGACCAGTTCATCCTGTGCGGCGCCGCCTTCGGCCAGTTTGCGCAGGTATCCGCGAAGCGATTCCTGAATGACGCGCTTTTGCTTTTCGATTTCGCGGCGAATCCTCGAGAGCTCTGGTGAGGCGCGATCTTCGAGAGTTCCATCGGGCTGAATTTTGTTGCGGAAGAATCGGAGGAACTCCGTGAAATCGGGGATGTTTTCCGAAAGCGTTCGCGTTTGCCGCCACTCCGTTCGCATGTTCGCGGGAGGATGCAATGCGATCTCGCGCCATTCCGCGGCCCGATCCACGAGCAGCACAACATCACGGATATCTGTGGTCTCAAGCACCGCTCCGCCGATGCGAGACTTCTCCACCAATTTTGTAACGTCAAGCAGACCCGAGAAATCGAAGCTTCCGCCGACGCGGCGAAATTCCCGCACCTCCTGGGTTAACGCCTGTTGCTCCTCGATCCAGTCGGCATCGATCGAAGGCGCAAGAGCGGCGACTCTCGCCTGTCCTATGGGTGAGGATGCGTATCCTCGCAGCAGTTCGCAAAGAGCATCGAACTCGAGTACGCGCGGGGAGTGATGGACCAGCGGTTCAGACATCGGATTTTATGTTACAGGATTGGCGCGCGGAACCCGCAGCGGTGAATCGGCGGGGCTGAATCGACGCCACAAAGACGCGAAATGGCAGGCTTTCAGGAGCGAGCAGCCGCCACGGCGCGGATGGCATTGTCACTTGCGACCGGCAGCACCAGCACGAACAAGGCTCCGCCTTCAGTTTTGTTCTGACAAGTGATTAGTCCTTTGTGATCCTGCACTACGCCGTAGACGGCGCTCAGTCCCAGGCCTGTGCCTTTGCCGATGGGCTTCGTGGTATAGAAAGGATCGAATACGCGATGAGGTTCTTTGATACCCGGGCCGCTATCGGAAAACTGCAGTACGACTTCTTCGCCGCGAACCTCTGCGCTGACCCGGATCAACCCACCGCCAACATCCTCGACCGCGTCCAACGCATTCTCGACGATTTGGACGAACGCCTGGAACAACTGGTGGCCATCGCCCCAGACTTTGGGTAAGTCAGGATTGAATGAAGTT
Organism: Candidatus Sulfotelmatobacter sp.; assembly: GCA_049684755.1. Lineage (GTDB taxonomy): Bacteria > Acidobacteriota > Terriglobia > Terriglobales > Acidobacteriaceae > Sulfotelmatobacter. The sequence goes on from JBAVGI010000559.1 coordinate 2,310, forward strand.
TCAATGCGGACTTTTTGATCGTGCCGTTGCAGCTCGCGCATTTGCACGCTGCGCTGGAGCAGCATGCACACGTCCACCATGGTTTTTTCTCCGGAGCTTTGTTGCGCGAAGCTCAGAAGATTCGATATGAGTTCCCGGGTTCGCTGCGAGTGATGGACAATTTTGCGCACCAACGTATCCTGCTCGCTGGTCAACCGGTGGTTCGACCACAACATCTCCGAAGAACTCATGATTGCGGTTAGCGGCTGATCGATTTCGTTTGCCGCACCTGCAACCAACTGGCCCAGCGAAGCCAGCTTTTCTCTCTGCACCAAGTGGCTCTGCAAACGCTGTTCATTCTCGAAGCTGCGCCGTGAATTTTCCAGCACATGGATCAGAGCCTGGTCCTGAAGATATTGGCGCACGAAGACGAATACACCCAGCACCAGCATGGCGGTAAGAACGGTGAACATGCGAAAGGTCCGGGTCAGAGCAGGCGATGTATCCCAGAGAAAAGTCCAGAGACCGAGCACCGGCAACGACAGAATGGCGAGCATGGCCAAGCGCAAGGCCATCGTGCCCCATTTGTCGTCTCCGCTGGGTGGGACAGCCTGAGGCTGCCATTCCCGCGCCATCAGCGCAGTCGCGGCCATCCAGCTCACGGCTCCGATTAGCGGAACGTCGTAGAGACTGCCCGTGGAGTAGACTCCGCTGCTCACGGCGAGGTTCGCCGCCTGCGAGGCCACTGCGTAAAGCGTGCTTGCCGCCATCAGGTTGAGATAGACCTTTTTCCAGCCCAGGCTGGCGCGGCGGGCAACAATCCCCAGCACCAACACGAGTACGCCGTTCTCCACTAAATAAAGATCCCCAAAATTGCGGTCGTACTCCGCCACATTTATAGACAAATACTGCGACGGAAAAACAGCGAACGCATATAAGAACACCCACCAAACCAAGAGCAAAAGGAAGTCTAAAGTCCCAACACTAAATTTCTGTCCCTCTTCAGCGCGATGCGGACGCAACCCGACGGCCGCAATCATCGGGATCAGGTGAAGAAACAGAAACATATCGAGGGACCAGGGATCGGGGACAGCGGCGTGACGCAACACCTCGTAGTACGCCCATCCCGCTTGATTAATTGCCCAGAGCAGATAACCGGACCCAAGCAGAAGCCAGAAGCGGCTAGTGGCGCCCCGTGTCGACCGGGCATTCATCAGCGCGGCCGCGGCAATTGTCAGAGCAATGAAAAGATATCCAAAATCGACGATCGCGGTTAACACCGGGCCCGGCCGTATGGTTAGCGACAACGCGGCGAATGCAAGCGTAACTCCGCCTGCCAGCGCGAACCAGCGATGCCGTGCGAACAGACTCATCCGCCTTCATTCTATGGATAAAATCGGGGATTCCCAGATCGCTTTTGGCGTGAGGCAGGTTACTTTCGTCACCCCTCCCCCCATCTGCTTGGCGCGGGGGGCTTCCGGTTCCGGCAGGGAGTTGTAGCCATCTCGAGTAGACTCCCTGCTAGAATCAGTTTTAGATTTGGGCCGCAGTTTCGGGCGCTAGACTTGATCTGCCCCGGAGTCAAGAACCCCAGATATTCTATGGCTTTTCCTGTCACCCGTCTTCGCCGGCTTCGCCGAACCGAGCAACTGCGCAATCTGGTACGCGAGACTCGGCTCACTCCCAACGCGTTTGTCTATCCCATGTTCGTTTGCTCGGGCGAAGGTGTGCGGAAGGAAGTTCGATCGATGCCGGGCGTGTTCAATCTTTCGGTGGATGAAGCGGTAAAGGAAGCCCGGGAAGTTCACGCTCTGGGGATTCCATCCGTGATTCTCTTCGGGCTGCCCGATAAGAAGGATGAAGTCGCCACTGGCGCGTGGACGGACGACGGCATCGTGCAACAGGCTGCCCGAGCCATGAAACGCGAAGTTCCAGATTTAATTCTGATGGGGGATGTTTGCCTTTGCGAGTACATGTCTCACGGACATTGCGGGATCGTAAAGCCGGGAACATCTCCGCAATCCTTGGGAGCTGCCGCAAGAGACGCTCTGCGCGCTGGACACGGAGTGGTGGCCGCCAGAAACCGCAAGGAGAAGGAAGAGGTTATCGAGGAGCTGGCATCGCTCGTGGCCAGCGCGGTCTCAAAGTTCGAAATCGACAACGACGCGAGTCTGGAACTCCTGGCGCGGACATCGGTTTCCCTCGCTCGTGCCGGTATCGACATCATTGCTCCTTCCGACATGATGGATGGCCGGGTTGCGGCCATTCGCCGCGCGCTCGATGAAGCTGGCTTCAGCAATACTCCAATTCTCTCTTATGCCGCGAAATTTGCGTCCGGGTTTTACGGGCCGTTTCGCGAAGCCGCCGATTCGGCTCCGCAATTTGGTGATCGCCGTTCTTATCAGATGGACGGGGCCAATCTGCGCGAGGCGATGCGTGAGATCGAACTCGACGTGGAAGAAGGCGCCGACATGATCATGGTGAAGCCGGCCATGCCTTATCTCGACGTCATTGCCGCGGCCCGGGAGCGCTTTGACCTGCCGCTGGCCGCTTACCAGGTTTCTGGCGAGTACGCGATGATTGAGGCTGCGGCTCGCAATGGCTGGATTGAGCGCGACCGCGTGATGATGGAATCCTTGCTCAGTATTCGGCGCGCCGGAGCCAGTATCATCCTTACCTATTATGCAAAGGACGCCGCGCGATTGCTGGCGTGAGAATCGTTATGCGTTTTTCGCGCGGTAAAAACCCTCAGGTCTTTCCTTTATCTCACATACAGTCTGCAGCGTAGTTCTTCTACCGTGACCCGAGCGGCAGGGTCGATAGGTCTAAAGCAAAGACCGTAGGTCGGTGTGTCGCTGAAACCCCGAATTCCTACGTGGTTTAGCAACTTTTGCCGCCTCGCTTGTCATCTATTAGCGGCCCCGTAGCTGGGCAAAGTCTTGACTCAGGATCCTAGCTCAGATTATGACCGTCACTACGTCTAAGGTTTTCGCAGGTTGTATTGCATTGGCAGTTGCATCCATATTAGCCAGTTGTGGTGGGACGAGTAATTCCACAACGCCCCCTTCGTCGAACGTCACTGTTTCGCTGAATCAATCCTCCATGAACGTTGCGGTGGGCGGGACTGCGCAATTCACGGCGACGGTGCAGAATACAACGAACACCGCAGTGAGCTGGTCGGTGGATGGCGTCGCAGGAGGGAGCGCGACGGCGGGCACGATCAGTGCGACAGGGCTATATACAGCGCCAGCACAGGCCGGAAACCATAAAGTGACCGCGACCAGCGTGGCGGAGACAAACGCGAGCGCGAGCGCTGCTGTCACAGTGGGTGCGCTCGGAGCCATCTCTCCGACGACGGCATTTCTTCCGCCAGGTGGTACGCAGCAATTTTCTTCCTCGATCCAGGGCTTTTCAAATACCTCCATCACCTGGGCCGTGAATAAGGTGGCGGGTGGGAATGCCAGTGTTGGCACGATCACTGCAGCGGGAGTTTACACAGCTCCATCGCAGCCCGGAGCTTATACCGTAACAGCCACAAGCGCGGCCGACTCTTCCGTGACAGCGAGCGCCACGGTGACGGTCGGCACGATTACGCTTTCTCCAACCTCGGCCATGCTGGCCGGTTCTCAGCAGCAGCAGTTCACGCCGACCGCTTCGGCGGGAGTGACAACATTCACTTGGTCAGTGGACGGCACGGTTGGCGGTAGCCTGACGGTCGGCACGATCTCTACCAGCGGTCTTTATATGGCGCCGGCGCAAGCGGGCAGCCATACGGTGACTGCCACAGATGGGTCGATCACCGGCGGCGCGACCGTGAGTGTGGAATTCACGATTACGCCGCCATCAGCGACTGTCGCTCCCTCGATGACGAAGTCGTTTACGGTTACGGGGTCGACGGACACTTCTGTGACCTGGGCGGTAGATGGAACGACCGGCGGAAGTGCGGCTACCGGCACAATCAGCACCAGCGGACTGTATACGGCGCCAGCCGCCATCGGGGCTCATATCATTTCGGCTACTAGCGTAGCGGATACCGCGCTCACAGCTTCCGCTACGGTTACCGTTGTCAACTTCAGCCAGGCTTCCGTTCTCACTTATCACAATGACAACGCGCGCGACGGGCAGTATCTCGAAGAAGTGAGCCTGACACCTTCGAACGTGAACTCGGCGACGTTCGGCAAGCTGCTGGCTTATCCGGTGGATGGTCAGATCTACGCGCAGCCTTTGTATATGCCGGGACTCAACATTGCGGGCGGCACGCACGATGTGGTCTTTGTGGTGACGCAGAACAACAGCGTTTACGCCTTCAGTGCGGACGCAACTTCGTCGGCGACCGCGCAGACTTTCTGGCACGCCGGGCCGCTGGGGCCAGCCGTCTACAAAGGCGATATAACAGGCGTAAATCCTAACGTGGGCATTTTGTCGACGCCGGTGATCGATGCCAGCACCGGCACCATGTATCTGGTGGCTGAGGAAGGTGGCAAGGGAGATCCGACCCCGTTTTTTCTACATGCGCTCGATATCATGACCGGTACCGAAAAGTTCGGAGGCCCGGTGAATATGACCGGATCGGTGGCGGGCACGGGGCTGGACAGCTCGGGCGGAAACATTTCTCTCGAGTCGGACTGTTATCAACGCATGGGCCTGGCGCTGAATCCGTTCACGAACTGGATATATATTCCCTTCGGCAGTTGTAACCACGGCTGGCTTTTGGCCTACGACAAGACGTCTCTAGCGCAGGAAGCAATCTTCAACGACACACCGGACGGAGCCGGCGGCGGATACTGGGCTAGCGGAGGCGCTCCGGCAATCGACGACGCGACCGGCTATGTCTATTTAATGAGTGGTGTCGACGAGTTAGTGGCGGGCGATCCTGGCACAGGAGATCCGGTAACAAACGGCTATAACGATTCCATCTTTCAGATGGATCCGACTGATCTGACAATATCGAGTTACTTTACGCCGAGTGACAACTTCACGCTCGCCGAATGGGACGCCGATTTGGGCAGTGGGTCGAACATTTTGGTTCCTAGTACTCCCTCTTTGCCGGTAACTCTCGGAGGAGGAAAGGACGGGAACGTCTTCGTCGTCAACCGCAACAGCATGGGCGGCTACAATGCTGGAGGCACGAACAACGTTGTTCAGCAGTTACAGCTTTGCACGGATGGTTACAATAACATCTTTTCGACGCCGGTCTACTGGATGGGCACCGGCTCAATTTACTTCCATTGCAACGACAACGTAATCAGCGCCTATAGCTGGAACGCGACCACGGCGCAGATTTCAACTACCCCCACGTCGAAAGGATCGGCGGTCTTCCAAACACATGGAGCCACGCCGTCGCTTTCCGCCAATGGGGCGGTGAACGGGATTATCTGGGACATCGATAACTCGGCATACAGCTACAAACTAGGCGTACCGCAGGGACCGTCGGTGCTGCATGCCTACGATGCAACCAATGTTGCGAGTGAGCTTTACAACAGCTCGCAGGCAGGAACCCGCGACACTGCCGGATCGGCGCTGAAGTTCACGGTACCGACCATCGCGGGCGGGAAAGTATTTGTGCCGACTTCCACCGAGCTCGATGTCTACGGCCTGTTGCCGTAGCGGTGGAAAGACGGCTCACGTTAGTTTGTGAATATTCTGCTCACACAAGAATAAGGGAGTCTTCGGAATAACGAAGACTCCCTTTTAAACGATCGTTTTCAGATCGTTTCGGTTTGCCTAGCTGGCACGCCGCATCGGCTTATCCGTCTTGGAAAAGTCTGCGCTAGCTTCACCTGTGGAAGCAACATCCTGGGCACCGGTGTGCTGAAGGATTTCTTTCGCGCGCTTCGTCCATTCGGAGTTATCGGAATGTACGGAGAGCAGAATGCCGCCATCTTTCACGCGGCCTTCGTAGCGCTTGGCTTCGTACTCGGGAATGCCCATGCCGACCAAAGCTCCGGCGATTCCACCGATTGCGCCTCCGACTCCCACTCCAGCCAAAGCGGCCATGATAGGGCCGGCGGCAATGAAAGGTCCGAGGCCCGGGATTGCCAGAGCGCCAATACCCACCAGCCAGCCCAGTCCGCCGCCGATGACGGCTCCGGTAGTGCCACCGGTGGCCGCGCCCTCGGGCGCTTTGGTTTCTTTTTTGTGGGCGAAATCTTTTGTGCCCACGTTTTCCGGGAAAAGCACCGAAATATCGGTGTTGCGGAAGCCTGCGGCCTTCAGGGCATCCACGCCATTTTCAACACTCGCATACTCCGGATAAATTCCGAACACTGCCGTATTTTTTCCTGCCATAGTTAATCCTCCTTAGGATGCTTGCCGGTTAATGTTTCGGTTGGACATCGATTTCGTTCGTCACTTTATCTGCACCTGCAACTTCCGCAGCCTTGGCTTCGACTGCTTTCTTTTCTTCCTCGGAACGCACTGGCCCCTTGAGCGTGACCATTCCGTTTTGCGTGATGACTTTCACGTTATGGCCGTAGGTTGAGAGCGACTTGTCGCTCGTGATGGACTTGCGAATCTGCTGCGTGATCTCGCGGTCCGACCGGTCTGCTTTTTGCTGATCCGCCGTCGTTTCGTTTGGGCTGCGATCCTGCTGGTTCATCCTGGTGTTGTCGGCTTGTGGAGTTGGCGATTGGTCGGGGCCTTGTTGCGCAACAGGTTGCGCGCCGGCCACGGCCCAACCGCCCAGGAGAAGAGCGGCGAACAGCGCGGGGTGAATGATTACTTGCGAAGCGAGCTTCATGGTGAGTCCTCCGATAATTCCAGTCGTTTAATTCCAATCGTTGGGAAATGTCTTGCTTGAGTCTTGATTGTTTTTGGGCGCAGCTCAGGCGGGCGAACGGCTGTCAATGCCTTCGGGCTGGCCTGTTATTTTTTTGAAGACCTAGCGGCCTTCCGTGCCGGTCGAGGTTCGCGTGGAGAAGCGTTCCCGCACCCGGTCGCCGATATCCTGGACCTTATCGCCGATCTGGCCGCGAAGTTCTTCGCCACTGGCGGGAGCAAACAATAAAGCCGCGCCTACGCCCACACCTACGCCGGCGACAAAAGTGAGTACATTGCGGACGGTGTGATCGTCGCCAGAATACATGTCTTGCGCCTGGTCACGCAGATCGGAAACCCGATCTGACACGCGGTCTACGCCATCGGCAACGCGGTCCCGCACATCGCTTGTGAAGCTGTTCGTCTGATCCAGGAAGTAAACCGCAGTCTTTAGAACCGATCGAATCAAGTTGTTCATCAGAGTCCACCTTTCATCTTTTCATCGTAATATCTGTCTTTCATTACTTAGTTGCCGAAACCGGGGGAAGGGCTTGCAGCAAAATGAATGCGCGGACGATTAGCAGTAACTCGTGCCTCACGAGCGAGTTCGGGGTCGTCCGATAAAATAAACCAGGAAAATGAAACGCCAAGAAGATGAAGGCCTCAGCATAATTCATTCAACGCATCGTGGAGACGAAGCGCGAAACGCGGGCAAGAAAGCGCCTTTTGCAATGCAGGGAACTACGATTCGTGTTGCCGCTACGGCATCTTTAGTTGCTAAGCAAAAAAACTTTCCGCACTCAACAAAAAATCTTACAAAAATATCCGCATCAGTTCTGACTTGGATCGTTCTCTGAGAGTACGTTCAATACCCAAACAATACAAAAAATTAATGGAGGAAACGTATGCCTATGCAACCGCAAGAGCAATCCACCCTCAATGTAAAACTCGTCCACTTCACAAAACAAAACTCGCCAGACGAGCCGGTGCAGGTAGCGTTCGCCGTTACCGATGATCAGGGGAAAGAAGAGATCATCACCGGCGAAGTGCCTTACACGTACGACCTCTTCCATCTCTTTCAGGACAATGGCTGGTTGAACATTCGGCGCGGTGTTGCCTCGATTCGCGAGAGCCGCACGCAACAGCGTCGGGCGATGTCAGCATAGTCGGGCCAGGCAGTTTGAGTGCGCTGGAGCCCCAGCATGGCTGGGGTTCCAGTTTTTGCTGCTGTTTCTATCGGGTGCAATCTTGCTTTGCATCCCGGGAGGGACGCTGCGCGGCAGTCAAGGTATTCCACCCACCAGTAGCAGAGTTCGAAGCGCTTCAGATCTTCAGAGCGGTTTCTTCCGGCAGATACTCCTCCAGCCGGGCGCCGATCCAGGACACCAGTTGCTCCTTGACGGGACCGGGAACCTGAACGAATTCCATTCCCGCCGACCCCGCAGAATCTCTCCAGCAAACTTCCGCGTTTATCCTAAGAGGGGCTTGAGTACGCGGTAAGGTAAAACGCAAAGCAACTCTGTCTCCGGCCTGCAGAGCCGGTGATCGAGTGAGCGCAATGCCGACTTCGCTAATATTAACGGACGTAGCCATCACCTCAGCCTGAGAGCCAATCGAGACATGTACCGGGACTTGTACGGGACAACGAAACGAACGTCTTTTTTCGTTCACCATCAGGGGATAGGAAACTTTGAGCGTACGCAATAGCACTGTCGGAGACAGTGGCTTGACCAGCACAAAGCTGGCCCCCGCCCGGAAGGCGCTGGGCATTTCTTCATTACAGTTCAAAATAGCTAATACGACAGCCGCTTTGTGAGATGTCATCTCCCGCGATTTCTTGAGTAGATCCAGGGCTTCTGCCCTCTCTTTGAAATCCACTACCAACGCCTCAAACTTGGAATGGCAGAGCTTCCGGGTGGCGGAGACGAAGCCGGAGCAGATATCGACATGCATCGCCATCTTGCCCATAAACTCGCAGAGCGTGTCGATGATCTGAATATCATTGCTCACCAGCAGGACGTGTACTCCTATCGCGTTGGCGTGTGATCCATCTTTTCTCGGTTCAATTCCTATCGTGGTCAGGAAATCGCTCATACTACAAGGGCCTCGGGGATCTCCATCTCCCCATGTTCGAAGGCGTCAACAAACGCATCCACTGCCGCAGGATCGAAGTTCGATCCCGCGCTGGAGACGATGATTTGTCTGGCCTCGAACGGGGTAACCGCCCGGCGATAGGGCCGGTCGCTGGTTAGCGTGTCGTAGGCGTCCGCTACCGCCAGAACCCGGGCTTCGATCGGTATCTCGCCGCCTTTGGCAGGACTATATCCCGAACCGTCGTACTTATCGTGATGAGCCAGAATGATAGGAAGCACTCTGCGCAATGATCCTCCAACCGGTTCCAGCATGGCGACTCCTTTCTGGACATGCTTTCTCATTTCCGCCATCTCTTCCGCAGTCAGGCTGGCCGCTTTGTACAGGAGTTCGCGGCTGGTCTCGAGCTTGCCCACGTCGTGAAGAAGGGCCGCGGCCCTGACATCGTCGATGCGATCCTGATCAAATCCCATGCGCGCGGCAATCGACGAGGCATACAAGGCCACCCGGTAGGAATGATTGTGCGTATATTTATCGTTGGAGATGAACTGCTGCAGGATCGCTAAGAGCCCAAAGTAAGTTTGGCGCAATTCGCGCAGATGACACTCTTTCCGGTCGTACAGAGTGCCCATTGCGTAGGCCGTGATCAGGAGCAGGCCTGCCCATGTGATCAGCTCCGACCATTGGTCGTAACTCAACATAAACGGAGCCGTACCCGCAAAAAGACCGGTGTTTTTCCACAGCAGTATGAGCACCATAAATATGCTGGCGCTTGCCGTGAGCACGGCATGCCTCCGCCCATAGACATATGCTGAGAAGATGGTAGGCAGCGTGTACAAACCCAAAATCATTCGGTGCGAAGCCACCAGCCAGTTGAACAAGCCCGCGATAACGAACAGAGAGAGCACGAGCCATAATTCCTGGTTAATCGTTACCAGACCAACTTTGAATTTAGATTTTGTGTCTGGTGAATCCCGGCTGAGACTTCCCCGCCTGCCGAGGACGCGCTCGTTACTCAGTGTTGATTTCATTTCATTTTCCATATCGACCACGCCTCGCGGATGAGCTCTCCCCTAATCTCTCTATCGGCGAGTTCTGGCACTTGCTTCAGTCTCCAGCCGGGGCAGCCAGTAGCGGGCCAGCAGCTATCAATCAGCCGCGCTGAGTTGACCTTTGCTGCTCAATCTGAGTTAATTGTTGAGTCATGTGGCGCTTCTTAGCACCAGCCATTGACCACTGCCCATGCGCGAAGTCATTTCTACCAAAGACGCCCCTCAAGCCATTGGCCCCTATTCGCAAGCCATCAAGGCCAATGGATTCATATTTACATCCGGCCAGATTGCCATCGATCCGGCGACTCAACAAGTCGTTGCGGGAGACGTGGCCGCACAGACGGAGCGCGTGCTGCGCAATCTTTCGGAGATTCTGGAAGCAGCCGGCAGCGGTCTCGGCAAGGTGGTTCGATCCACTGTATTTCTCAAGAACATGAATGACTTCGCTGCCATGAACCAGGTTTACGGCAAATATTTCAGTTCTGCTCCGCCCGCGCGTTCCACCGTAGAAGTGGCGCGCCTGCCTAAAGATGTGTTGGTGGAAATCGATGTAATCGCGCTGGGGTAAGAATCCCACAGAGGGCGCAGAACTACGAAGCGGCGGAAAGCCTTTATTCACTCAGCGCCCTCTACCTAAATGAGATGAGTGTGAAGGAGCTAGAATGACAAAGTACGTTGCAGCCGTCTTGGTTGTTGTTGTTTTCGCCCTGACGGCGATGTTTGCTTACGCGCAAAGCGCGGCCAGGAAGTCCACCGCCCCAAATACCAACGCGCCCAGCAAAGTGACCGGACCCGGAGTCACAACTTCCTCTGGATTGGTCTATTGGGATATTCGGGTGGGCAATGGCGAGGCCGCCAAAGAAGGCAACCGCGTTCGCGTGCACTATACGGGCTGGCTCACCAACGGCAAGAAGTTTGACAGTTCCGTGGATGCCGGCAAGCCTTTCGATTTCACCATCGGTAACGGTGAAGTCATCAAAGGGTGGGAAGAAGGAGTTGCCGGCATGCGGGTCGGCGGCAAACGCCAGTTGCGCATCCCCCCCGATCTAGCCTATGGCGCGGACGGCACTCCAGACGGAACAATCCCTCCGAAGGCGACTCTCATTTTCGACGTTCAGTTATTAGGAGTGCAGTAGAGAATTTACCGCCGCATACGCAGAGAGCGCCGGGAATCACTAAGGCAAAAACTAGAAATCCTTAACTAGCTTGGCGGGCTTTGCGTTCTCGGCGGCAATTTATTTCTACGCTTTGACCACTTTGCCGCTGCGAATGCATGCCGTGCACACTCGCATACGCTTCGTGGTAGCGCCCACCCGGGCATGCACGGGACGCAGATTTACGTTCCAGCGTCGCTTGGTGACGTTGTGGGCGTGGCTGATCCGATTCCCCGATTGCGGCTTCTTGCCGCAGATTTCACACTGTTGTGCCATGACGGCTGTACATCCTTTCAAATGCTTGGAGCGAAGCATCCATTTTACCGGATTCCTGCCCTTCCCGACAATTCGCCCGAAGGCCTGAAAACAGGTAAAATGGCCGCTGTCGCTTCGCAGCGAAAACCAAGGAGAAAGTCTATGTTGAATCGCGGCAGCTCCACCCTGGTAGAAAGCGCACTGGTCTTGGCCTTGATGGGGATTCTCGCTGGCGCCATCGGAGGCTTGGCAATCGGGGTAGCAACCAGTCCCAAGGCTTCTTCTTCCTCCTCCGCCACTCACTAGCGGAGATGATCATTCGCTCTCCCGACCATTCTCCTATGCGATACTGAAGTTCATGCAGTCCCCGCTTCAGTCGCCCACCGCGTCCACGGATCCCAGGTCGGTGAAGGTAAATCTCACCACTGGCACCGGCGTTGACATTGAGTGGAAAGATGGTCACGTTTCGCACTACGCATTTGTTTATCTCCGCGACGCTTGCCCGTGCGCCATGTGTAACGAGGAGCGCGACAAATCCCACCGCAAGCCGGGGGAGCCGGCGAAACTGGCTCCCGGCATGCTGCCCATGTTCAAGGCCGCGGCCAAACCACTTTCCGCGGAAGCGATCGGCAAGTATGCCATCCGGTTCGCATGGAACGATGATCATGATCTTGGCATTTATTCCTGGCGGTATCTGCGCGAAGTGTGCCCCTGTCGGGAATGCAGCCAACTAGCTACTGCGGAAGCGCGCTATTAAATCGAAGCGATCCGTTGCCAGCAGAACTTGGCCGGGCAAAGTTCGAACGCATCTCAGAATGCAAGAAGGTAAATTCAGCAAGACCGCTCATCGCGTGGCAATTCGCCGCGCCGCGCACCAGCTGTTGGACGATCCAAAAGTTCTCGACGATCCTCTCGCCTTGCGGATCATCGGTTCCGAGGCCGCAGACGAGCTTCGTTCGAATCCGAAGGAGCACCACGCGTTCTCGCGCGCTTTCCGCGCTTTCATGGCGGCCCGCAGCCGTTATGCCGAGGACGAACTCGCCCGTGCAGTCGCACACGGTGTACGTCAATACGTTGTCCTCGGCGCCGGACTTGATACCTTCGCCTATCGTAATCCTCATCGCGGCCTGCGGGTGTTCGAGGTCGATCATCCCTCAACGCAGGCATGGAAGCGCGAGCAGCTGCAGGCAGCGGATATTCCGATCCCGTCGTCTATGACCTTCGTCCCTATCGATTTCGAAAAGCAAGCGCTGGCGAATGGACTGGCAAACTCCGGAGTCGACGCCAACTCGCCGGCATTTTTCTCCTGGCTCGGCGTCACGCCCTATCTCACGCGCGAAGCGTGCACGACAACCCTGAGTTTTATCGCCGGAATGCCGGCCGACAGCGGCGTGGTTTTCGATTTCGCAGTTGATCCCGCGCTCCTTAACCCGGGACAAAGACAAGCGCTCGATGCACTCTCGAAGCGCGTCGCCGCAGCCGGAGAGCCTTTCCAAGTGTTCTTCGATCCCGGCAAATTGCAGGACGAGCTGAACAGTCTGGGATTCCGCCGCACCGAATTCCTGCAAGGCAAGGATCTCAACGCCCGCTATTTCAAAGAGCGCGCGGATGGTTTGCTGGTTCGCGGAAGCATCGGCCATCTCATGGCCGCGTGGGTATAAGGGCAATGCGGCAATAAAACCTCAGCAGCCTCTTCGGAAACTGCTGAGGTCCCATGCAGCAAAGCATTTTATTTCTTCGGTGCAAACCAATCGGCGAAAGCCTTCGCCTTCGGAGTTCCCACTCCAGTCACATCGTCCCAGCCAACTCCTACTTTCAGATAATAGTTTTGGCCGAACGAGACCGCCAGCGCCGTATTCTCAGCGGCGGGATCGTCCCAGATCGCGCTGTAGAAATTGCCGAACAGAGGCTGGAAGGCTGCCAGCGTTTCCGAAGGATTGTAGCTATGGGTTACCGTGCTCGAATCGTGAATGACCGCAGTGACATCGTGCCCAGGAAGATAGGGCACGACGTCGGTGAGGGTTGTCGACGGCATGGAATAGAGATAAGGTGCAGCCTGGCCGAGCGGCGTTCCCGCTTCCTGATTCGCAATGGACCACAACGCCGAGAACATCGGAGTAGACAAGCTGGTCCCGCCCACCGCGTACCAAATCTGCTCGGGAATCTGTGTTGGCTCGCTGATCAAGACCACGCCCCCGGTGAAGGGATCAGCCAGCCAGGAAACGTCAGGCACCTGGCGGTATTTTCCCGGAACTCCCTTTTGAAAAGACGGCTTGGCGAAGTATGCGCTGGGTCCGCCCCCAGCACCGCCGTCAAAGCCGTAGAAGTTAAGCGGACGGGGAGGATCGTAAAT
>JBAVGI010000560.1:0-7248 GCA_049684755.1 Candidatus Sulfotelmatobacter sp.
ACCGGCAAGCGTTACAACTTCTACGACGTGATGGTGATGGCGCTTGACCCGGTGGTCCAGCGGGAACAGATTGCTATTGCCCGCGCCAGAATTCAGACGCTTGAGGGCGTCAGTAATCAGCGCCGCCTGAACTTCGACATGTCAGCCAAGATGTTGCTGCAGTCCCTGCAAGACCGCGAGCGAATCACCAAGATCCAGGGCCTATTAAACCAGCTGATGACTTTTCTCCAGGACGAACTCTCCATCATCACTGGCGCCTACGATGAGATGCTGTCGCTCGACGAAGTCATTGACCAGGAACTGATTCTGTTCGTTTCGCTGAATACCAATAAGAACTCGAAAGCAGTCACAGCCCTTGGCCGGATGCTGCTGCAGAACATGCAATTGATGATTGGCAAGCGTTACGAAAACGAGCAGGAGCGCCGCCGCCAGAACCGGCCGATGGTCAGCGTCATCCTCGACGAGTTTGCGCCATTCGCTTATTCGAACTTTGCCCAGATACTGCAGACGGCGCGGGGCACCAACACCGCGTTCCTGTTCGCCCTGCAGGCCCTGCCGCAGCTTCTGACCGTGGGCCGCGGCTTCAGAGATGACGTGTCCTCGGCGCCGAACACCAACATGCTGTTGCGCACCAAGGACGAGGAGACGGCGCAGTATTTCCTGAAGGCATCGGCGCGCGTTCCGCAGAAGCGGCGCACCTTGACCGTCCAGCGCACCGGGGTGTTTGAAGACAAGTACGAGCCCGTTGGATTCGGCAGTGAAACCGACATCAAGGATACCCGGGCGCAGGACGAGCACATCAAGAACCTGCCCGTCGGCCAGATGGAGATCCTGATGACCGAGAACCGGCTCGGGACACTCCATTCCCATCTGCATGTCCGAGTGCCGCGCCAATACCGGTTCCCGGGACTTGAGCCGAGAATTTATCCCAGGCTGCACGCAGTTTCTCACACTGAAGGCGCGAACCTGCGCTTCAAGGACCCCGAAGTTGTTCGTCGCAATGGCCGCTTGGCCACGCGCACTGGTCGTTTTTCATGGATGTGAGCCGTCCATCCCGCATTGTCGTTGCCGGCCTGTTCTTGGCCATGCTGCCATCGCTTTGCTTCGCCCAGGCGCGCCCTTCGGGCTACGATCCTGCGGGTCAAGCGCAGTCTCCAAGGCCAAAGGATGGCTTCGTCGATTTCGCCCTGAAGCGCATCAATCCTGCCGACAAAGACTACGGGCAGTGTCTTGATGAGGGCCGCAAAATGTTGCTCGAGGAAACCATGAGGAACGGCTACTTCTGGTCGAACCTGGTTGCATTAGGGCTGCTGGCGTGCCTGTTCGTCATCATTGTGTATCAGCACAGAGTGCAAACCTGCCGGGAATGGACCGCGGCGGAGATGCTCGCACAACACGAGCATGCCCTCTCGCGAGCAAATGCTCAGGTGGAGGAGGCCACCAGCAGGAATCGCGGCTTGATGGAGGCGTTAACCGCGTTCCGAGAATCCGCGCTCCGTTCCCAAGCTTCCCCTGGGGAAGTGCAGGACCGTACTGCAGCACAGACCGTTCGCAGCCGGACATCCAGCATACAGGCCAGCCAAGTAGCGACACCAAAGAATGGTAATGCCACATCAGCGGCCGACCGTTCTGCGAGCGCAGCGACCGCAACACGGCCCGCAAACCAACCCGCAAACCAGATTGGACTCTTCAAACCCGACGTAGAGCTGATCATGAAGGTCAATTCGCTGGAGCAGCAGCTTGGCCGGTCCCAGGATGAGGCCAAACTCTTGCGCCGTCAGGTAACCGAGTCAGACCGGCGGCTCCAAGAGGAGCAACAGAGGAATCGCAGTCTGAAGGGGGTGTAGCGCCGTACCCAGAAATCAGGAAGGAGTTCCCAAAGAGATGTCGAAAGACAAAAAGAAGAACCGGTCGCAGCCAAAATCCGGCGCTCTCGACAAGTTCGAACCGGGCGGCGAGTCGGGCCCGCTTGACGACCGTAACGAGTACCAACAACGGCTGAATTCGTTGCCTGCCGAGCAAAAGGAGTTGGCAGATGAAAGCACGCGCTTTGCCGATCTCTGCCAGTACTTCTCGCAGCGAAAGATGGATATCCCGTCGTCCATCGTCGAAAGGCTTGGCAATGTTTCCAAGCTTCCAGTGCCGGATCGCATTCGCGCCATGAAAGACATCAATCGCGAACTAATGGAGTACCTCAATGATGTTGGTCAAGATCCTGGAATTCGGCAGTAACTGGTGGGCGCGGTTTGGCCGTGATCCGCACGACCGTTACCGGTACACGAGACATGCGGCCTACTTCAATTCCACGGGTATGCGCTGCGGAAGCAAGATGAGGCGCTACTGGCTCGTTCCGGGCTTGATCCGATTCAACGGCGCCGGAGACTTTAACCCGCAGTTCCCGAACCGGGCAGTCGGGGAGGTGTTTGAATGCACCGATCTTGTCTTTGCATGCGGCGGCAATCGGGTGTTGTTTCGGCGGAAAATCGGACAATCGTGCCGGCCCGATTACTTCCTTTTGGTTGTATCGAGCGGCAGGTTCGGCGCCCTTAGCTTCGCTGCTTCTGACTGGAAATCAGAGTCTCTGACCCCTATCGCCGTGAGCCATATCGGTGAAAGACAGGAAGCAATGTTGCTCATGAAAGCCGGCGATTGGGTCAGAAGCACACTCGGCATCTGGCAACTCAGGGTTGCGCCAAATCTGCTCCATGGCGCCTCACTGGAACTGCTCGAAGACGCGGCGCTGAACTGAAAGGAATGGATCATGCGATACGCCAAAGGCAGCTTGGTCATCAGCGAGGAACGTGACATTCCTCTGTTGCGCCAAGTGCGCAATTCCCGCTTCGTGAGTCATGATCAGCTGTTTGAGTTCATGAAGTTCGGCGGGGTTGACCATTGCCGGAACAGCTTCAACTGGCGCGTAAAGCGGCTCGTCAAGTACGGTCAATTGGATCTCTGCCGCGACGTTTACGGGGCGGGCTCGGCCGTCTACCGGATCGCTCGAGGCGGGATCGCCCTGCTCGAACACCACGGCCAGTTCACCAGTGTCCTGCACTCCAATTCCGAACATCTCCCGCATGTTTCGCAGGCGTTCCATTCGCTGGAACTGAATCGCATTCAGCTGGCATTGGCCCAGGCGAACCTGCTGGCGGGATGGCAGTCGGAGGTCGAAATCGCATCCTTCAACACCATTTCGCGGACGCCCTATCGGAAGGACTACGACGCCATTGTCGACGTGTGGGTTGGCGACAAGACCGCGCGCTTTGCCCTGGAGTATGAACGCACTCTGAAAAGCTTCCGGGAGTACGACCGCATTCGGATGGCGCTTCAGACTGAGCGTCAAGTCGGATGCATCTTGTACCTGACTTCGGGCGTCGAGGTTCTGCTCCATCTCGTCCATGAACTGCAGCCCGTCAACAGATCCTTGGCGTTTGCCAACGCCAGAGACTTCGCGAAAGAACTGCTCGACACACCAGTCATGACCGGTCGGGATGCGGCGAGCGCCAGGTTTAGGGACCTGCTGCAATGAATCGAGAACCGGGTAACACAATGCCGCGTCGCCTTTGCCTCACCGTCGCCTTGTCCACGCCTTGTTCGTGCCGCGCACTCGCCGCGAAATTGACCTTTTTGGGGGGTGAGTAACATGCTTCCGATCAAGGACTTGGGTTCTGACTCCCCCCTGTATTTCAGCCTGCCGGGACATCCCTGTACACATGAGTTGAAGCACATCAACAGAACTGTAGTCACGTCTGTCCTCAGGTTCCGCGGTCAGTCACGCTGCCCGCAGACGAATCATCGACCCTGCGCCTCGGTTGAGACCAGAACTTGCACAAACCCTTCCACGGAATACTGCTCGGCTAAGTGTTCACCATTGGCAAGCGAATCGCCACGCGAATGGATACGAGTACGCCATTCGGTTCGGCGATTTCAGCTTCATCCCGACACACAATTGGCGAATCGAACCGCACATCGCCGCGCAAATCTGCGCGGAAATGCTGGGCTCGATTCCCGCGAGTTGGCGGCTTCCTTGTTGTCGCCTAAGCCAGCGGCAGGTGTGGTTGTCGCGGTCCACATGCTGTCCACAGCGGGACGTCACTCGCCGATAACCACAGTTCTTTGTCCGGCGTTTCAAACGCGGAACTCGACGGACAAAATGCACCTCGGGTCTGTCACTTTCTGGCGTGCCTGTTCGTGGACAGCAGGGCAAGTCAGATCAACTTAGGAGGAGCACATGATGTCTCAAAGCAGAGGAGCAGTAAGTTTTGAACCGCTGTTTACCGCAGGGGAGATTGGCCTGCGCAAGGAGGCCAACGTCGAACACGTGATGAAAGTCTTTATCACCCTCGGCGAGGGGGTGGCTTCTCGCTGGATTGAAATGCCGAAAGGCGTTTTGTTGCTGCAGAGCGTGCCAGACGATCCCGCGTCCGGTGCGATTTACCTGTACGACCGCGAGCTGCAAGTCTTCTACTTTGTGGTCTTCGACGAAGGACGTGACGACAGCCTCACCGCGGCAGAGTTCGATGACCTTGTCACGGAGTACAACCTCGTCTCGTGGACGGCCCATCCGGCGCTTCTCCGGAGGGCCGTTGGGAAACCTGGGATGGCGTGACGGCGAGCTTAGAGAGGGGACTTTATGAAAGGAGTAGGCCAAGCGAGCGCGGAAATGGCACAGAGATATTTTGCATTGTTCGTAAATCGCCTGGCCTACACCCTGCAGTCTCACAAACCGGACGCGAACGGGAAGCACTACTACTATCGCCCGAAGCAGGATCGCCGGCTGTCGCTCCAGACCATTTGCGAGCATTTGAACGGTCAGCTAACCGCTGGCCTGTACGCGCTGAACCCGAAGACGCAGCGCTCCAAGTGGGTGGCAATCGACGCTGACTATGAGAATGCGCTGGAGGATCTTCTGAAGTTGCAATGGGAGCTGCACCAGGACGGAGTTGAGGCGGCGCTCGAAAAGTCCCGTCGTGGCGCTCACCTCTGGATCTTCGCGGACAAGCCATTGCTTGCAAGGCACTGCCGGATCTACATCTACAACTTAGCCCGCCGCTTGAAAGTGCCGGTAAAGGGCGGCTCTGGTCTGGCGGAAGGAATCGAGGTATTTCCGCGCCAGGATCAACTCGGCCCTGACGAATTCGGCAATGCTATTCGGGGGCCGCTAGGAATCCATCGTGCTACCGAAAGGCGCTACTGGTTCTATGGTGCAGATTACCAGCTCGATGCGCAACTTGATTATCTGGAGCGCCTCCGAAAGATCACGGAGACCGAGATGGGCGGCTTCATTCATGGACTCGAAATGCCGGAAGAATTTCGTCCGAAGCCACGAGTTGAGTTGCCGCCATACGATCCCACGCGCCCTCAGTTCCGCATTCTCGATCACGTTCGGTCGACATCGAAGCGTGGCGGAAACTACTGGGCACGCTGCCCATCATGCGCGGAACATGGACGAGATCGCGGCGGTGACAATCTGGCCATTTCAGTTTCGGATCCGCGCAAGTACAAGTGCTGGGCCGGATGTACCAAGGAAATGATCCGAGCGGCTTTGGGACACCCGATTCGAGTCAGGAGGCCGGTTGAGTATGGAATCTCAGCTCACAATCCACAATAGGCATTTGGAGGCCGAGATACTGGCTCGGCAGGGACTGCGGCTTCCACCGATCACGTTGAAGTGTCTGCGGACTGCCGGCATCTACTGCCAGCCCTCGGTTTCAATCGAGCATCAACACCTGGCGAAGAAGTATGTGCTTCGGGGAGTCGAATCAGGCGGGGCGGTCGCGGAGGTTGGCGCGTACGCGAGCTTCGTAGATGAACAAGGCAACGCATTGCCGTGGCTGCAGCGCGTGGACAGCATTGGGGTAAACGGCGTGCACGCGATCGTGGTCGCGCCAGTACTGATCCGGGTGCAAATGCTTCGGATAGAGCGGACCTACGATCTGCTCATTACCCGGCACCAACTGGCAAAATCGGGGGATAGCCAGAGGCCACGGCTCGAAAGCTCGGTCCTCTTTTATGGCCGAAGGGGCGGCCTGGAGATGGAGCTGTGGGGAAAGGACGCCGCGTTCCGCGGCACCGTCTGTCCGGTTTTCTACACTCGGGCGGGGGAACGTGTGGTGTTGCCAAACGACTTCCAAGATGCTG
Organism: Candidatus Sulfotelmatobacter sp.; assembly: GCA_049684755.1. Taxonomy (GTDB): domain Bacteria; phylum Acidobacteriota; class Terriglobia; order Terriglobales; family Acidobacteriaceae; genus Sulfotelmatobacter. The sequence continues at coordinate 6,139 of JBAVGI010000560.1, forward strand.
CCACTCGAACCACGTCTGCTGTGTGCTGTCTCGGCTGCCGTCATTGTCATTTGCTCGGACCTAGGGTGACTGTCCCGGACCGGACGGAGAATCCCAACGCTCTCGATGTAACCGAGGAGCGGGGCGCGAGCGTCGATGCAGTTGCGGGGGGAGCGGCGTGAGGAGTCTTGGATGGAGCAACGGCCCTACAGCAGGCGACCTACCCAGCATCAATGAGGTTCTTGTTGACCCTGCCGCTTCTTTTTGGCTTAAAACGGCACTGCGTTCCGCTTTGTGTCGCGACCCGGTAGATGCCGCCCACGATTCGGAGATCCTGGCACGACTGCTGGAAGAAAGGTGCGACAAAATCCTGTCTGGGAGTTGACTACTTCTGTTTCGCTCATTTTGCCACTCTTTCCGAGTCGCCGGTTTTGGCTTCGCGAGTCTTTCTGCCCCTGCGCACGGTTGTATTGTCGGGATCGTAGCGCAGAACACACAATCCACAAATCTGTTGTCCTTTATAATGTGCCGTCCACAACTCGGGCAGCTCTCGTGGCCGCACAACCCGGAACCATCCAGGTCGCCGGGAAAGAGGGACCAATATGCCTGATACCGAAACCGGAAATCGCGGACGGAATAGACAGAAAATCCCCCGCATCGGACCGGAAGAGGCGGCGCGAGTTTTTGCGCAATGTGAACGCCTGCTGGCCCGTTCTCCTGTCTTCGTTGAGAACCTGCGGCAGGCAGGTTTCGCCCGATTCCTGGCCCCGCTGCACGACCAAATCCTCGAGCTCGCGGTGCAGCCGGACTCATGGGGCGAGCGGACCAGGGCCCGCCTGATCTCTGAACTCTTTGCCGGCCTAAGAGGGATTCCAGCCGAAGATGCGCGTGTGGAGGAAATCGTGCAATTCTCAAATGTTGTGGTGCCCTGTGTCCTCCTCGAATTGGGACGCCGAAGACAACACATTGAGATCGAATTTCCTGCTAATCCTTGCGATTCCGCCGCGCGCTTTGCGCTCCGCGCCGGGCCATCCTATCCGGTCCATTCCGTCAACAGCGAGCAGCTAGTCCGGCTAGTCGCCGAGGCCGGCGAGGAACTGGTCGGCCTTTGCTATTTCGGAGACCAGCGAA
>JBAVGI010000561.1:0-1889 GCA_049684755.1 Candidatus Sulfotelmatobacter sp.
GCATCGCTCCCGGCTGCAGCGTCCCCAGCGCGTCTCCATCTAAATTCGACAAGAAATCCGGGGGCTGCCGGTTGGCGTAGGCGTCAATCGTCAACACCGGCTGCCCCGAAGATCCCACCGTCGCCTCCTTCGATTGAAAGTCGCCAAGCGTGAATCCAGCCACCGGAAGCGGTGTTTCGGTCTTCCATTCGGTGGTGGTCTCCTTGCCGTCGCTGCCTTCCTTCACCTTGGTTCCGGTGGCAATCAACTGCAGGCCCTTGGGAACGTGGAATTTCATCTCATAGTTGGCATAGTCACCCAGACCCTGGTTCGAACTCGGGTACCAGTCTTCACGCGCAACAGGAAAGTAATTGCTGTTGCCCTTGTTCATCACCGCATTTTTGCCGCCGTAGGTAATGCGAATCGTCGTCGTGTCGCCTTTCTTGAGCGGCGAGGCAAGCACCACTCCAAAGTCGGGATCCTGGTCCTTCTCTTCCTGCACAAAATCCAGCGCGTCTCCCTTACCGGTGGTGGCCTGGCTCACGCGCAGCGTTGGATACAAATCGAATGGCACAACAGCAAGGCCATCCTGGTCGGCGCGCAACTCTACCGTGGCCACGCTTGAAACCGCTCCGCCTTTATCAATTGAAACGTCGAGGTCCTCGTTCAGAATCTTGTACGCTGCGTTCTGCACATCGCCCGAGGGCGTGCCGTTCGCGTACTCCGAGGCAAGACGAAACGAGAGAGGATATATCGTCCCGTTAGCGGCTGGATCCCACACCATCAACGCAACTTCATCGGGCTCAACGTCGCTGTCGACGCCGTGCGGGTCGACAATGTAAAACAGCTGCAGGTTTTTTCCGCTGTGCAGATCGGCCATGAAGAAATCGCCCGTGGCCGGGCTCAGCACGTCTTCCAAGAGTCGCAGATCCACGTTTCCATAGAGAATCTTTTCGTAAAAAGTCCCGTTGTCGCTGCCATAAGTTTGTATGGAGTGGTGCCGCAACAGCGACTGCAGATCCTGCGCGGGCTTCGCGAACGAGCCGGCGTCCTGCCCCGCGCCCGCCGACACCTTTTCGAGTTCGGCTGCGGTGCCATCGGAAAAGCGCAACACCGCCTGGTCAAAGTCCTCGTCGAACTCATGGGCGTGCGTGAACAGCGCCAGGTTGTTCTGCTCCTGTGTGGTGGGCGGCGTGATGTGCACGTGGCCATCTCCGCGGAAGATTGCTCCCGTCACTTTTCCGTTCACCTCGCCGTAGAACGCGAAACTGCCGCTCTTGAATGTGAAGACGGCCGCGTCGCGTTTCAAAGCGAAATTGTTGACGGTGATCGTCGCGCCGGCCGGCATCAGGTTGCGAAGCTGCTGGTAAACTGCATTCGTGTTCGGCGCCTTTTGCGCGTGGATCAGAAGACTGGAAGTTGCAAGAAAGGTCAAAGTTAGACAGGCAGGGACGCACTTACGGATCTCCATTAAGATGGCTCCCGGATGGGCTAAGGATTTCTGGTGATTAAATATAGTCGATGCGTCCGGGTGTGTCCCGAGAATCTTTCGTTACTTTAGTGGACATATAGGTCGACGTACTCGTTCACCGGCATGGCATCGAGCCGGTTGGCGTCGAGCGATACGTCGAGGATGCGGTTTTGCCGGTCCTCGGCAAACTGGCGCCGCAGATTGGTCCTGAACTTCTCCACCAGCAGCGGCAGCCCCTCGTCGCGGCGGCGCTTGTGGCCGATGGGGTACTCGACAGTTTCTTCGAGCACCGTGCCATCGTCGAGAACGGCACGAAGCGAATTCGCAATCGAACGTTTTTCGGGGTCGTGATAGTCGGTGGTGTAAGCCGGCTCTTCGACGCACTCGATCTTTGCCCTGAGCAAGTCGATGCGTGGGTCGGATGCTACGGAGTCCTCAT
>JBAVGI010000562.1:0-19127 GCA_049684755.1 Candidatus Sulfotelmatobacter sp.
CCGACAGGTTCTAGAAGATCCTCCTGTGTATGAGTTCGCCGAGCCGGTCGCCGGCACCTACCCTCCTTGGTATGATCCCTCGTACTGGAACGAGGGCGTCCGGCCAAGCTTTCGGCTGCGAGCACAAGCTCGAGTTTTGGTGCAGAGTGTCCGGAATTACGCAATTATGCTGATTGGTCCCCAGCTGGGACTGATTGCAGGACTTCTTATTTTTATTTTTCACGGTGGAAAGCCGACTCGAAGGGCAATGATCTTCAACTGGCCGCTGATTGCGGCAGCGGGCCTTAGCACAGGAACTTATTCGCTCGTGCTGGTGCGGCCTCGATATATTGGCGCGTCAGTAGTGCTTTTGACATTGGGCCTTCTGGCGGGAATTCGCATACCACAGAACGAGCAATTTAACGCAGCTGCAAAGCACGTAACTGCCGCAGTAACAGCGACCATCCTCTTTTCGGTGGGGGCCTATGTGGCTGAGACGGCCTACAAAACCATGACCGTTTACGGCTATCCGAGCGGGAAGGATCAACTCGAAGCGGCAGTGGGATTACAAAGCCTGGGACTGACAGCCGGTGTTCGGGTTGCAGTAATCGGCGATGGATCATTCGATATCTGGGCACGCCTAGCACGATTCAAGATTGTTTCGGAGGTTTCATCTCTGGAGCCGGGAAACCGGGAATTCTGGGCCTCATCTTGGGAACGTCGGAGGTTGGTTTATCAGAAGCTTCGCGACACTGGAGCAACGGTGGCGGTGGTCTGGAGCCCGCCTACGAATGGTATGGATCCGGGGTGGAGAAGAGTGGCGAGCACTAACTACTACGCGCACTTCCTATCGAAGTAACGTGAGAGGGTAACAAGCAGCCCTACGCATGCTCCGGCAGCCAGAGAAAATCGGAATGCCGGTATTGCTCGAACGTTCTCACCGGATTTCCCGTGATCGCCGATTGGCAGCGATAGTTTAGTTCTCCGAGCAGATGCCACGTTTGTTCGCGGCCTACATCCGAGCATTCAATAAACAGGACCGGCCGGGCGGCGGCGATTGTTCGGCGCATCCCCTGCAAAACACTACCTTCTGCACCTTCAACATCAATCTTCACAAAGCGGGGAAGGCCAACCTCTCCAGCCTCCACGAGTTCGTCGATGACCGCCGTGCGGATCTGAAGTTCAGTAGCTGAAGGCTCGTTTCGATGCCACACCAGGCTTGCCGTGGCTGAGTTCTCGGTCGTTCGAATCACCGCGTCGCCAGACTTGTCTGATGCCGCGAGATTCAGCAGCCGGACATTGGTGATCGCATTGATCTCGATGTTTTGCCGAAAGGCTTCGGCACTGCTCGGAATCGGCTCGAAGGCAATCACTTGACCCTTGGGTCCAACTTGCTTTGCCAGTGACAGGGAGACGTAGCCCACATTCGCGCCGATGTCATACACCGTGTCGCCGGCGACGACGTAATTCCGGATCGCCTTTTGCAGATGAGGTTCATCAGTTCCCAAAAGATATCCAAGCTTCTCGGCGGGCGAAACATTCATCCGATAACCCGAGGCCAGTCCTCGAACGATGGTCCGTGACCTGGATTCACTTCCCAACAAGAAGATTATGCCCGATCTGGTAAACCTGCGAATCGCTGACATGCTGTTCAATTGCCTTGTATCACGCGGCGCGCAGAGGTCGCAACCTGGCGTAAGGGCGCACACTTTTTGTGGATAAGTACTGACGAGACTCGCTCAGGTTCCTGTTATTATTCCGGTACTCAAAACAATATAGATATTTTTCCCTGATAAGGAGTCATGGTGGCGGTTGCCCTCAGAGCGGAAGTGGATCGTCAGCCGGTTCTATCGCCGGCGATGGAACAGACGACGGTAGAACTCTCGGTGGTGATGCCCTGCCTGAACGAGGCCGAAACCCTGGAAGCCTGCATCGTCAAGGCGCAGCAGGCGCTGCTAGAAGCTCACATTACAGGTGAAATTGTTATCGCCGACAACGGCAGCAGCGACGGCTCGCTGCAGATTGCCGAACGATTGGGAGCCAAAGTCGTGCATGTGCAGGCGAAGGGCTACGGTAGTGCCTTGATGGGAGGGATCGCGGCCGCATCCGGACAATATGTAGTAATGGGAGATGCCGACGACAGCTACGATTTCGGGCACATCCCACGATTTGTAGAACAGTTACGCAAAGGCGCGGACGTGGTAATGGGCAATCGTTTTAGAGGCGGAATCCAGAAAAACGCGATGCCTCCTCTGCACCGTTACTTCGGCAATCCCGCGCTAACCCGCCTGGGACGGTTATTTTTCAAAAGCCCGGTAGGAGATTTCTATTGTGGCCTGCGAGGCTTTCGCAAAGACGCTTATGAGCGTATGGCCTTGCGAACCACAGGAATGGAATTTGCGACTGAGATGGTGGTCAAGGCCACGTTGCTCGAGTTACGCATTGCAGAAGTACCGACAACACTTTCTCCCGACGGACGAAGTCGTCCTCCTCATTTGCGAACCTGGCGCGACGGCTGGCGCACCTTGCGATTTTTCTTGCTCTACAGTCCGCGCTGGCTATTTCTTTATCCCGGCATCGCACTGATGCTTCTGGGCATAGGGCTGGGGCTATGGCTGTTGCCCGCGCCCCGCACCCTGAGCGGAATCACCTTCGACGTCCACACCCTGGTGTATGCCGCGGCATTTGTGTTGCTGGGTTTTCAGGCGATCGCCTTTGCATGCTTTACAAAAATCTTTGCGATTTCCGAGGGATTGCTGCCTCCCGATGCTGCATTGGATAAACTTTTCCGCTATATCACGCTTGAGCTTGGAGTCGCCGTGGGCGTGGTTCTGACGATCGCCGGATTCATCACCTCCGCGTATGCGGTCAAAGCATGGGGCGCGCAACACTTCGGCATGCTCGACTATTCCCGGACGATGAGAATCGTAATTCCGGCGGCGTTATTGCTAACCATCGGCGCGCAAACCATCTTCGCTAGTTTCTTCATGAGCGTTTTGGGGCTGAGACGGAAATGAATCTAGATCAGCAAAAGCATCGCCAGCGGAGGAATGTCATCATGCAGCTCTTGTTCAACTTCGCTTCAGAAGCGTGATGAAGTGCAGTTTGGCTCCGAATAACCAGTCCACGGGCCCAGGGTAGAGACCGATTCTGGTCACCGTTTGTTCCGGCTTTAGTCCGATTTCCTGCCAGGCCTTGTGCCACTGGCGCTCGGTCCAATAATTGTAGGGCAGTGCAACGCCAAATCTTGCGTTTCCCACCCAGTCCATGAAGCGCAGGCGAGCTCCCGCCAACAAGCCATTACGATTGTGGTCCTTGATGAGTACGTTCTGCCTGGACACGCGACGAGCCTCCCGTAGCAGAATGGCTGGATACTCCGTATGGTGCAGAACGTCAGAGAAAAGAACTATGTCAAAGGATTGATCGTCGAAAGGGATGCTCGATCCATCGAACATACCGACTGGGATGTGAGCGTGGCTGCGGGGAAGCACATCGATTCCCGTAATCACAAGATCGGTCCTGCGAGATTGTAGAACGGCCGAAATGAGACCATCACCGCATCCCACATCGAGCACCCGGGCAGACCGCGGCGCGAGCTGCGCGAACCAGCCCGCAAGGACTTCTACCCTGCGGTTGAATACCAGCTTCTCGTGCAGTACTCCAATCGCGCTCATGCTTTACGCATCCTGATTTGCAGTTTACAACGGTGGAAGATAAAGCCGGTCTCCGTACGACTTATTCACGGTCAGAGATCAGAGGCACGAAGCGGACCGAGTCACGGATCGAGATTATGGGCTGGCCATTGTGCATACGGATGAATTGGAGCTGCTGGGACTCGGCGGAGCCGACGGGAATAATCATCCGCCCACCTTCGCGAAGTTGAGAAAGTAGAGCGGAGGGAATCTCGAAGGCGGCGGCTGAAACCATAATGGCATCGAACGGGGACTGCGCGGGAAGACCGAGCGTGCCGTCTCCGGTAAATATATGAACATTTGCATAACCAAGCGCCCCCAGGATTGTGCGCGCATTGGTGGCAAGGCCGGGGTGCCGTTCAATAGAGAAAACTTGAGCAGCCAGCTCCCCGAGAAGCGCAGTAACGTATCCGGAACCAGTGCCGATTTCGAGGACGGTCGAGATCGCGGTGAGTTGAAGTGATTCCAGCATGACAGCGACCACGTAAGGCTGGGAGATGGTTTGGCCGTCACCGATGGGCAGAGGATGGTCCTCGTAGGCCTCGGCGCGAAGGGCCTCAGGAACAAATTCGTGGCGCGGAACGCGAAGCATTGCATCAAGCACTCTCGCGTCAGAAATGCCGCGGCCGCGGAGTTGCGTGTCTACCATGCTCTGGCGAGCGGAGCTGAAGTCGATCATATCCGGACTCTGAGCATCGACTTTCGAAACTGACTTTTTTCGAAATTTAGCTAAGGTCCGTCCAACGAGGCGCGCGCAATGCTCCATCAACTTATTTCTTTCGCTGGCGGACTTGGAGGTCGAAGCTGACCACACCGTTCTGGTCGCGCGTGCCCACGACCGAAAGGTTGCGATTGAAATAGTACTCGCCCTGGATGATCTGCTGCGAACTTTGAGAGACGTTGGTGGAATAGGTAAGTGAAACGTTGTTGGCAAATTCCTGTTCGATCGTGATCTGCGGGCTGTTGCTGATTGGATTGGTTTCGGTAACCAGCCCCTGTGGATCAATCTTGATATTGCTGGCGCCGAATAGCCTCTGGAACCGGCTGGTGACCGTGCTGTTCAGAGCCTGGCTCAGGATGAGAGCGGTCGCTTGATCGGAAAAAGCGCTCTGGCCAGACTGCTCCTGCAGTTGCGCCGATTCATTGCCGGTCCGGCCAAGTGCGAGCAGGGCGATAATGTCTGATTTCGGCAGCGGAGGTTCAGAACGGTAGTTAATGTTCAATCCGCGGTCGGGCGTTCCGGTAACTGTGATATTCAGATCGTAATTGCGGACGTGGGTGGAAGCTTGAAGATTGAGTTGGGGTTCGATAGAGACTGGATTGGTGAAGCTGATGTCGCCTCGCTCGAGCGTATAGCGTGTGCCGTGAAATGTGGCCTGGCCTTCGAGAATATCGACACGGCCGAGGACGGCGGGACGACCCACGGAACCTCGAAGGCGAAGGTCGGCGTCGCCGGAGAGTCGGGCGATCGCGGTCCGCATCTGCAGTTCCGGTGCGGTCTGCACATGAATATCCAGTTTGATGTTGTTCAGCGGAGAGTTCGCAACGGTCAGGGACGCGCCCTGGCGGCCGCGCTCCAGATAAGAACTGAAATCAAAACCCGGAGTTACAGCAATCTTGTTAATCGTGATTTGGCCGGAGACGTTTGAATCGGAGCGTGTCCCCACCCAGTGCAATTCGGCGTCGGCGGTGGAACTCACGCCCGGGGGATAGCGCAGGCGAACGTCTTTGCCAATGGCCGACAGATTGAAATTCAGTTGCCGGTTGAGGTAAGTGGCATCACCCTGAAAACTCAGAGTGCCTCCGCCGGTGCGGGCGGTGAGGGATTCGATGTGGGCGTGATCGCGAGTGAACAGCACAGAACCGTCGAATCCGCTCAGGCCACTCGGCAGCGTCGCATATGAGAGCGACCCGTCGGAAAATTGCAGACGGCCCTGTGGCAAAGGATCGGCAAGAGTTCCGCCGACCGTCATCTTTATGGCAGCAACTCCGGAGGCGGTGATGTCAGGGTCGAAACCAGAAAGCAATTTGAGATCAAGACGCCCATCGGCCGCGAGATCGAGGGCGCGAGTACCAGAGAGCTGCAGCGAGCCGCGGGCAGTGAGATCAGTTCCCTCTCCTAGCATATGCAGTTGTTCAATGTTGATGACTTGATTGGCGAGGACCAGGCGAACCGGGCCCTGATTTTGCAGCTTCACATTTTCCAAGTCGAGTGAGACCGCACTGAAGTCGGTATGCACGCGCCAGTGCGAGACTTGGAATAGCGGGCCGTGAAGATCCAGAGACCCGGCGACAGATGAATGTCCGGTGAGTTGGTTGCCGAGATAGGCGTGCCAGAAGGAATCGAATTCGAGCTGATTCATGTGCAAGGAAATGTCGGCGGGATAGCCGTCGCGCATTTGGACATGGCCGCTGATAACCAGCGAACCGCGCGAGAACTGGGAGGTGCCGGTAAGCTGCAGATCGCTGCCCTGGCTGACCGCTCGCAAATTGAACCCCCCTACGAGTTCGTGATCGAGTTTGAGTTCGCGGAGATTAACGGCAGCGTCGATGACGGGCGCGTTCGCCGTGCCGGATGCCTTAAGGCTGAAGTCGGCCCGGCCTTCAGGCGCGAGACGATTGGGAGGAATCTGGCGGATTCGCGCAAGATCGAAATTTCTTCCGGCCACGTCGAGACGAAACATGTGCGTAGCGGGAGTGTAGGCGGCACTACCAGTGAGAACAGAATCGTCGTGGAAGAGGTGGATGTTATCGAGTGCAAGTTCGCCGTTAGAGAAGTGGAAGCCGGAATCGAACTGCTGGACCGGTTCGCCATAGACGCTAGCGCGGTTGAAATGAATTTTGCCGTCGCCGTGAGGATCGGACGCCGTGCCCGCAGCCTGCAGGAATATATCGGCTGCACCGGTGACAGGATAATCGGATCCGATAAGCGCCTGCACGGTCGCAAGATCGGTGTTTTCCAGGTTGGCGCGGATTGTAAATTGACTATCACCGGTGAAATGGCCATGGTCGAGGGAGGAAGAAGCCTCAAACTCCGCCGACGTGTTGTCTCGACGCAGATTCGCACTGCGCAGAGCGATGGCATCGAAGGAAAGCTGCAACGAAGTCGAAAGCGAATCCCACTGGGTTTTGAGCGCGCGAGTGTTGGCCGTCGCGGGAATATTGACTTCGAAATCTTCGATCTGCAGACTTCCTCCGAGTTGCGGCGAAGAGAAGGAACCGGTCAAGTTTCCGTTAAAAGTAGCCCGTCCGTTTAGAACGACGGGAAGTAGCGCGGGTCCGCGCACCGCCGCGACAAGAGGAAGCCAATCGGCGAGACTGGAAGCCGAAACGGACAGCCGAAGCGAGGAACTGGAAGACAATTTACCCGAAGCCTGAACGCGGCTTGTAGGCGTGGTCAGGTTGAATTGCGGAAGATCGAGAGTATCGGTGGCGGCATAGTAAACGCCAGTGGTGTGGCCACTAATAGGAACTCGGGCAGCCAAAGAAATCGGCGGCGGATTTACGTCGAGGGAAAATTGAATTTCAGCGTCCCGGCGAGTTCCCTTCCAACGGGCGTCGACAGTGCCCGAAGCTAGCCCGGCAAGACGGAAGTCCGGGAGCGGATGAGCGCGAGCATTCAGGGCCAGGGCAAGATCCTCGCTCGAAATGTCGCGCAGTCGAAGGTCGATCACTGCATTTTGGATGGCGGACGCCTTCGGTCTGGAAATCGGCTGGCGGGATTTACCCAACGGAGGAGCTGAGGAAATGACCGCAGTCTCAAGCGTTTTTTTAGCCGTAGGCGAAAGGTGCTGCTCGGACGCGAGCCACTGATTCAGTTCCGCGTCGCCGGTGATGCTTCCCCCAAAGATCTTACCTTGCAGTTTTGACAGTTTGAGTTGCTGATCGGTAATCGAATAGCCGCTGGTCAGATCGGTTTTGGAGAACGCAATCTGATCGTTCTGCCACGCGACATCGCGCAGCGTCAGCAGGCCTGTGGTGGCAAATTGATCGAGCGACCAATTCCCTTCTCCTTTGAGGTCGAGGAATCCGGAGCGAAGATCATGGCGTCGCGCGATCGATGCGGCTTCGCTGAGGTCGAGGTGCGCGTCGTATCTGCCTTGCACATGAGGGCGACGTAAGTTGGTAACGTGGCCACTAGCGAAGAGGTTGGAATGGCCGGAATTCCATTTGAGAGAATTGACGTCCGCAGAGTCGGCTCCCAGACTGAATTCCGCGGAACTCGTCCAGGCGAAGGGGCGGAAATCATGCAGTTCGGTGTCTACCAAACCAACCAGAAGGCGGCCATTGTAGCGTGCGTGAAGATAGGAATAATCCATTTGCAGCCAGACATCGCGTGCGGCCAGATCGAGCGGCATGATCTGATCATCCCAGAGGATGCGACCGTGGCGAATTTCGAGGCGATTGATCGAAAGCGCGAAGAGTTGTTCAACCGTCGTCTGAATCGAGGACTGCGATCCCGCGCGTTGTGGAAAATTTGTAGTGCCGTCGGAATAGAACGCGAGATGGACAACCGGCTGATCTAGGACGAGTTCCTCAAAGGCCAACTCGGAACGCAGCAAAGAACTGATTTTCAAGCGCGCGACAATGCCGTCGGCGTGCGCCAAAGGAATCTCGGCAGCCGATTCACGACCGTGAACCGTGATATTTCGAACCTCGACCTGCATCCGAAAAGGAATAGTATGGAAGGCACCGATCTGGGCGCGACCCCCGGTGATCCGTTCGATCTCCGCCACCAGACGACGGCGGACCAGCGACTGAAACGAATCTGTGGTCGTGTAAACAACCAATCCTGCAACGAAAAGGAACACAGCGGCTGAAAAGACAAGTAAATACTTCCACCAGCGACGCACGGGCTTGGCGGCTTTGGCGATCACTGCGATCGAACTCCCGGGTCATTGGATGAAGGATTGACGCCGGGTATATGAATCTGACCTTCGGAACGCAGAGTCTGCAGCCATGAGACAAGCATCTCACTGACTTTTTGTTCGGTCAGCAGTTCGCGGATCTTTGCTGAGACTTCGGTCAGAGGAACGTCGGAAGAACCCGCCTGCTTCAACTTCGGGACGAACTGATCGCGATAGTAATCTTCAATCGATTTAGCATCGATTTGCACCGCGGGCCGAAGTCGCGCATCGACCAGGCGCATGACATCGATCTCTTGCCGCACGTGGGCAACAATTTCCTCTTCGGTGATGTCATAACGCGCTAATAGCGCCCGCCAGCCGTCATCGGAAGCGCCTTGCGGATATTGTTTGCGGGCATTGGCGATGCGGGCTGCGACCTCGGCGTCAGAAGCATGACGGAAGTCAGCCGATTTCATCTGCTCGCGGAGCAATTCCTGGTCGATAAGGCGATCGAGGACCGCGCGCCGTTGATCGCCTGTAAAATCAGCGACCGAGCGATTGCTGAGAAGAGCCTCGTAGCATAACGCCTCGTCCCAATCGGATTGCAAAATTACGCGCCCGTTCACAGTCGCCACAATGCGATCGATCACTTGAGGAGAAGAACCTGGACTGGGGAGGACAAAGACGAAAACAGACAGTAGCAGCGCGAACGCCGCAATTATCGTCGTCTTAGCATGAACTCTCATTAAAACGGCTGCCCTATGCTGAAAAATACGTTGAAATGCTGCAGGCGTTGCGGAGTAAACGCCGGCGTTGAAGCCAGTTGTGTGCTCGGCGTGTAGCCAGTGGGATACAGCGTCGGATTCAAATTGTAACCGAAATCGAAACGCAAAGGGCCAATGGGTGTCTTATAGCGCAACCCCAGGCCGATCACATGTGAAGTGTAGTCGTAACCGGAGTTGTCGAAGCTGGTTACGCAATTGTCATAAGAGGTCGGCGCCGTCACCGGACTGAATTGCAGGCACTGCGCGGGATTTTGCTGATGCCAGCGGAGCAGTCCTTTCAGCATGTCGTGTCCAGCGGTAAAAACATTGCCCATATCGTGGAAAATCGCGAAGCCGAACCCTTCTCCCAGATAAGGCAGGCTGATCGAAGGAAACCGGAGCTCCTCGCTGTTCACAAACAGAGCGGAGCCGCCGACGGGGAAACCTGAATCGGGATCGCGGGGTCCTGCTTGATTTAACCCAAAGCCGCGATGAGAGTTGCCACCACCAGCAAAAAAAAGTTCCGGCAGTGGAATGATGGAAATGTTCTGCTGGCAGGCTGTCTGCAGATTATTCAGCGGACAGGACCCGGGCGGCAGAATCCTGGTGCCTCCATAGACTTGTTCCGCCCCCAGCGTAGTCGAGCGAGCGAACACGAATTTATGATTGGGTCGGCCAAAGGCGTAATAGGTGGAATCCTGAGCGAGCGCGCGGCCATAGTCCGCTTGCGAACCGACATAGCTGGACGCGGCAAAAGTATCGAGCGTGAAGTATTGCCCTTTGGTGCTTTCCAGAGGGTTATCACGCTTGTCGCGGATGAAGGTGAAGCCTGGCCCCCCCACGTGGGCGGGCAGGGAAAATAAGCTGAATTCTGCAGGTGAAAAATCCGATGCGAAGTTGCTCGCTTTCACACGCCGGTAGTCGAACCGGTAGGTGATGGAAGTGGAATGATTCGCTTGCTGCCGGCCGATTTCCTGCCGCAGATCGATCTTGCCTTCCAGTCGCTGCGAGGTGAAAGTGGCTACGTTAAGACTGTTGTCGTAGAAAATTGTAAAGAAAAGCTTGAAGCGGTCATTGTTCAGGATTTTGGGAATTTCATAACCGATCAGGCCGCGTTGCTGCAGCGTTCCAACGTGAGATTGGAAGGTGAGAGTCTGGTTCCGTCCGCCCACGTTGAGACGGGTGACATCCAATGCCACGCGGGGACTAATGCCGGTCTCACCTGCCGGAGCATTGGTACCGGCAGGCAAACCGGTTTCGAACTCCAGGCCCGCGCCGTAAGTGAAAGTGTAACGTTTCGCCTCCCGCACTTGAACCAGAACATTTTTCTCAGGATCCGTGCCATTGGGATTCTGTACTGCCGTGTCGACCTGGCTGAAGATGCCAAGATCGTAGAGCTTGCTCTGCGTGTCGAGAATATCCTGTTGACTCAGCGGCTGCCCGGAAGCTACTTGCACCTCGCGTTGCACCACGTAATTGCGCGTGTGCTCGAGCCCCGCGACCAGCACCTTGTTAACAACAAATTGTTCTCCCTCGTGGATTGTGTAAGTAATATCTTCGCGATCGGGCGCAGCCGGAACAGCACTGGCCATGATGTCGAATGTGGCATTGGGAAAGCCATGATTGAAATAGTAGTTGAGTATGGCATCGCGATCCGTGGCTAAATTCTGCTCCGAGTAAGGCTGGCCGGGCGCAGTAGTGAGTTCAGGAAATGCCTTGGTGTTGATTTTCTCGTTCCCGACAATATTCAGCGCAGCGACGAGGGTTTGCGGCCCTTCTTCGATTTGAATGTGCACCGCCAGATGATTTTCCTTCTGTCGATAATTGTCGTCCACCTTCGTCTCAATCTTGACCTGACGGAATCCGTTCGAAACGTACAAGGCCTGCAGTCCGACGACATCACTTTTGAGCAAAGCTTCGCTGTAACGTCCCGGAAAGAAGAATCTGCCGGCGGGCTGAATTTGCAAGCGTTGCCGGAGCATTTGCGCCGAGAAATACTTATTGCCGGCGATTTGCACGAGTTCGAGTTTGTGCACCGGTCCAGGATCGATATGGTAGATTATGCGGACCACGTCGGGACCCGTTTCCTTTTGAACGTCGACTGACGCATCGAAGTGGCCGCGGGTCTGCACGTAGTTGAGGAGATTTCGCTTACCTTCGTTGAGTAAATCGTCGTCGACCGCGTTTTCCTGATAGACGGGTATCTCTCGTTTTAAAACGCCACGGCTAACATGAAAGCCCACAGCGTATACCACCACCACCGGACCAGGTTGAATCAGATACGTATAGTCGACTGCGTTCGATTCCGAATGGTACTTCTGCTCGGCAATGGAAACCTGAGCCAGGACTCGATGCTGCTTCTGAAGCTTTTTGCGAAGGCGCTGTAGAGAGTTGGTAACTCGGGTGGCCGCGATCCGGTCACCGGGGTGCATCTTGGCAATATCTTCCACCTGGCTTTGCGAAAACTCCGACTGCCCGCTAACTTTAACCTCGCCGACATGTGCCGGCTCCTTGGCTGTGATATGAAACAGGATATTGGCCTCTTGTGTAGCGGAATTCGAAATGCTTTCCCCAATCACAAGCGCCCGGTAATATCCATTCTCTTGCAGAAGCTGGCGAATGTTCTGCAGAGCGCGGTTCAATTTGTCGATCGTATACAGTTCGCCGAGTTGGAGCTTCGTGGCGTTCACGATCTGGTTGTAACTGGGATGGCGCGGAGATCCCTCCACATCTACGGCGCCAACGAACAGATTCGGCGATGTGGTGAAGCGTAGGACGACAGCGCCGTCCAAGGCGATGACTTCGGCCTGAATGTCAGCGAAGAGGCCGGTTGAGTAAAGAATGCGTATGCTCTCTCGCACCTGATCCCGGTCGAGCGGCTGACCCGGTTTTTGCGGCAGCATCTGCAGTAATCGCTGCGCATCCGGAACGCCCGGAAGTTCGACCGCTTTGACTGTGCGTCCCACGTAGGCAGCTATACCCGGGGTGGATTGCGCCATCGGCGACAGCGGCGAAACGCGAGGTGACTCGGCATGAGCCAACGGGCCGAGCGAAACCATCATCGCGATGACGAATGCGGCGTACCTTCTCAGCAAATAATTTCCCTGGGTCCGTTTCATACTTCGATGAGGCAGCGCAAGACCCTCGTTGTCCCGAGTACGGATGGCGGAAGCGGCCCCACTTATAATAAAGGTTTTGCGGGAAGGAACTGATGACCTCCTTGAGGCAGGGCTTGGAACACGGTGAAACTGAAAAAGACAAGTTCGAGGAACGCTATTCGCGGCAGGTTCTGTTCCGTGGAATCGGAGCTAATGGCCAGCAGCGATTGGCCGCAGGCAGAGTCGCGATTGTAGGCTGTGGCGCTACCGGGTCGGCGCTCGCCTCATTGCTGGCGCGATCCGGCGTGGGCAAGCTGCGGATCATCGACCGCGATTATGTGGAGGCCAGCAACTTGCAGCGCCAGTCGCTCTTTGACGAGCAGGATGCCTCCGAGTCTTTGCCGAAAGCCGTTGCCGCCGCACGCAAAATTGCGCTGTTCAATTCCGGCGTTGAGGTTGAGGCGCGAGTTGAGGATGTGGTTCCAGGAAATATTGAAGTTCTACTTGAAGGGATGGACACAATTCTCGACGGCACTGATAATTTCGAGACGAGATATTTGATAAATGATTACGCCGTCAAAGCTTCCGTGCCGTGGATTTACGCCGCCGCTGTCGGCAGTTACGGAGTAACTCTGAATGTTGTTCCAGGCAAGACCGCGTGTTTAGTATGCCTGTTTCCCGACTCGCCGCGAGGAATGGTGGAGACCTGCGAAACCTCCGGAATATTAAATACGGCGGTAAATGTGGTTGCGTCGGTCGCGGCCTCTGAAGCCTTGAAGTTGCTCTTGGGTGGCGCGGCGCTGGAGAACTTGAGGCAGACTCTTTGGTCCTTCGATGTTTGGACCAATGATCACGGCGAAATTGCAGCCGGAAAACCGCGAGCGGGCTGCCGGGCCTGCGGCGAAAGAGATTTTGTGCACCTGGCGGGCGAAGCGCGTCCCCATATCACGATGTGCGGAAGAAATTCGGTGCAGATTCACGAGCGCGCTCGCCCCATTGATTTCGCGGAAATGCAGCGGCGACTGGAAACTCTTGGGACCGTTCGGCACAACGAATTCGTTTTGAAGTTCTGGCGCGAGCCCTATGAAATGACGCTATTTCCCGACGGCCGCGCCATCATCAAGGGAACCACCGATACTGGTATCGCGCGCAGCTTGTATGCGAGATTCGTCGGAAGCTAAATAAAACGTGCTCACGAAGCAACTCCATGGCAAGACGGCAATCATTACCGGCGGCGCGGGTGGCATTGGCCGGGCCACGGCGCTGCTGTTTGCCCGCGAAGGGGCGGCCGTAAGCATCGTCGATCTCAACCAGGAAGCCGGACTTGCTGTAGTGCAGGAAATTTCTTCTGGCGGAGGCCGTGCAATTTTCGAGAGAGCAGACGTAACTCGTGCTGCGGATTGCCGCCGCGTGATCGAGCGCACGTCGAAACAATTTGGCGGCGCTCAGATACTCTTCAACAACGCCGGCATTATCCGCAGAGCCTCCGTCGTCGACATCAGCGAAGAAGATTGGGATCAAGTGATGGCGGTCAACGTAAAATCCGTATTTCTTATGTCCCGCGAAGTGATTCCGCTCATGGCAAGGGCTGGCGGAGGTTCGATTATCAACACCGCATCCGGATGGGGCTTGGCTGGCGGGGCGCGCGCGGCAGCCTATTGCGCATCGAAAGGCGCTGTGGTTCTGCTTACGAAAGCCATGGCGATTGATCACGGCAGAGAGAATATTCGGGTGAACTGTATCTGTCCCGGCGACACCGATACCGCCATGCTGCGTAGCGAGGCGCGGCAACTCGGCCAAGCGGAGGATAAATTCCTCTCTGACTCGGCCAAGCGTCCCTTGGGACGCGTCGGCACAGCCGATGAGATCGCACAGGCCGCGCTTTATCTTGCCAGCGATGCATCCACGTTCGTTACTGGAACGTCGCTGGTCGTGGATGGCGGAGGCCTCGCCGGCTCAGGCTAGAGGATTCAATTTCAGATGAAGCCAACGCAGATCCGGACTCGGTCCCAGGAATGGTTTGCCCGCGCCCAGCAATCGCTGGTTGAGGGCGTGAATTCGCCTTCGCGCGGCGATGCCGTTTACACGCCGGGACCCATCATGCTCGAGCGCGGTCAGGGATCCCGAGTATGGGATATCGACGGCAATGAATATATCGACTTCATGATGTCGTTTGGCGCACTTATCCAGGGACACGCTCATCCCAGGTTAGTGAAGACGGTTTCCGATGCGATGGCTGATGGCTCGCATTTCGGGGCGGCAACATCCGCGGAGGTCGAAGCGGCGGAGCGCTTTCGCCGCATGGTGCCCTCGGCCGAGGTAGTGCGCTTCACCAATACCGGCAGCGAAGCCACCATGCTCGCGTTGCGATTGGCCCGCGCCCACACCGGACGGCGCAAGTTCCTGAAATTCGAAGGTCATTATCACGGCTGGTACGATCCGTACCTTCTGAACGCGCACAGTCATCCGGTGAATGAATTGGGTCCGGTAGAGAATCCGGCGCGCATTCCAGACTCCGAAGGGATTCCGCTGTCAACCTTTGACGACGTGGCGCTTGCGCCGTGGAATGACGAGGCCGCGCTCAAACGCCTTCTGCAAGAGCATGGACACGAACTGGCTGCCGTGATCACCGAGCCGATCATGGCCAACATGGGTTGCATTCTTCCACGAGATGGCTATCTGCAGCGCGTGCGCGAACTCACGCAAAAGTGCGGAGCGCTGTTGATTCTGGATGAAGTAGTCACTGGTTTTCGCTACGCGCCAGGCGGCTGCCAGGAATATTACGGCATCGTCCCGGACATCAGCACCTTCGGCAAGGCACTGGGAGCGGGATTTCCTGTGGGCGCTGTGGCTGGGCCACGTTCGATCCTAGAACGCATGAAGTGGAGCGACAAGATGGTTCTGCACTATGGCACCTTCAACGGTCATCGGCTAACCATGAAAGTGATCACTACAAATTTAGACATGCTTTCCGCCGAAGCCACTTACCAAGAGATGCATGCAGTCGGCAACGCGGCTATCGCCGGGCTACGTGAGATATTCCGCCGCTATAAACTCAGGGCCATTGTGCAGGGCTTCGGCCCCATGTTCCAAATTTATTTTACCGATCGCGAGGCCATCTACGATTACCGCGATTACTCCAAGTACGTTGATACGAAACTTTACTCACGATTCGTTCACCGGCTGCTTGATCGCGGAATTTATATGACGCCTTCGAATGGCTTGCATTGGATCGTCTCGACGGCGCACACGGAAGCCGATGTGCAACTCCTACTGGAGGCAGCAGACGAGGCCTGTGTGGGGCTCGCGTGAAAGCTACAGTCTTTCTCGGCGGAGGACGCATCACCAGCGCCGTAGTGGCGGGATTGCGGCTGGCAGGCTATCGCCACCCGATCGTAGTCCACGACCGGAATCCAGAAAAACTAAGAGAGAGCAGCCGCAAATATGACGTGGTTGCGGAACCGGATCTGCACCACGCGGTCGACTCGGCTCTCTTACTGATTGTTGCGGTTCGGCCGGAGTCAGTGCAAGAACTGCTGAAACAAATAGCAGGCTCCAAACTTCCGCGACGCCTAACGGCAGTGAGTCTGGCTGCGGGCATTCCCCTATCGATGTTACGTTCCCAACTCGGCTCGCCTGTGAAGTGGGCAAGGGCCATGCCCAGCCCAGTCAGCCGCAGCGGCCAAGGCCTAACTGCACTGACGTTTGCACAGGGGTTTCCGGTCGCAGCGCGCAAGCGTGTAAGACATCTATTTTCGCTTGTAGGTACCGTGGTCGAAATTCCCGAAAAGCAATTTGATGCCTTCACCGTTACCTATTCAAGCAGTCACGGTTATCACGCGCTGTCGGCGTTGATTGACGCTGCCGAAAGAATCGGGTTAGATCGCAAGACTGCGCAACTGGCCGCCGCTCATGCGCTGGCGGATGGAATTGCCGCGTGGCGCAGGAGTAAAGTGTCACTCGAAGAATTGTCACAGGAAGCGGCTACCCCGGGCGGTATCGCCGCCGCGGTCATGAATACCATCGATCGCCGCGGTTACAAACAATCAATCGCGAGCGGACTACGCGCGGGAATGAAACAGGCGCGAAGGAACGGGAGAGAATGAGGAAGCTGGAACGCTTTGAGAATGTTCAGGTTGATACGAAGCTTTGCGGCGCAGCCAAAAGCTGCGCCCTTCAAAGCACAACCACTGATCGCATCTTGCGAGACAAGTCGCGGGTCGGCCTGACCTGCTAGGCAGCTTTCTTTTTCCGTGGAACTTTTGCGCCTTCTTTGCGGGCTTCCGATAGTCCGATGGCGATGGCTTGCTTGCGGCTCTTGACCGTGCCACCCTTACCCCCGCGGCCCGACTTGAGCGTGCCTCTTTTCTCACGATGTATCGCACTCTTCACGCTCTTGCCCGCCGCTTTCCCATACTTGCGGGCGCCTGACTTTCTTCCCGAGCCCTTCTTTTTCGCTGCCACGTAGTTTCTCCTCCTGCCATTTAGACAAGGAATCGTCTCATCGGGTTGTCGCGATTCTGTACCACTTCGGTGACATCGGCATCCCCGTAAAAGGATCGCAGGCTGCTCGTCTCAAAAATGTGCGGCAACATATTTGTAATGCGCAATCATCTGAAAAGTTGATCAATACCTGGCGTTAATATAATTTCCTTTACAATTTCCGATAGGTTTAATGCGGCTGTAGTCGAACTCATCGCACCAATCCATCGCACCAGGAGAACAAACCTATGAAACAGCTTCCCTTAATCTCATCGCCGGGAACAAGAAACGGTGACATGCTCTATCGCACACTCGGTCGCACCGGAGAGCGCGTTTCCATCATCGGCATGGGTGGTTTTCATATCGCTCAGCATGGACTCACCGAAGATGAGAGCATCCGACTGGTGCGCGCCGCCATCGATCGCGGAATCACGTTCATGGATAACAGTTGGGATTACAACGAGGGCCAGAGTGAATTGCGAATGGGCAAGGCGCTGAAGGACGGCTATCGTCAGAAAGTCTTTCTGATGACGAAGATTGATGGCCGAACTAAGGACCTCGCCCGGAAGCAGATCGAAACCTCGTTACAACGTTTACAGACGGGTCATATCGATCTGATTCAACATCACGAGGTAATCCGGTTCGACGACCCCGACCGTATATTCGCGGAGGGCGGAGCCAACGAGGCGATGCTCGAAGCAAAGAAAGACGGCAAGATCCGCTATATCGGTTTTACCGGACATAAAGATCCGCAGATTCATCTGTACATGCTGAAAGTTGCCGCCGACCACGGCTTCCACTTCGATGCGGCACAGATGCCGCTGAACGTGATGGACGCTCACTTCCGAAGTTTCGCCCAGCTGGTTGTCCCCGAGCTGGTGCAACAGGAGATCGGAGTGCTCGGCATGAAGTCGATGGGTGATGGCGTGATCCTTAAGAGTAAGACGGTATCGCCGACGGAATGTCTTCATTACGCGATGAGCCTTCCCACTTCGGTAGTGATTACTGGAATAGACAAGCCGGCAATTTTGGATCAGGCAATCGAGGCGGCGAAAACATTCAAGCCCATGAGTCGCAAACAAGTCGCGCAACTGTTGGCGAAGACAAAAGAGGTTGCAATGGCCGGAAAGTACGAGTTATTCAAGACTTCGTCACACTTCGATTCCACGGCGAAAAATCCGGATTGGCTGGGCGGTGACACGCCTGCGGTCCAACAGCTCGCACCATCCGCCTAGTCATGAACTGCCACGTTCGCCTATCCTCGCGATCTTGCGTGTTCAGGACTCCCTGGGATGGAGGAGATCGATAATTTAGATTGGACTAAGCGGTCCGCCGTCCCCTAAAGTAGTGATTCGGCTTTAATTATCCGACGAAAGACACGCACACACGCCGCGATTCGCGGTTGTGTGTCTTGTCATATGCTTTAATGTTTCATGCTTCAATTAACTGCTCGGGAAAGGATGACTTGGACCCGCAGGAGTCCCATTAAATGGAGCCAGAAAGCCTGGGATTGGAAGATAAAAACAACGCCGTGCAAGACGACGAGGGACGAGACCACGAGGTACAAGACTTGGATCTGATTCCACCCGACCGCGAGGTGACTGACGTCCTCACCCTGGAGGAGATTGCCAACCTCGCCGCCGAGGAAGGTCAACCGGCCGAGACGCTGATGAACGTTGTGGCCTTGATTGCCAAGCGTTTCGACACCGACGTTTGTTCAGCGTATCTGCTGGAGCCGGATCGAGCCAATCTGGTGCTGGCCGCGACGGTCGGCCTGCGGCGCGAGTGTATCGGCCAGTTGCGCATGGCGATCCACGAAGGTCTCGCCGGACTGGTAGCCGAGCAAGTGCGCCCGGTAGCCGTGGAGCAAGCTCACACGCATCCCCGTTTTAAGTATTTTTCCGAAGCCGGTGAAGATGAGTACCAATCGTTTCTCGGCGTTCCTCTGATCGACCGTGGAGTTTTGCAGGGCGTTCTGGTGGTGCAAACCATGGAGCCCCGCCTCTTCCGCGAGAATGAAATTCACATGCTCACCGAGGCGGCGGCTCAGGTGGCGCCGGTGGTGAGCGAAGCGCGCACGCTCGATCGCTTCATCGCTCCCGCTCAGGAGCGGCTGTGGACTCTGGCCCGCAATCTCTGGTGGAGTTGGGACCACGATACCGCGAGTCTGTTTCGCGATCTGGATCCGTTGCGCTGGCAACAGCTGAATCAGAATCCAGTATCACTGCTGGCGGAGTTTCCCCTGGCAAGGCTCGAGAAACGGGC
>JBAVGI010000563.1:0-2909 GCA_049684755.1 Candidatus Sulfotelmatobacter sp.
TGCGGCCAGGCGAGCAGGGGCGCGGCGGTTACTAGCGAGATGAGCGGGGAGTGCTCGGTATCGAAGCCGGAATCGTCGCGGGAAATCTCTATGGGGAGCGCGCCCGGGGCATCGGGAAAAAGAGCATCTGGAAATGGTGCGCCCGCGATCGGGCCACCATGAATTTGGCGCCAGCCGGCGGCGATGCGGACTTGCTCGGAGGCGCTAAGGCTTCTGGATTCTGACGTGCGTAGCTCGGAGTGGACTAGCCAAATTGCTTGCGCCAGAAAAAGCAGGAGCAAGGCTCCGGCGAGAAACTGCGGGCGGCCGAAGCGTTGGCGCGTGAAAAATCCGGTCATAAGGGCGAGCCGAAGTGTTTTACCATGAGCGGGGCGGTTTGCGGAAACTTATAGGGATACAGCGCCTAAAGGCATATCGATTTCTGGAGATCTATGGCGCGGATGGAGCCGCGCCCTTTCAAGGCACGTCTGACGGTTCGTGCCTTTCACACCACAGGATTGCAGTTTGCAATGGATGACGGAATGAACATTTCGAGTGAGGAAGAGAAGGTTCCGATTTCAGGAGCGGGGACTCCCGAATTATCCAACGGATCGCCGGATTTTTCGCTGCAGCCTTCGTATGTGCGAACGGTCTTTTCGGGTCCGGATGGACTGCGGCCGGGATGGGGATTTGCGTTTTATGTAGCGATGTTTTACGTGCTGCAATATTTCGTTCTCCATTGGGCGGCGTCGGTCGAACTGGGCGCGAACGGGCTGTGGTCGATGCTGCTGGAGGAGTTTGGGCTGTTGTGCGCGGCAGTGGCTCCGGCGGTGCTGCTGGGCAGGCTGGAGCGGCGGACGTGGGGAGTGTATGGACTGCCGGGGCGCGCGGCATTTGGACAATTATTTTGGACGGGGACTCTGTGGGGATTTGCGAGCATGACGTTGCTGATGGCTTTGATGTACGGCTTGCGAGTTTTTGATGTGGGACATCTGGCGATGCATGGGGCGCGCATGGTGCGGTTCGCGCTTTTTTGGGCGGTATTTTTTTTGCTGGTGGGATTCTTTGAAGAATTCCTGTTGCGCGGGTATTCGCAATTTACCTTAACCCGGGCCATGGGTTTCTGGCCGGCGGCTGTGGTGCTCTCGTGCATGTTTGGACTGATCCACATCAGAAATGGCGGAGAGCAATGGCCCGGTTTGCTGGCGGCGGCGGCGATTGGATTTTTCTTTTGTTTGACTTTGCGGCGCACGGGGAACTTGTGGTTTGCGGTGGGATTTCATGCGGCGTGGGATTGGGGAGAGACATTTTTTTATTCGGTGCCGGATAGCGGGACGGTTTTCCCGGGGCATCTGCTGAAGTCGTCATTTCATGGGCCCGCATGGCTTACCGGTGGAAGGGTTGGGCCGGAGGGAAGCGTGTTGTGCTTTCTGGTGATTGCGGTGGTGTGGGCCGGATTTGCGCGGGCTTATCCTGCGGTGAAGTTTGCGGGCGAAAAATCTTTACCACAGGGGACACAGAGGAGCACAGGGTAAAACCAATAGCTGCCTTTTTCAGGGAACTCGTGCGTTCCTGATTTGGAAAGTATCTATAGAGACTTATCGAATTTTCTTCTCCTTACATTCGCCCCACGATACTCTTGATTTCACGATGGAAGCCGATCTACTTACGCCGCTAAAACGTTATTGGGGCTACAGCGCGTTTCGTCCGCTGCAGGAGCGCATCGTGCGCAGTCTGCTGGCGGGGCGGGATACGTGTGTGGTGATGCCGACGGGCGGCGGCAAGTCGTTGTGCTACCAGTTGCCGGCAGTGGTTTCGGAAGGGACGGCGGTGGTGATCTCTCCGCTGATCGCATTGATGCAGGATCAGGCGACGCAACTGGCGCAGATGGGGATTCCGGCGGCGGTGCTGAACAGCACGATGAACGAAGCGGAGCAGAAAGCGGTGATGTCGAACGCGCGCGAAGGGGCTTACCGCTTGTTGTATGTGTCGCCGGAGCGGATTGCGCGGGGTGACACGATGGGCTGGATGCAGCAGGTGCCGGTAACGTTTTTTGCCATCGATGAGGCGCATTGCATTTCGGAGTGGGGGCACGAGTTTCGTCCGGAGTACCGGCAGTTGAATAAGCTGCGCAGTAAGTTTCCGGATCGTCCGATTGCGGCGTTCACCGCGAGTGCGACGCGGCATGTGCGGCATGACATTCTGGCGCAACTGCAATTGCGCAATCCCGATAAATATATTGCCAGCTTTTACCGGTCGAACTTGAGGTATCTGGTGCGGGAGTGTGAAGGGCTGGAGCAGATGGAGTTGCTGGTCGCGGCGCTCGAGAGCTACGCGGGCAGCAATGTGATTGTTTATTCGCCGACGATTAATCGCGTGGAAGAGACGGTGGATTTTCTGGCGGATCGCGATATTGCCGCGGTGGGATATCACGGAAAGATGGGAGGCGAAGAGCGGCGGAAGAGCCAGGAACGGTGGATGTCGGATGAAGTTCGCGTTTTGGTGGGCACGATCGCGTTTGGATTGGGGATTAACAAGGCGGCGGTGCGGGCGGTGATTCACTTGTCGCTGCCGAAATCGATTGAGCAGTATTACCAGGAAGCGGGTCGGGCAGGGCGCGATGGCGCGACTGCGGATTGCGCTTTGCTGTGGCAGAAAAAAGATGCGGGGCTGCTGGGATTTTTTGCCAACCAGATCACGGATGCGGAGGAGCGGAATCGGGCGTGGGAGCGCTATCGCATTATCCGGGAATTTGTGGAGTCGAGGAAATGCCGGCACCGGCAGATTTGTACGCACTTTGGAGAGACTCCGAAGTGGGAGGGTTGCGCGGCGTGCGATGTGTGCGGGAGCGTGGCGGGGTGGCTGGTGAGACCTGCGACTGCGGCAAAGACTGTTAGCAGGAAGCGGTTGCCGCAGGCGGTTGCGGCTCC